>PAJK01000030.1 GCA_002706025.1 Oceanospirillaceae bacterium
GAAGACGAAGTCGCAGCCGGTACAGTAACGGTTAAGGATCTGCGTGGTGAAGCGGGTCAGGAAACCGTCCCGGCTGCTGAAGTCGGCGACTGGATTGCCAAAGAAATTTTTTAACCATTAAAAAACAGGCCGGTGGTTTGCCGGCAGTGAAATAAAAACACACGCACGGAGACGTGGAAGAATGACTGATATCCGTACCGATGAAGAACAGGCTGAAGCACTTAAAAAGTGGTGGGCTGATAATGGCAAAAGCCTGCTGATCACCGTACTGATCGCTGGCGGCGGTTTTTTCGGCTGGAATACCTGGAAAGAGAAACAGCAGGCCACTGGTGAAGCGGCTTCTCAGGTGTTCAGTCAGCTGATTCAGCAGGCAGCACAGCCAGCTGCTGCCCAGACAGACGCTGTGAAAGAAGAAATGGAAGCACTGGCTCAGCAATTAAAAACAGATTACGCCAGCACCACTTACGCGCAATTCGGTTCCCTGTTTCTGGCGCGTTTCGCTGCGGACGAAGGTGATTTCGCTGCCGCTGAAACCGAACTGAAAGCACTGATCGCTACAGCGGATGAAGGTCCGGTGAAATACACGGCGCAGTCCCGTCTGGCCAATGTGCTGATTCAGCAGGAAAAATACGATGAAGCGCTGGCTCTGGTAGCCACCGTTCCTGCGGACGCTTATGCGCCCCAGTTTGACGAAGCGAAAGGCGATGCTCTGTACCTGAAAGGTCAGCTGGCAGAAGCCCGCGCAGCCTACATCAGCGCTCAGACTGCCGCACAGAACCTGGGCCTGAATACTCAGGGCCTGCAGCGTAAGATTGATAACCTGGCTGCAGCAGCCAGCACAGACGGAGACGCCTGATGCGCAGTCTGCTGCTTCCTGTTGTTCTCAGTGTCTTGCTGGCCGCCTGTGCCAGCCAGCCGGAAAACGAAACGGCTGACACCGGGGAGAGCGGACTGCCTGATTATAACGATCAGACGGATATTGATATCAAGTGGCGTGAAAAGCTCGGCGAAGGCCCGCAAAAGGCTTATACCCGCCTGTACCCACTGGTGATGAATTCCGTGGTCTACGCTGCGGATCCATCCGGTGCGCTGACCGCCATGAGCCTCGAAGATGGCGATAAAATCTGGTCGGTTACCCTGGATGCAAAAGTATCCTCTGCGGTGAGCGGCGACCGTGATCAATTGTTTGTGGCCACGCTGGATGGCTATCTTCATTGTCTGAAGGCAGAGGATGGCGAAGAAATCTGGCGCAGCCGCATGAGCAGCGAAGCTGTTGCTCCGGCAGGTTTTGATCGTGGCCGTGTGTTCGTACAGACAGTCGACGGTCGTGTAACTGCGTTTGAGCGCAGCAATGGTCGCCAGGCCTGGTCTTATGAAAATGCCATGCCGGTGCTCTCAGTGCGTGGCACGGGTACGCCTCTGGTAATGGATCAGTTCGTAGTGGCCGGTTTTGCCACCGGTAAAGTACTGGCGCTGGATAAGACCCTGGGTATTCCCCGTTGGGAAGTACGTCTGGCGACTCCGGATGGCCGTTCAGAGCTGGAACGACTGGTGGATATCGATGGCAGCCCGGCACTGGATGGCAGCGTAATTTACGCTGCTAGCTACCACGGTAAACTGGCCGCGATCACTCCCAACGGACAAACCCGTTGGGAAGAAGAGGGTTCAACCTATACCAGCCCGGCGCTGGGTCTGGGTAATATTTACCTGACNCTCGANGATGGTACGATCCAGGCTTANGACCAGAACAGCGGNGCTAAAGTGTGGACTCAGAAGGGTCTGCGNGNCCAGCTGCCAGGTCAGGTAACGGCTTACGGTAACTGGCTGCTGGCGGCTGACCGTGAAGGTTATCTGCATGTTATGAGTCAGGTGGATGGCGAGCTGGTCGGACGTGTTCTGCTGCGTCCTAAGCCNCTGCACATCAGCTANCCNAACCAGACTGAAGGTACCAACTGGCGTGCGCTGCGCGGTATCGATATGGGCATCCGCAGCCCAATGGTCGCCACACCGGAAGGTGTTCTGATCTTTACCAATGCGGGCGAGCTGCTGTTGCTTGATATCGAAGCAGACTAAACTGGTGAAGATGTTGTGCGAAACGCCGCCTTCTGCGGCGTTTTGTTTATCTGCCCAAGAAAAATTATTGAAAACGTCAGCCNGNGCGCTGGCGAATACTGAGGTTTCCTGAATATGGTTCCTGTCATTGCGTTGGTCGGCCGTCCGAATGTGGGTAAATCCACGCTCTTTAACCGCCTGACGAAAACCCGTGACGCATTGGTGGCTGAAATCGCCGGCCTGACCCGTGACCGCAAATACGGCGAGGGTAAGATCGGNGATCGTCCTTTTATCGTGGTTGATACCGGTGGTATCAGTGGCGAAGAAGAGGGAATTGATTCNGCNATGGCCGCGCAGAGCTACCAGGCGATTCAGGATGCTGACATTGTCTTCTTTATGGTGGATGTNGGTGCNGGCATCACCAATGGCGACCGTATGATCGCTGAGCATCTGCGCCGCTCCGGTAAAGACGCCTATCTGGTTGCCAATAAAATCGACGGTAAAAACCCGGATCTGGTTCTTGGTGAATTCTTTGAACTGGGNATGGGCGAGCCGTTAGCCATTGCCGCCGCTCATAACCGNGGTATTTCCGCCCTGATCGAATACGTGATGGAAGAGCTGCCGGAAGATGAAGANGAGTACTTCCGNGAACTGGCNGGCGAAGATGCNCCGGTNCACGAAGANCTTGACGTTAAAGGCATTAANATCGCNGTNGTNGGNCGCCCGAACGTGGGTAAATCNACNCTGGTGAACCGNTTCCTCGGCGAAGATCGTGTGGTGGTCTATGACGAAGCCGGTACNACCCGGGACAGCATTTATATTCCCTATGAGCGTCACGGTCAGGAATACACACTGATTGATACGGCCGGTGTACGCCGCCGCAAAAATATTTCTGAAGCGGCGGAGAAATTNTCCATTATTAAAACGCTGCAGGCCATTCAGGACTGTAACGTCTGTATTCTGGTGCTCGATGCCCGTACCGGTATCGTCGAGCAGGATNTGCACATGCTCAGCTTTGTGCTGAACTCCGGCCGTGCTCTGGTGATTGCCATCAACAAATGGGATGGCATGACGCAGGACGANAAAGACCGGGTTAAAACGGAAATTGACCGTCGTTTTGACTTNCTGACCTTTGCCGATATGCATTTTATTTCGGCATTACATGGCACCGGNGTTGGTCATCTGTACGAATCNGTNGATAACGCCTATGAGTCGGCCATGGCAAAATGGCAGACCAATATGCTGACCCGCATTCTGGAAGATGCNACTGCCAGCCATCAGCCNCCGGTNGTGCGTAACCGTCGNCCTAAGCTGCGTTANGCGCANCAGGGCGGATCAAACCCGCCGGTTATTGTGATTCACGGTAATATGGCNAANGAGCTGCCGGAAGACTACAAGCGNTATCTGGCTAATACCTATCGCCGGGTGCTGGAAATCAGTGGTACGCCGATCCGTATGGAATTCCGCCAGGGTGATAACCCNTTTGCNGAAAAACAAAAAGACGTGCGTCATTCCAGTAAGAAACGCGCTGAGGCTGTAGAGCGGACGTCCAACAAGCGTAAGATCAAGCAGGAAAAAGCGCGCAAACAGCTGCGTAAAAAATACAAAAAGCCAACCTGATCNGNTCCCGCNTNCTTCNTCAGCAAAANTGGCTGTCAGCCACATAAGCCGGTATGAAGACGCAAGGTCATTACGCAAACAAAAGGAGCCCTTTGGCTCCTTTTTTCATTATGGTTTCTTTTGCTACCTGGCATGCGGATACAGCCAGAATTCAGGAAAGTCAGCATCTGCACGACAGTCATATATCTTTGGCGATTTTTTGATCAGAAATGGCAGCCAATCGCAGACGCCATTAATGCGCAGGCGTACCCTGATTAAATCTCACTGAAGGGGAGGTCGCAACAGTGGCTATGACGGTGAATCCGCTGAGTTCGGCGGTAGCGGGTGCTTACTCTGCTAAATCTTCTGCTGCAGAGCAGATAAGCTCAGGTCAGCGTATCAACAGTGCTGCCGATGATGCCGCGGGATTAAGTATTTCATCACGTATGGACGCAGAACTGGCCGGTAAGCGTATGGCGCTGCGCAATGCCGCTGATGGGATTTCTTATGCCCAGACCGCCTCCGGGGCGCTGGAATCCCTGTCATCCAATGTCAGCCGTATCCGGGAACTGGCAGTGCAGGCCGGAAATGGCATTTTATCGGACAGTGACCGTCAGGCCATTCAGTCCGAGATCAATGCGCTGAATGATGAAAACCGCTCCGTGCTGGAAAATACCACCTTCAACGGCAAAGCGATTTTTTCCGCAGACGAGCCGAGGGTGTTTCAGGTCGGCGAAAGTGCCGGCGATACCATTACGATTGACCCCATGCAGGTTCTGGAGCTGGGCAGCTTTAATGGCAATGTTGCATCGTCAGCGGATGTTGAAACCCTGATTAATTCCACCGACGATGATCTGCAGCGCCTGAGTTCGGCCATGGCTGATACCAGTGCGGTTGCCAACCGCTTTGAAAGCACGATGGAGCGGCTGTCCGGTAATATCGGTGACAATGCAGTTGCATTAAGTCGTTTGCGCGATACGGATATGGCGCAGGCGGCAGCACGTCAGAGTAATGAAGATATCCGCAATCAGATACAGATTGCGGTACAGGCACAGGCCAATGCCCGTGCCCCGGATGTGCTCAGATTACTGAGCTGATCCTGGTTATTCGTCCGTACTTTTAAACGGCCGGACGGTCACGCTGGCGCTCATACCGGCTACCAGATTAAAACCGGCCGGTACTTTGGATGTATCTATTCTTACTCTTACCGGGATGCGCTGTGCCAGACGAATCCAGCTGAAGGTTGGGGTAATATCCGCCAGCATATTATTCGCTGTCGCGGCGGCGGTGTCGGCAATACCTGAGGCAATACTTTCTACGGTACCCGGAATAATCAGGTCGCCGGCCATCAGTTTCACTTCGGCACGATCACCGACGTGTACCGAAGGCAATTTGGTTTCTTCAAAATAACCGTACACCCACATGCTGTTATCTTTCAGTAGCGCCAGGGCGGGTACACCGGTACTGATATAGTCGCCTTCTTTTACATCCAGGTTCGTCACTGTGCCATCTGCTGCGGCGCGGACTTCTGCCCGTTCATAATCCAGACGCGCCATATCCAGCGTCGTTTCTGCCTGCTGCACAGCAGCTTCGGCTTTGCTGATATTGGCCGTTGCCTGTTTGTTCTCGGCTTCAGACTGGCGCAGTTCTGCTTCGGCAGTAATTGCTGCGGAGCGACTGTCGTGAATGGTTTCTGCGGAAACCATATCGTTCATCCGCTCACGTCGTTCGGCGCGTTCTTTCTCCATCTGGTAGCGGCTTAAATTGGCGTTGATATCTGCCTGTGCGATGGCCGCGTTGGCATGTGCAGCTTCGAGGTCGGCTTTGGCGTAGGCCAGATCCGCTTCTGCGCGTTCAACGGCCTGACGGTAACGGTCACGGTCGACGGTAAACAACACATCACCTGCTTTGACCCGCTGGTTATCCTTTACATTGACCGCAGTTACCAGACCAGAGACATCGGCAGAAACACGTACAATGTCTGCACGTACGCGGCCATCGCGGGTCCAGGGTGAAGTGGTGTAATTAAGCCACGCGGCATGGGCGGATAATGCAGCAGCTAAAATAATTACGACGGCAATCGTCGTGTGGATGGCAGAAGACTTATTCATGATTAACCCACAAAAAGAACGTAACAAACGCTGTAAATACAGACGAAAATGGACATGCGTATCAGCGATGGGTGAAACATCATCTGATAGAAATTAATGCGCAGCAGTGCTCTGTCGGTCAGTACAAAGACCGGCAGTAACAGCAGCAATAAAAGTATCCCACCGGGTAAATAGACGCCGGATACCGAAAATTCAGCTGGCAAGGATTGCCTCCTCAGNATGCTCAGAAGATGAATGTTGGCTGANTTGTTCATCAAGTACATCGGCAAGCAGATACAGGTGCTCACGCAATGTCTGCTCGTNTGCAGATGACGTCAGACTTTGCATCGCCAGTGCCATACAAACATTGATTCGATGNTGACCCGTTTCGCTGATNTGGCCGTCNTGCCAGTGTTCATTAATCAGATCAATGACNTCACGGATCAGATGNTTCTGTTGCTCAGAAATNCCTGTGTCCTGCANATCCTCGCGCAGCGATACCAGCACGTAGCAGGTTTCCTGTGTCATCAATGAACGCTGAATAAAGCGCTTTGCTCTGTNACTGCCNGCAGGCANCTGCGANACCATTTGCACGCAGATATCACGGTTACGGCTTTCCAGATGTTCNGCCAGTACATTGAGCGGCGAGGTNGCNGCCATATGCACGCTCTGATCAAGAAATTTCATAAAGCGTTTGTANTGACGATGAGTACCGTTAACNCCNGGCAACAGCAAAAAGCCAACAGCGGCCAGGTTGGCACCAACGATGGCACCAAACATTTCATTAAAGAAATGCTCATAATCCTCGCTGGCGCTGTAACCAAGNTTAAGGGCTACGATAAAGCCNATTAACANTGGCATACCAANNCCCATCAGTTTTGGNCGGGTGACTATGTACATCAGCGCCAGGAAAAATGGCAGAGTACCGATCACCAGCATCGGGAATGTNGTCAGCAGTGGCAGAATGGCAAAACAGCCNAGNGCAANAAANGGNGCTGTNCTATGGCCGATAGCNGCCATTTTNACCGCAGCCAGTGGATTCGGCAGAGGNGCCAGCATCATATTCAGAGCGACAACAATAAACATACCGGTAGCACCNGAAGACCAGCCGCTGGCGATCCATAACATTCCTGAAGCAAAACAGATCAGGCTGGTACGGGTCATGGTCAGCATGACCATCACCGGGTCAAACGTGCGGCTGAAGCGGGTACGCGGAAATTTCTTTTTCTCGGCATCCGGACGCGCCACTGACAGCGTGTGCAGGCAACGGATCAGGGATTTTAATAACTGAGTCAGCAGGGCGCTGCCGGTATCAAATGCCTGATGCTCATCCTGCGGTAAGCTGTATTTCAGCGTGTTGTGCAGTTGTGGTAAGCGGGCAGCAATCTGTTGCAGATCGCGCACCAGCAGGGCTGTGTCGGAGACATCCTGATTCAGTCTTTCTGCCAGTGGTGCCGACAGACTTTGCAGCTGAGCTGCGGCAGCCAGTCCTTTGTCCTGCAAGCGGTTCTGCAGCCGGCGCAGCGACTGCAGTCGCGTGACAGTCTGCATAAAATAGTGATTACTGCGTTTTAAGGCACGGCTGATACTGCTCAGCCAGGGGCCCTCAAACACCGCGTTGTTCAACAGATCCTCGAAGCAGGTGGCTTTTTGTGCTGTCTGAAATTGCAGGGTTCCGTCATCACTTTTGTTCGTTTCAGTGCGGTCGCCTGTTTCGGTGCTGTTTGCAGGGATGGTTAATCCCCGGCGAACTTCCTCAATCAGAAACGCGAGATTACTTTCAGACAGGTTTTTTACCTGAGTGCGCAGCTGCACCGGAAACAAGCCATCGAATACGATGGTTGTAACGGTCATCCCCAGCACCAGTTCAAAAAAGCGGTGTACGGCAACGCTGAAAATTGCCTCCGGGGTGTTCACAACCGGCAGCACAATCATGGCCACGGTATAGCCGCTGAGTACGAAGGTGTAAGCGCGGAAGCCTTTGTTCATCAGCGCGCCCGCGGCACATATCCCTGTCCATAAGGCGATGGCTGTGAGCATCAGATAAGGCTGCTGCGGAAACAGAGCGACAATGGTGATGGAGGCTGTCGCTCCGAGCAGTGTGCCAAGAATCCGGAAAAAACTCTTGGCCATGATCATACCGGATTGCTGATTCATCACGATCGGAATGGTCAGCAGTGCCATGCTTGGAGATGGCAGCTCCAGCGCCATTGCCAGTGCCAGGGTGATGTACATGGACAGCAGAGTTTTAAAGATAAACAGCCAGGCTTTGCTCTGACCTTTCATAGCTTCGCGTACAGAAGCCAGCATCCCCGACGGCTGGTCGGTGAAGAAGTTTTTAATCTGTAGGCTGGTCATCAGAGAGAGTCGCGATCCGAAGTGTTCAGCAGGGAGTGCAGGTTGCTGTACAAAGCCTGATATTGGGCATCGTCAAATCCCTGAAACAGCTGGCTGAGTTGTTCATTAATCACCGGCAGCATCTTTTTCATCAGAGCTTTACCATCTTTGCTGATTTTAACCAGCCAGACGCGGCGGTCTTTATCACTTACCTCCCGTACAAGGAGATTTTTTTTCACCAGCAGATCTGTCAGCCGGGTGGTGTTGGACGGCTTTTCACCGGTGCGTTTTACCAGCTCGGAAATGCTCATGCCGCTGCCTCTGGCATCCAGCATGGTGAGAACATTGTATTCGGTCAGGGTCAGCCCGAACTGACGCAGATTGTTGTTGGCATGATCGGTGATCTGCCGGTCAACGGCACGAATCAGGCGTATCAGCCCGGCTTCGCGGCGGGAAAATTCCGGGTATTTGGCAGCAAAGTCATCCAGCTGACTTTCGACTGCAGAGAAATAAGACATAGGGACTTTAGTACAGAAAATTACATAAATGATTATTACATTAGTGTAGTAAATGGCTTAGGTAATAAATAGCGGCGGAAATTAGACAATCCTTTCCAGCGAATGGGACAGTGACGGCAGTGCGGTCAGACAGCAGTCCGGATCAGGACCTTTGCTTATCGTCACCAGCAAAAAGATTTGCTTTTGTCTGCACTGGCCATGAATAAAATGCAGCAACTTTTTTGCTGTGTGCCTGACGTGAAACTGATCTCTTTTGATGCCTGCCGCACGCTCAACTTTGGTAATACTCACTACCTGAAAGCGGAGCAGATGAACAACCATATTCAGCATATTATGGATGCTGACGGGGTTCTTTTTCCGCAGTACTGGCAGGTTAATTCACTGATCTATGGCCTTAAAAAGCGCATTTTCCCCAGTGCGGCCAGCTATCATATTGGCCATGACAAAGTCGAAATGACGCGCTGTTTTACCGCTGTCGCGCCTGCCAATGTGCCCTGGACCATTATCGATGCCAATACGCCCTATGCCGCGGAGCAGGCCTGGGATGCGATGCCTCTTCCGTTTGTTGCCAAGATTCCGAAAAGCAGTATGGGAGAAGGTGTTTTTCTGATCGAAAACCGTCAGGACTGGCGAAAATATCTTGAAAAGACGCCGGTGATCTATGTGCAGGAGTGCCTGCCGATTGACCGGGACCTGCGGATTATCTGGGCCGGAGACTGTATTGTTGGTGGCTATTGGCGTTTGCAGGCAGAGCAGGGTTTCTATAATAACCTGGCCCGTGGTGGCAGCGCAGAAACCGGTATTTTGCCGCCGGAAGCCTGTGCACTGGTAACCAGACTTGCTACAGAACTTGGTATTAACCATGGCGGCTTTGATATCGCGATGGTGGACCGTCATCCTTACGTTTTTGAATTTAACCGCATCTTTGGAAATCAGGGGGTTCCCGGTATTCAACAGAAAGTCGATCAGGCGATTACAGAGTATCTGTTGCGCGAGTGGGGATTCAGCGAACCTGAAAATCCGGATTCACCGGAATCTGCTCCGGTCAGTCCTTTTCCCGGAACGCAGACACCGTTTGCCGTCTGAGCGGATTCAGACGGCGTTTTTGGTATGTATCCAGCGATATTATTGGTCGCTTTTAATCGTACCGGCAAAGGCATTCTGACAAATCTGCATAAAGCCCGCTGCATCCATACTCACCGGATTGGTCTGGTGCTCTGCATCGAGCAGCGCCAGTGCAACAATATCTGACAGGGCACTTTCTTCGATGCCCAGCTCGGCCAGCGTGGCGGGTATCGCCAATTTACTGCGTAATTCCGTAATCCATAGAATCACTGCAGCGCCATCTTTTTCGGCAGATTCAGAAGAGAGGCAATCGTTGTCAGTTTCTCTTCTATGGCCGCACGGTTAAACGCCAGCACATAGGGCAGCAATACGGCATTAGCCAGACCATGGTGAGTATCGAACAGTGCACCGATGGCGTGGGCAAGCGAATGAACCGTTCCCAGACCTTTGGCGCTGAAAGCCACCGCAGCAATACTGGAAGCCGCCATCATTTCACTGCGGGCCTGCAGATCACTGCCATTGTTTACTGATTTTTCCAGCCAGCGTGCACACAGGCGAATCGATTCCAGTGCAATACCATCTGACATTGGATGATAAGACGGGGCACTGTAGGCCTCGATGGCGTGGGTCAGTGCGTCCATCCCGGTCCAGGCGGTAAGGTTCTGTGGCAGGCCTGCCAGCAATTGCGGATCATCAATTACAGCAAACGGAAAATGATCAGGATGATAAGGCACACGTTTGCGGTGCGTGTCGACATCGGTAATCACGCAGGAACTGCCGGACAGTTCTGAGCCTGTTCCTGCTGTGATAGGAATAATCAGCAGGGGTACAAAAAAATGACTGCCAGTGACCGCAGGCAGATTGTCCGGATCTTCAAAAAAACAGAAATCCCACAGGCTGTGATCATTGTTGGCCGTCAGTGAAACCGCTTTGGCTACATCGATGGCACTGCCGCCGCCGATGGTCACAATGGCATCACAGTTCTGCTGTCTGAACGCGCTGGTACAGTCGCTGACATTGACCGAGGTTGGATTTCCGCGTACTGCGGAGAATACCGAAAAAGTCAGCCCCTGTTGTTGCAGGCTGTCGGTCAGTTCAGCAAAGAAAGGCTGCGCTACGATCCCGGGGTCGGTAACCACCAGAATATTTTGCAGATTCTGTTCAGCGAGTAATTCGGAAGCTTTAAACACGGTGCCAGGGCCAAAATGCACTGGCGGGACATAGCAATTCCAGACCTGCTGATTGGTCGGTTCACTGGCCAGTTCATTGCCTGTTTCGTTGGCCGTGGTATGGACTGATGATGTCATGCTTTGCCTCCTGTGCAGCGCGTAATATGTTTTACTTCGCGGTAAGCGCTCAGACCCCATGGCCCGAGTTCGCGGCCCAGTCCGCTTTTTTTCATACCGCCCCAGCTGGTTTCGGTTAATACGCGCTGATCGGTATTAATCCAGATATGACCGGCTTCAATCTGATCGGCTATGCGTTCACCATGTTCGTCGGTTGCACTGATGATGGTGGCTGCTAACCCATAGTCACAATCGTTGGCGATGGCAATGGCTTCGTCTTCGCTGGTGAACGTGTGAGTACAGAGCACAGGGCCGAAAATTTCTTCTGTCCAAAGACGGCTGTTCAGCGGCACATCGGTATAAATGGTTGGTTCAACCATAAATTGACTGGTGGGGTGTGCAAAGGCTTTACCACCGGTGAGCAGGTTCAGTTTTTCTTCTGCGGCAATATCGAAGTAAGCACACACTTTTTCGTATTGCGCCTGATTGGCCAGCGGCCCCAATACACAGTTGTCATCGGCGGGGTCACCCGGGCGCATATCGGCAAAAGTTTGTCTGAGTCTGCGCAGCAGTTGCGGCGCAATGTTTTGCTGCACTAAAAGACGCGATGTGGCAGAGCACATCTGCCCGTTATTAAACAGAATACCGCCGGTCACCGCAGACACTGCCTGCTCAATATCCGCATCGTCGAACACGATGACTGGCGATTTGCCACCCAGTTCGAGGCTGACATTTTTTATATCATCGGCACAGGCATGGCTGATAAAAGCACCGGTGGTTGTGCTGCCGGTAAAAGAAACCTTACGCACTGACGGATGCTTAATCAGATGGCTGCCGGCTTCTGCTGCACCGTAAATAATATTGACCACGCCTGGCGGAATGTCTGCAGCATCGCAGATGTCGGCCAGAAAGGATTCTGCCAGCGGCGTATATTCCGACGGTTTCAATACCACGGTGCAGCCTGCTGCTAACGCCGGCGCCAGTTTCCAGGAGGTGGTAACCGTAGGGAAATTCCACGGCGTAATCAGTGCAACCACACCGGTTGGCTGATATTGCAGGCGACTGCTGAACGCTTTATCGCTGACGGTGACGCTGAGGTTGTTATTGTCATCCAGCCCATTGGCAATGTCGGCATAATAACGATAACAATCGACAGAATCCTGTACATCAAACCGTGCTTCGCTGATGGGCTTACCACAGCTCTGGCTGATTGCTGTGGCAATCTGCTCCGCGCGCTTTTCAATTTCGTCTGCCATGCGTGTGAGGTACTCACCGCGCTGCCGGGACTCGCTGCGACGCCAATGGACAAATGCTTCAGCGGCACTTTCCACCGCACTGTTAACTTCCTCTGCGCTGGCGTAAGGAAATTCGGCAATGGTTTCGCCGTTATAAGGGTTGAGCGCAGGGTGCAGCTGGGAAGGCTGCGAAGCCTTCCTCCTGCCCTGTATATAATGATTAATCTGAATCATATTTGATTACTTCAATCCTGCAGGGATGTTTCCTGCTTACTGCTGATGCTGTCGGCGATTATTTTGAAAGCAAAATAGCTGACGGCAGAGAAGATAAAGGTTGGCGCGGTAGAGCCGATGGCCAGAGGCTCTACATAGGTAAAGTAAATGGCGAAAACGGCACTCAGCACATAGGCCAGAACCGCTGCCGGATTTACATCAAAACCCTGTTTGCCGGTGAAGTTCACGGAGTCGTCCTGCAGCACGCGACCACGGATGACATAGAAGTCGGTGATGACAATGGCAAATACCGGAATCATCAGCGCGCCGACCAGTAATACCCAGTCAAAGAAGGACGCCATCAGGATATCCTGCATATAGGTTCCGGCGATAATAAGCACGCCCCAGAAGATCACCGCGGTAGAGAAGCGCAGTTTCGGCAGGGCCGCCATGCTGCTCATGGAGATGCTGTAGAGACTCATGATGTTGGTGGTAACCACCGAGAAGAACATCACCAGCGAACCGATGACGACAAATTTCCCTTGCATAATATCGGAAGGGTCGTAAGTCGGAGTATGGCCGCCCAGAATCGCGTAGGCACCAACCAGAATACCCAGTCCCATGGCGATGATGGTTCCCAGCATATAACCGCCAACAATACCCGTCGCACTGATTTTGACTGAGCGGCAGTAACGGTTGTAGTCACATGGCAGGGTGATCCATGAGAACGCCGTGGCCAGTACGATATCAAAGACAATCGCAATGCTGAGGCTCGGAGTATCGGATAATGGCAGATTTTTTAACTCGCCCAGACCATTTTCACTGAGCAGCTTATAGGTGACGGCAAGCGCCATAATCAGCATCAGAGAGGAAGCAATGCCTTCGATTTTCTGAATGCCGGTGTGCCCAAGAATGGTAATCGCCATCACCAGTCCCTGGGTGATAAAAATCGCCAGCAGGATATTGTCGAAACCAAACAGGCTGGTGGTGACTTTGTTCAGTGCCAGAGCCCCAAGATAGCCCTGAATAAGCGACCAGCCGGTGAGAATAACGACGTTCAGTGCGGCAAAAAATTTAGACCCGTGATAGCCATAAGTCGATCGGGCAATCATAAAGGTTGGCAGTCCGGTCCGGGTGCCGATAATGGCGACCGACGCCAGAGCGATACAGCCAAGAACAGATCCTAACAGGACCATAAAAAAGGCAGAGGACGGACTGACGTCAGGAATGAACATCTGTCCGGTCATGATGGTTGGTGTCACCAGTGTTGCTGCCGTCCAAAGAAAAATGGTGCCAATAAGCCCCAGATTTCTGTCTTCCGGTTTGGTCGGCAGAATGGTGTCGTGCCCGCTGTTCAAGTGCATATTCATGTTCCCATATAGTGTAGCTTTAAAAAGAGTTGAGCTATCGTGTTGTGGGATTTTTTAATTATTTAAAAAATTTATTGTTATTTATAGAGCGTACCTGGCAGTACACAGAGCATTTCGTACAGGATATTGGCAGCCAGCAGCGCGGTGTTGCCTGTGCTGTCGTACGGTGGTGAAACTTCCACCAGATCGCCACCAACAATATTCATACCTTTACAGCCGCGCACAATTTCCAGCGCCTGCGGAACCGTCAGACCACCAATTTCCGCAGTGCCGGTACCGGGTGCATAAGCCGGGTCAAGACCATCAATGTCGAAACTGATGTACACCGGGCCATCGCCCATTTTGGCGCGGATATCAGCCATTAATGTCGCCAGTGATTTGTGCCAGCATTGCTCGGCGGTAACGACGGTAAAGCCTTTATCACGGCTCCAGTCATACTCGTCTGAGCTGTAACCTGTGCCACGCAGACCAATCTGGAACACACGGTTGGCATCCAGTGCACCGTCTTCGTATAAGCGGCGGAAGGGAGTGCCATGGGCGATTTTTTCACCAAACATGTCGTCGTTAATATCGGCGTGTGCGTCCACATGGATCAAACCGACCGGACCGTGTTTGCGGGCGATGGCGCGGATAACCGGCAGCGTGATGGTATGGTCACCACCTAAGGTCAGCGGTGCGCAGTCGTGCTGCAGGATTTCATCGTAAGCCTGCTCGATAATGTCGATGCTTTTCTTCAGATCGAAGGTGTTGATGGCGACGTCACCAATATCGGCAACCTGCAGACTTTCAAATGGCGCAGCGCCGGTGGAGACGTTGAATGGTCGCAGCATGCGCGATTCATCACGGATCTGGCGTGGTGCCAGTCGCGCTCCCGGGCGGTTAGACGTACCGATATCCAGGGGAATCCCGACGAAACAGGCATCAAGGCCTTCTGCGGTTTCCTGAGTTGGCAGACGCATCATGGTTGCCGGGCCACCAAAGCGCGGCATGGCGTTGCCACTCAGGGGCTGATTAAAAGGTTTCTTGCTCACGTAGTGCTCCTTAGCTGTACTGGCTGTTCGGCCATAAACGGTTATAGCAACGCCTGTGCCACAGAAATAAATCGTTAAAAATCAACAGTTTACATATTTAATCTGGTATTTCGATTCATTTTTGAATTGATTGCGGGCAGTAAGTGATTTAAATTTGAATCACGATTCATAACTGAATCATGCAAATCAGCGTGTTTATCAGACGGGATGAGAAATCAGGTGGCCTTTCGCAGCAGAATTGATCAACACATGTTTGAGGTGATCCTTGAGCGGTCTTCCGACAACATCGTTATTACCGACGGGCAGGGGTATATCCTCAGTGCCAGCGCTAATTTTTACCGGATTTACGGTATCCCTTTTCAGGAAGTGATTGGTCGGCGGGTCGATGAGCTGGAAAAAGCCGACGTACTGAAACCCTCGGTGACACTGGAAGTGATTGCCCAGCGGCGTGAAGTTCAGGTGATGCAGACCACCACGGCGGGTTTGCATGTGATGGCGATGGGTTTTCCTGTGTTCGATGAAGAGGGTGAGCTGGCCCGGGTGGTCAGTTTTTCCCGCGACCTTACTGACTTCAATCTGTTGCAACAGGAATTCGAGGCGCTGCAGAAAAGCAGGGCTCAGGAACTGGCGTCAGAAACGGAAGAAAACACGCCGCATCTGGTGTATCGCAGTAAAGTTCTCTCCGAAGTTGTGCGACTCATCCGGCGAATTTCCGCTTCCGATCTGTCGGTGCTTTTTCTGGGCGAATCCGGGGTAGGGAAAACCGAGCTTGCCCGTTTTGCCCACGAGCAGAGTCAGCGCCGTGACGGGCCTTTTATTGATATTAACTGCGCGGCCATTCCTGAGAGTATTTTCGAGTCGGAAATCTTCGGTTATGAAGCGGGTGCCTTCAGCGGCGCAGACCGTAAAGGCAAAGAAGGTGTTTTGGAGGCGGCGCGCGGGGGAACCTTGTTCCTCGATGAAGTTGGGGAACTGCCGGCGCAGCTGCAGACCAAGCTGTTAAAAGTTTTGCAGGATGGTGAATACCGTAAGCTTGGCAGCACAAAAACCTATAAAGCCGATTTCCGCCTGATGTGCGCAACCAACCGCGACCTGATGAAAATGGTGGACGACGGACAATTCCGTCTCGATCTGTATTTCCGTATTAATGGCTTCCCGGTTTATGTACCTGCTTTACGTGAGCGGCGCAGTGATATCGTGGTGCTGGTGCACAGCTTTATCAATGAACTGAATCAACAGTACAACGACACCAAATATATTTCTGATGCCGCTTTGTCCGATCTGCAGCACCGCGAATGGCTGGGTAACGTTCGCGAACTTAAAAATACTCTGGAACGCTGGTATGTGATTGCCCCAGGGCAGTGTATTGAAGTCGCCGATACCAGCGAGCGCAGACGCTATTCAGCAACAACTTCTTCAGGCGCTGTTACCGATGCGAAAAGTGCGATAACGGATGAACAGAGCAACGGGATGTTACCGGAGCTGACTCATATGCCGGGCGAGGGGCTGAAGACCCTGCTGGAGCACTATGAAAAACGCATTATTGAAGACGCGCTTTCACAGTGTAAATCGAGTTATGAGCTGGCTGAAAAACTTAAAATCAGCCAGCCCAGTGTGATACGCAGACTGCAGAAATACGGCCTGACTACCAGGGTGTAGTTTTGAGCTGGATCTGACAGACCCAAAGAGAGGGTCTGTCATGACTCTTCTCGTCTTTTCAGCTTTTCAGCTTTTTAGCTTTTTAACAGGGCCAACTGAGCATCCAGTTTATCCAGCTGAGCTGCGACCTGCTCGCTGCTCAGGCTGGCGTCATTGGCCAGCTGCGCCAGGCTCTGGGTGGCATCACCAATAACGGTCAGGTTGCGGGTGATTTCATTGCTGGTGGAACTCTGTTCTTCGGCTGCGGTGGCGACCTGATTAATATGGTCGGCAATATCGCCGATGCCTTCGACCACGGCGTGCAGTGCGCTGTTGGCTTTCTGGGTAGAGTCCATTGCGCCACTGGCACGCTGACCGCCCTGTTCAATAATATTAACCGTGGTATCGACCTCCTGCTGAAGGCTGGAAATCAGCGCATCAATTTCTTCAGTCGAAGCGTGGGTTTTCGATGCCAGAGTCCGTACTTCATCGGCTACGACAGCAAAGCCCCGGCCCTGTTCGCCGGCGCGGGCCGCTTCAATGGCTGCATTCAGTGCCAGCAGATTGGTTTGTTCGGCAACGTTGCGGATGACTTCCAGAATTTTATTAATATCATCAGAACGTGCTGCCACACGACTGATGGAGGCATTGGCGGTCGACATGCTTTCCGTCAGCTCAAGAACCGAATCAGCTGCGAGGGAAAGGATATTCTGTGAATCTTTAATGGTACCGTGAATATCCTTGGCTCTTTCTGCAGCGTTGCTGGCAATCGAAGATACTTCATGAGCGGTGGCGGACATTTCCTGGGTGGCGGTCACTACGTTATCCATTTCCTGCTGTTGCTGGCTGGTATTCTGTTTTGTGGTGCGGCTGATGTTCTGATTTCCTGTGGCCTGCTGACGCACACTGGTACTGACATCTTTAAGCGTGTTCACCATGTCGCGTAATTTCTGCAGGAATTGATTAAAGCCACCGCTCAGTTCGATCAGTTCAGCGTGGGTATTTAACTCAATCGTCTGGGTCAGGTCACCATGACTGCTGGACAGATTCTTCACCTGACGATTAATCGTTGCCAGCGGGCCGGAAACCGAACGGATCAGTCCGCTGATCATTACCAGAGACAGAATAGCCAGGATGAATGCAGCAATTAATTGATTACGGATGACCTGATGCTGACCGTCAGCAATTACTCCGATAAGAGTATCCAATGCTGACATCGCAACGCTGGCCGGCAGTTCAATGATCATGGTCCAGCTGGTGCCGGTGGCGTAAACCGGCAGATCGTAAGTCACAATAATTTTTTCGTCAGTGGCTATGGTGCCGCTGCCTTTACCCTGCAGAGCTTTAATCCTTGCGGCTTCCTGCGGCATGGCTTGTGATAATGGGCGGCCATCCAGCGCTTTATTCCGGCTTGAAGCAACAACCAGCCCTTTGCTGCTGATCAGGGTGACCTGTGCCTGTCCCTGGTAAAGTTTGGCACTCAGCTCTTCAGACAATTGCTGAAAGACGGGCAGGTTAATATCAATACCGGTAACCCCCACGACACGACTGCCATCCATGACCGGAACGGTAAGGCTGGTCATCAATTCTTCCTGGCCTTCCGTCACTTCATATTTATACGGCTCGATAAGGCAGGATTTACCGCTGTCTTTCGGGCACAGATACCACTCAGACGCTCTCTGCCCAAATTCATCAGGTGTTGTATCGTATTTATCGTCAGCGGAATCCTGTTTGTAAGACACCAGATTTCCGTCGGCATTACGAACCCAATAAATATAAATTGAGCCATCCGCTGCGACGGTGTGGTCGGCAGGGCTGCCGACGTAGCTGCGGTCGTAATCATAGCCATTCGGTTCCATGACCGCGTAGATGGCGCTGATAAACGGTGCTGAACGTAACATGGCTTCCATCGCCCGGCTGACTGAGGCCCGGCTCATTTGCTGAGACTGGTTCAGGTTGCTTTCAATCAGTGCCGACGCCAGCGTCGGAATACGGAAAGCGGAATTGATATGCCCTCCGACTTCTGCGCCATAAGCATGGGCGCTGCTGCTGAGGTTCTTCAGTGCGCTGTCGCGCAGATTGCTTTGTACCTGTTCTGAAATCTGGCCGGTCATTCCGGTAATGCCCTGATAGCTCACATAGGTCAGGGTCATGGTCATCAACAATACAATAGCGGCTGTAACGGCAAACAGCTTGGTGCGCAGTGGCAGGGACCGCATCTGCTTCTCCGGGGTGGTTAGTGAATAGTTTTATCAGTATAGAATGCCTGACTGAATTAGCCGGATATTTGCCGGAATTGTTAATTTTTTGTGCGGCTGGGAACAAATACGCTGCTTCGGGATTGAGGGGCGAAAGCAAAAGGCAGAGGAAAGGTCGGAGTAAAAAGCAGAAAGAAAACCCACAAACTGAACGCTGATGTTCAGTTTGTGTGTCGGGTGTTGATTTGGATTTCAGATGCTGAGTGTGTTTTCAGTTGGCAGCAGGAAGGCTGTATCTAACGCGCTTCAGCGTTCTTTAAATTCAGCGTCCTTTGAATTCAGCGTCCTTTGAATTCAGCCGGCCGGCGCTCAAGGAAAGAGCGTACGCCTTCCATGGCATCATCGCTGCTCATCACCGCTGGCATATCGTCGAAGACATGTTGCAGTGCCTGGGTATCACCAAGCAGACGGGCGGTTTTTGAGGACTTAAGCGCAGAGCGTACCCCCAGTGGTGCTGCGGCAGCAACCTTCATGGCCAGTTCACGTGCCCGCGACTGTACATCTTCTGCGGCACACAGCTCTGTAATCATGCCCCAGTCATGAGCCTGCTGACCGGTGAATTCGTCACCGGTTAACAGATAACGTTGTGCCCTGGCCCAGCCGATTTCTTCCGGCAAACGTACGGTACCACCACCACAGGGGTAGATGCCGCGCTTAACTTCCAGTTGGGCAAAGCGGGCTTCGGCGGTTGCTACGCGGATGTCGGTGTTTAGTAATAATTCCAGTCCGGATGTATAACAGATGCCCTGTACCGCCATCACCAGAGGCTTACTTAATTTTTCGCCATTAATACCGTAGGGGTCGATATGATCTTGTGGTAATTCCGGGACTGTTCCTTTAGCAAAAATCGGTGCCCACTTCTCCAGTTCCAGCCCGGCGGTAAAGTGCGGACCATTGGCCTGAATAATGCCAACGCGGAGATCATCTTCTGTGTGCAGGCGATACAGTGCCTGAGCCAGTAAATAAAAACTCTCGGGGTCTAGGGCGTTCATTTTTTCCGGACGATTAAAGGTAATAGTCAGGATATGATCGCTGGCTTCGATTAAAACTTTGTCTGAAATGTTTTCGCTCATAATTGATGACCTCAAAACCAGTCGTTGTGCATATCAGCACAGGTTGCATCAAAGGATTGCAGAATATTGGCCTGAGCCGGAATCTCTGCCAGTTCCCAGCGCACAAAATATTGCGCAGCCTGCAGTTTACCCTGCATAAAATGTTGATCTTCCAGTACTGAAGAGTCTGCAAATGCGTCGATGGCTTTATCTGCCATTTCCAGCCACAGCCAGCCAATTACGGTTTTACCCATCATATCGAGATACACCGCAGAGTTTGCCAGTGCTTCGCTGACTTTGCCGTTCTGCAGCGCGCCGCCAAGCANCAGGGTGGTTTCCTGCACGGTTTTTAAATGTCCCTGATACAGGCTTACCAGAGTCCCGAGCTGTTCTTTTTTGCTGGCCGATGCCAGGGTGNCGTGAATGCGGGTCATTAATAATTTCAGACCTTTGCCATTGTGCTGCCACAGTTTGCGACCCAGCAGATCCAGTGACTGAATGCCATGGGTNCCTTCATGAATCGGATTTANGCGGTTGTCGCGGTAGCATTGTTCTACCGGATATTCGCGGGTGTAACCNGCGCCGCCCAAAACCTGAATGGCCAGGTCGTTGGCGCGCGGTCCGTACCAGGATGGAAAGGATTTCACTACGGGGGTNAGCAGGTCGAGCAGAATACCGCTGTCTGCACTGNNTTCTGCNTNGTCACCNGCTTCCTGNTCATCCACTAAACGTGAGGCCAGCAGGCATAATGCCAGNGATCCTTCNACNTAGGATTTCTGNGCCAGCAGCATACGTTTAACGTCGGTGTGTTCAATAATATTCAGCGGCTTGCTGAGCAGCGGGTCCCGCTCTACCGGAGAACGCCCCTGTGGACGGTTACGGGCGTAATCCAGTGATTCCAGATANCCGCGGTAACCAATCATNGCAGCACCCAGACCAACGCCGATACGGGCTTCGTTCATCATTTTAAACATGTATTTCAGGCCGCTGCCTTCTTCGCCGATCAGGTAGCCAACACANCTGTCTTTTTCGCCGAAGCTCAACACGGTGGATGTGGTGCCNCGGTAACCCATTTTATGCAGCAGGCCNGCNAGCTGCACATCGTTNCGGTCCTGCAGGGTGCCGTCTGCCGCGGTGAGAAACTTAGGCACGATAAAGAGCGAAATACCTTTAACGCCTTTNGCGGCGCCTTCCACCCGCGCCAGCACCAGNTGCACGATATTTTCGGTGATGTCCTGATCTCCGCCGGAGATATACATTTTCTGGCCTTTNATGCGATAGGTGCCGTCATCAGCAGGAATCGCTTTGGTGGTCAGATCGCCCAGTGAGGAGCCTACATCCGGTTCGGTCAGGGCCATGGTGCCGGAGAAGCGGCCGCTGAACATTGGCGGTACAAAGGTATTTTTCTGCTCTTCACTGCCGAAGGCATGAATCACATTGGCCGCNGCGCTGGTTAAAAATGGATAGCCNGCNGTGGACGGGTTGGCNGACATAAAAAAAGCATTGGCGGCGGTGTTGATCAGTGCNGGCAATTGCATGCCGCCATCGTCATAACTGTGGCGGGCTGACAGNAGACCGGAGTTGGCGAAATGCTGCCAGGCGTCTTTCACCTCGGGNATGGTTGCCACACTNTGGCCATCAAANTGCGGCTCATGCTCATCNGCCNTGGCNTTGTGCGGCTCAAAATAGTCGGCNGCAATNCGCCCGCAGGTCTTCAGCAATTCNTCAAAGGTGGTGCGGTCGTGGTCCTGATAGCGGCTCAGACGGGTCAGTTGTTCAGCATCGAAAACCTGATAAAGCAGGAANTCGAGATCTTTATTATTCATCAGATGGGCCACAGATTTTCTCCGGTTTGGCATTTTTAACAAGTATCAGGCTTGAGTTGTCATTCGTTAATTGTCAATATAGCCACAACTAAAGCTGAATGTGACACCCTGATTGCCTGCGGGCAGNCNGGGTACNGAGAATAAAAACGCACAGAGCGGGGTAGTAGCAGTGGCTGANATGCTGAACGTTGTTATCGTGGGTTATGACAAAGCCCTTTCGTCAGCAATGACGGGGGTTGTGGACCTGTTTGGTCTGGCCGGGGTTACCTGGAACCGGATTCAGGGNCAGGAGCCGGAACGTCTNTTTAANGTGCGTATTGCCAGCCCGGATGNTGGCCCGGTACGTTGTATCAACGGCGTNCAACTGATGGCTCATATGAGTTACGACCAGGTCGATGACGTCGACGCCATTGTTATCCCGACCATCGGTGGTCCGGTGGANGATGTNCTTGGTAANACNCCGGAGCTGAGNGATCTGTTGCGCAAAGCCAATGACAAAGGCTGGACCATTGCCGGCAACTGCACTGGTAATTTTCTGCTGGCNGAAGCGGGTATTCTCGACGGTAAGCAGGCGACCACGCACTGGGGATTCAAAGACGCCTTTGAGCAGCGCTACCCGCAGGTTGATCTGAAAGCGGATCAGCTGATTACCCGCCACGATAATATTTATTGCGCAGGGGGCGGACTGGCCTGGTTCGATCTGGGCCTGCATATGATTGAACGCAGTTTTGGTTTTGAGGCCGCGATTCAGACGGCAAAGGCCTTTGTTATTGATTACCGTCGTGACAGTCAGCTTTCATACTCGCTGATGCGATTGTCCAAACCCCATAAAGACGTTCTGGTAAAACAGGTGCAGGTCTGGCTGGAAGAACACTATCCACAAAGCTTTACCGTGGATGAACTGGCTGACCGCTTCAGCGTTTCCAAACGGACCCTGATCCGCCGCTTTAACTCGGCGCTGGATATGCCGCCAAATTCGTATGTGCAGTCTATCCGTATCGAAGCTGCGCAAAAGTTACTGGAAGAAACCGAACGCACCGTCGACGTGGTGATGAATGATGTCGGCTATGAAGATGCCAGCTCGTTCCGCCGCCTGTTCCGCAAAAAAACCGGTTTAACGCCAACCGAATATCGCCGTCGTTTCAGCCGTCGTTTCTGACGGCTATCGTTATCAGGATGAGGTGGTAGATAAATAAATAGAGAGAGGGCGGATAGGGTAGAGAGGACAGAGTCCGGTTAGCATGCAGATTACTGTTCTGATCCGTCAGGCATGAAGAAATAAACCGGGAGTATTTTCCCGGAGGTCTGTGCCTCTGGTTTCTGGTTATTTGGGGCACCCGATCAACTTCATCAAAGCCATTTCTGTGGTCAGCTTTTGCAGGAAATCGTCTGAAGTTTGTCCTCAGTGGCACGACAGAATTTCTGACTGTTTTGCTGGGAGAAATAAACTGTTTTATTTGATGCGTATTTCTTCACATTCTATTGGGATTTTTACGGTATTTAACGTTTAAAAACCCGCATTCTTACTCTATTTTCAATTTAGTCAGTAAGTGACAAAGTTTGTCAGGCGACGCTCTGGTTACTTTTAGATACAATCGCGCCCGTGAATTATTCGGGTATTTGTATGCGTTTTCGGTTATATCTGGCTGTATTTTTCTTATTTTTTTCTGTGGCATGCAATGCCTATGGCCGTGCCTGGCAATACAGAACCATTGTGCAGATTTCTAATGGCGCTGGTCGTGATCTTTCCAATCAGCCGGTAGTATTGAATCTTAATGCTCAGAGTTTATCTGCAGATTATAACTGGAGTGCTGCTGGGGATGATTTGCGTATTACACTGGATGATTAAAATGAGTCATCAGCTATTTCTTTCGAGATACGTGACTGGAACGCGACTGCCCGTACGGCAACGATCGTTCTTTTAGTGCCTAACTTTCCCCCGATTGGTTCGGGCAGTAATCATAATTTATACCTTTTTTACGATAATAACGGAGCTAGCTCTGTTAGTCAGGATGTAACACCTGCGCGGGCTGCCGGGCTTTTATATCAAACTCGCTACAATTCTCCTGCAAACAATCCTGGCAGTCGAGAAGAAGCTGAAGGTTCATTCAATGCAGCACCAGCCAGTCAACAGGGATATGGTGAAGCAACGCTTCAGGAATTTACTGGCGTTCGTAATAGTGATGTTATTCCTGGTGGCACTAATGGCGACTATATTATGCGGGTTTCTGCGTATTTTAGTGTTGCTAATACAGGACAGTATCAGTTTCGGGCTGGTGTCGATTTTGGGTTTGGCGCCAGTCTTTATCTCAATGATGGCTCACAAATATCAGTTGATAGGTGGAATCAGACTAATCCAGATCTCTGGTGGAATAATAACTGGAATAACGATGCTGGTGTGTTGACGACTGATACAGGTTGGCGGTTTCGTAGTGGGAACAACTATCTGATAACGTTAATCGGTGCTGAAAATTACTCTGGCTCAGCCAGCTCTTTGCAATATCGAAGAAGGTTTAACGGAAGCAATAATTGGTCAAATTGGCGTGCTTTTTCGACAGATAACCCAGATGGAATTGTTATTACTTCTGATGCGCCTGTCTCTTATCCAGAGCTTTCGGTCAGCTCGTTCAATTCAACGCTTAACCTTACGCAGGGCGTTGACTTAACGATTATATCAACACCAATGCCTGACTATTGGTTTACTAATAAAGGACAAGAAGTCACTTTTACTGTGCGTAATAACGGTACGGATGCAGTTTCTGCAGGCGTAACGGTCAGGCTGGATAATTCAAGTAACCTTGACATTACCTCTGTATTTTTAGGTGCTGGATGGACTTGTGGCAGTGGTCAGTGTCAATACACGGGAGCGACGGTTGTTGGTGGTGATGATTTTCCACCGATCAGGCTGTCTTTTACCGGTATGGCTACCGGCACCGGTACTTACAACGGAAGCGTTGAGCACCCTGACGACGTAGATCCCAGTAATAATGGCATTACAGGTTCTGCACAGGTCGTGGATTTGATTCGGGCGGTAACGCCTGAGTGTGCGGTACCGGGACCTGGGTTATTGGCCACGTTTTACGATGTCGAAGCAGACTGGGAAAGGGGTAATTTTGTTCGAAGCCATGCGGATTTTGACAGCATTATTTCTCTCGTAGTTACGCCGGATGCTACGCCGCTTTCCTCACAGATACTTGGCACTGTAAATGGCAGTGGCGTTCCGGGAAGTAATCAAGGCGATTATTATCTTGGGATATTTACTGGTTATATCAGGATTCCTTCCGATGGTTATTGGTCTTTAGGTGTTATCGGTGATGACTCGGTCGAGGTGTTGATTAATGATGTGGTCTATAGCCATTTCTACCAGGGGGTAGATAATTGGAATAATGGTGCAATTGTGGGGCGCACCACTCTCTTTCTGGAAGCCGGCTACCATCGCCTGGAGTATCGGGTGCATGAAAACGACGGGGATGATACCTATCAGTTTTATATGCGCGAAGGTCAGAGTACCAATAATCTGACCATTGTGAGTCCGGATATTCTTTTTCAGTGTTACGCTGCCTACGACCTGCGATTGACCTCTTCACTTCAGGTTGAAAGTGACCCTGTTAACAATACGAATTCNCCGAANGCCATCCCGGGTGCTATGGTGCNTGTAANCGGGGTNGCCTCNAATCNTGGCANNCTAANACCGGGNCAGGATTCAATCGCTGTNACTCANACGATACCGGCTGATGCTGACCTGTTTCTGAATNGCGGTGCTCCGGTCAGTTTTGATGCTTCNGANAGTGGTCTGAATCTGAATTCAATTTCGTATTCNNCNGATGGNNNNAACTTCAATGTGCCTGCCGGTAACGGCGACTACAATGAAAANATCNGTTATTTCCGCCTGAATTTAAACGGCACTATGGCGCCGGCGAATGGCAGTAATTATCCGCAGTTTACGTATGAATACCGTATACGGTTAAAGTGATTAACGCCTGAANAGNNGNCTGCTGCAGAAACATTGATCGGCAGTATCACTTTTCTGCCCAGCAAGGGTATTGAAACGCCTTGTCGCTGAGGGGCAGTTATTGACACTATTTGGCAGGAGACGGTGAGTTCCGTTTTTGGATACAATTCCGCTATAAGAATATAGTCAGGGTTGTTANCNATGCTTTACCGTTTANTNCTGNTNGTCCTGTTATTTCCACTGCCNGCNCTGGGCTACTGGAATGGTGACTGGAGTTTTCGTACAGAGTCGACACTGACNTCTGATNNGGCGCGCAGTGATTACCGGGTGACGCTGGACATTACTGCAGNCGATCTGCATCCGGATTACAGCTGGAGCAGCAACGGTAATGATCTGCGGGTTATCGCNGCAGACGATTCGACGCAGCTGAGTTATTACATCGTCAGCTGGGATGCCGCAAATCAGCAGGCTACCGTGGTGGTTAACTTTCCTTCGCTGGCCGCCGGGACCAATACCTTCTATCTCTACTATGGCAATACCNCTGCCACTTCAGCATCCAGTGCNACNTCGGCTCTGGTGCCCGGTTTATCTTATACCAGNCGTCAAAGCACGCTGAATCCGGGCAACTGGAATCAGGCGTATGCTGANCTGAATAATGCGCTGTCGAGCGGTTATGGTTCCACNATCATTACNAATTTNAATGGTATNGAGAACAGTGACTTAGCNGGCGGCTCCAATACNAATTTTGTNGCTTATATAGCTGCCCGNTTTACCGTAACCGGCAANGGCCAGNTCCGCTTCCGTTTTGGCAGTGATTTTGGTCGTGGTGGNGAGCTNCGNGTNGATGGCCAAACCCTTGAGGCGCAATGGAGNGATGACCTGTGGTGGAATGGCAGNTGGTCAAATGGTGGCGATGTTCTGCAGGGCTCAATTAATTTATCGGCCGGTGAGCACTACCTTGAAATCCTGGGCTCAGAAGGTGGTAATGACGGCGGTATGGCACTGCAGGTCTGTACGGCCAATAATTGTGGTACGAACAGCAGTAACTGGCGCTACTTCTCTACTGCGAACTTTTCCAGCATCCGCGCCATTCCGCCGTCTAACGATTCAACCTTAACGATTGAGTATCGGCAGGGCTACGACTTTGCATTAACTGCGACGCTGCCTGCCCGTTGGACCGACAGTGTAGGTGCTCCGGCGGAAATAGTGCTGAATGCAGCCAATGCTGGCAGCGGAGCAATAACCGGCACCACACATATCATTGTCAGCAGCAATGAACCAACTCTGACCTACGTATTCCGCAGTGGTAATGGCTGGACCTGTCCTGTCAGCTGGACCGGCTCCGGCGACTGTACCTATTCCGGTAGTGCTGTGGCCAGTGGTTCTTCTTTCCCGCCTCTTTACATCGATGCCTATGTGAATTCGGCAAGCCTGCCAGCCCAGGCGGCGTACGATTTCTATGTGGTGAATTATCCGCTGGAATCCTCAGAAACGCGTGTCAGCAATAACCGTGTGAGCGGTACGCTGCCGGTGGTGCATGTACTTGAGGCGTCGGGCACGGATTGCAGTGCGCCGGGCGGCGGGCTTTGGGCGAAATATTATACGGTGCCGAATAATTCCGGATTTGCCAATAACCGTGCCGGTTTTCAGAGCCTTATCGATACTTACGCCAGTGGTACACCAACGCGTCAGGAAGTGTTATCCGATATTAATTACTACTACGGCGGCACGGATCTGACGTATTTTCTGTCAGTGATCGAAGGCTATATCTATGTGCCGGTCAGTGGTAGCTACGCATTCAGCCCGGATGGGGATGACGATGTGGAATTCTGGATCGACGATACTTATGTGGCCGGTATTTATGGTAACCACGGTGCGGCGGAAGGTGCAGGCTATGCCCAGGGATCAGTCTACCTCGAAGCTGGCTATCACAGAATTGAATTCCGCCATCTGCAGCAGCAGTATCAGTTCAGCTGGTATCTGTACTGGAACAACGGATCAGGTTGGCAATTAGTGCCGCCGAATTCTGTGCGTCAGTGCTACATGGTGTACAACCTGACGCTGACATCCTCTGTACAGGTTGAAAGTGATCCGGTGAACGGCACGGATTCCCCAAAAGCGATACCTGGGGCAACCGCGGCTATTACTGTGATCGCCGCCAATGAAGGCGATCTGCAGCCTGATGCAGACTCCATCAGTATTCTGCAGGCGATTCCGGACGATGGTGATTTCTATTACAACGCCGGCAACGGTATTACGGTAACTGATGGCAGTGGTGCATTGGCCAGTGGTTTGACCCTATCGACGGTGCAGTATCTGGATGCCAGTCAGCAGGTTATTTCTCCGTCGGCAGATGCAAAAGGCTATGATGCCAGCGTGCGCTATTTCAGGCTGAATTTTAATGGCCAGATGAATTCACCCACCGGCAGTAGTTACCCGCAGATCGATTATGAGTTCCGTATCCGGCTTAAATAGTCACGTATATCGGCTGATCCGCAGCAAGGAAGCCGCAGTGACAATTTTGGTCAGGATACTATTTGTTGAGAATTTAGTTACAATCAGGCCTTGATATTTCTTTCAGGGTCGTCTGATGCTTTTCCGGATGATAGTGCTGGTGTTGCTGTTCCCTCTGCCAGCATTCGGTTATTGGGACAATAATTGGGATTACCGTACCGAAGTTACGCTGACTTCCGATCAGGTGCAGTCTGATTATCGTGTCACTGTTCAGATAACAGGCAATGACCTGCATTCCACATACGGCTGGAGTAGCAGTGGCAATGACCTGCGGGTAATAGCCGCTGATGATTCAACTCCTTTGAATTACTACATCAGTAGCTGGAACCAGGGGGCTGAGCAGGCCACCATTGTTATTCGTTTTCCCAACCTTGTTGCCGGAGACAATACTTTTTACCTCTACTACGGTAATGATTCTTCCTCTTCTGCGTCGAGCTCTGCGACGACGCTTGTATCTGGCATTTCCTATAATAGCCGAAGTAGCACTATTAACCCGTCCGGATGGGAACAGGCTTATACAGAGTTGGGAAACCCCGAAGTGACAGGTTATGGTTATAGAGTGATAACCAATCAGCGTCGTATCGAAAACAGTGATCTGCCAAATGGTTCCAATACCAACTACGTTGCGTACATGGAGACACTTTTCACTGTGACTGGTAGTGGTTGGTTTTATATTCGACTCGGAAGCGATTTTGGACGCGGAGGGGAGCTCAGAGTCGATGGACAAACGATAGAAGCTCAATGGAGCAGTGATCTCTGGTGGAATAGTAACTGGACAAATAATGGCAGCAACATTCTTCAAGGGCGTATTCGGCTATCATCGGGAGAGCATCACCTTGAAATTCTGGGATCGGAAGGTGGTAATGACGGTGGAATGGCGCTTGAGGTGTGTACGTCAGGGAGTTGTGGAGATAGCAGTAGCTCCTGGAGGCCGTTTACGACTGACAATTACTCCAGTCTCCGGGCATTTCCTCCTGTAAATGATGACTCAACAGACGTGATATTTGGCAGCAGTGTTGTGGGGGGCGTTAACATGGCTGTTACATCAAATGAGCCCGAATATTGGTCGTTGACGAGTACACAACAGTTGAACTTTACAGTCGCTAATATTGGCACTGAGCCAGTGACAGAAGTAATCAGTTTCCAGCTGAACCTCGCTTGGAACCTGACTATTGAGTCGGCATTCTGGGGAGATGGCTGGGATTGTAATAACGAAACAAGTAATAACTCGACCTGTACCTACGACGACCTTCCGGTCAATCCGGGAGACGTCTTACCTCCGATACAGCTGGCGGTATCTGCGCACAATAACAACGGTTATACGACGACGGCATCTTATGGGGCGACTGTCTCTTATTGGGGAGGGCTGTCTGATGCTGATACATCAGATAATACAGTATCTAATACTTTACCAATTATTGACCCTGTCGTTCCGGCAGGTCTTTCGTGTTCATCGCCTACGGACGGGTTATGGGTGAGTTTCTATGATGTCAGTAGTTGGTCGGGCACTTACGTCAACAGTGCATCGGATTTTCAGAATCTGGTGACAGGGTACGCCAATGACAATTATCTGGATGGTAAGCAGGTGTTTGGCAGGATCAGCGGAAGTGGGAATCCGTTTGGAAGCAGCGAGGAGTACATGGCCATATTTGAAGGTTATCTTCAGGTTGACACTGCCAGTTCCTGGACTTTTGCGTTAGATGGAGATGATGCTTTAGAACTGTTAATTGACGGAGAGGTTAAAACAGGACGTTACGGGGGTAATGAAGCCAGCGGGTCGCCGCAGAATGCGGTTACACTGTACCTTGAGGCTGGATATCACAGCATTGAATTTCGGATGCACGAATATCGTGGCGATGATTCTTACTATCTGTATATGACTCAAGGTAATGAGACATCCTCTCTTAGTGTAATGCCAGCGAACTCCACTGTTCAGTGCGGGGGGATTTATGATTTAAGACTGACTTCCGCCATTCAAATCGAAAATGACCCGGTGAATGGTACTTCTTCGCCTAAAGCCATTCCTGGTGCACAGGCCCTTATCCAGGTTGTGGGGGTTAATGAAGGTGCATTAAGCCCGGATGCAGATTCTGTTTTTATTACTCAGGCCATTTCTGAAGACAGTGAATTTTATGCAAACGGAGGCGTTACCTTTATTGATGGAGTGGGCGTTCTGAGCAGCGGCCTGGCCGCAGGCAATATTACTTACTCCAGCACGGACGATGCTGACACCAGCTTCACCCATACACTGACACCAGACGGGGAGGGTTATGACGCTGCGGTGCGTTATTTCCGTATCCAACTGAATGGTCAGATGAACCCGGCAACGGACACGGTTAATCCTGAATTTTCTTACGAATACCGCATCCGGCTGAAATAATTCAGCCGGTTGTCACGCTTTAGGTTTTTACCATCGGCTTATCAGGCGGTTTGCTGTTCGCCTGAGACATGGTTGTGTTCTTCCGGCTGGTGATAGTGACGCAGTTTCAGTGACAACAGCAGGGTACCGGTTAATACCAGCAGCGAGCCCGCCACGACACCTTGCCAGCGCCACGCATCCCACCAGATATGCAGATAAAAACCACCGGTACTTGCACCTGTATAGTAAAACAGCAGGTACAGGGAAGACGCACTGGCACGGGCGCCCTGTGCTTTGTGGCTGACCCAGCTGCTTGAGGTGGAGTGTGCAAAGAAAAAGCCAAAACTGTTGATCAGCAGTCCGATAATGATCGATGGCAGGCCCGGCAGCAGCGTCACCAGTGAGCCCAGCATGAGTATGCTGATACCCAGTGCCATGCACAGTGGCTGCGGGATTTTCTGTGCGACTTTACCGGAAATAGCAGAACCGAATGTGCCGGATAAATAGGTCAGGAATAACAGCCCCAACAGGCTCGCCGGCAGATTGTAGGGGTCATCTGCCAGTACGAAGGTCACGTAGCTGTATTGGTTAATGAAAATAAAGAAGTTAAAACCACCGATAATAAAGGCAATCAGCAGCGCCGGATTCTTCAGGTGACCACTGAGATCACGCAGCATTTGTTTCGGGTGTAATGGCTTGGCAGTGAAGTGCTGTGATTTAGGCAGGGCCAGCGCAAACACAATCAGCAGAACCACACTCATGATGGCGATAAACACAAAAGCGCTTTGCCAGCCGGCGATATCACCCATAAAACCACCGATCAAACGGCCACCAATACCGCCCAGACTGTTACCGCTGATGTAGTAGCCAACCGCTATGACCAGTGCGCGTTTGGTAAATTCATCACCCATATAAGCGATGGCAATGGCGGGTAAGCCGCCCAGAAAAAAGCCCTGCAGTGCCCGCAGAATCAGTAACGCATGAAAGCTTTCAACAAAACAGATCGCCACGGTCACCAGCGTGGCCGCGCCCATGGTAAAGATCATCAGTGGACGCCGGCCAACCGCATCTGACAGGGGGCCATACACCAGCAGAGACAGGCCCAGCATCAAAGTGGTAACGGTAAAACTCCAGCCCGCCATCAAAGGGGATACATGAAAATGCTCTGCCAGTGTCGGCAGCAGAGGCTGGGTCACATAGACGTTAGAAAAAATAGTAAATGAGCCCAGGCATAACGCCAGGGTTGCGCGCCAGAAGGCCGCCGAGCGGATATCGATCATGGGGATACATCAAGGTATTGAGAATAACACTACATTAGCACCGCTTTTAAGATCATAAAAATATATAGTTTTTATAATTACCATAAGATCATGTTATAGTTTGCCGGTACTAACGACAGGGGCAATCAAATTGGACTCCAGGGCACTCACTTACTTCCTTGCTGTGGCTGAAAGCGGCAGCTTCACTGCCGCCGCTGAGCAGCTGCACGTTGCCCAGCCGGCGGTGAGTATGGCGATCCGCAGACTTGAGGAAGAGCTGGAACTGAGTCTGTTCCACCGTAATGAGCGGCGCATCAGTCTGACGGATGAGGGCCTTGTGCTGTTACCGCACGCCAGACAGATTGTGCAGGCGCTGGCCGATGCCGAGCTGGAAATGCGCGAGCTGCACGAGATGGCCCGCGGCGAGGTGCGTATCGGCATCCCCAGTATGCTGGGCTCCTATTACTTCCCGCCGATTCTGATGGCGTTCCGCCACCGCTACCCGCAGCTGCGCCTGTCCGTGGTGGAGGCGGGTACCCGTCAGCTGCAGAAAATGATCTACAGCGGCGAGATTGATATGGGCGTCATTGTCGCCGATACGCCGCCGGAAGATCTCGAATCACGCAGTTTTCTGCGCGATCAGATGATGGCCATCCTGCCGCAGGATCACCATCTGGCCGGCCAGAAGACGGTGCGCTTCCGTGATTTTTTTGCGGAAGATCTGGTGCTGTTCCGCAAAGGCTATTTCCACCGCGAAGTGATTGATCAGCTGTGCCGGGAACACGATTTCAGCCCGAAGATCTGTGTTGAAACCAACCTGCTGCCACTGACCAAGCAGATTGTGAAACATGGTTTCGGCATCACCACACTGCTGGAAATGGTGATTGCCGAAGACGCTGATCTGGTGGCGCTGCCGTTTGAACAGCCGGTATGGCTCGATCTGTCGGTGGCCTGGCGGCAGGGCGGATATCTGTCGCGGGCCAACCGCACCTTTGTGGATTTTTTGCTGGAACACAGTAATGCGCAGACATAAAGCGCGGCGGCTGATGTGAAAATGGCCATCCCGGGTCCATAATAAAGACTATGGATATGAATGAACCCCAACCCGTGCAGGCGGACCAGCTTGCCATGCGTGCCGTTATCCGCCAGCCGCTGCTGCGTTCGCTGGTGTTTGCCTTCGGCTGGCTGAGCGTGGCGCTGGGCGTGGCCGGTATTTTTCTGCCGGTACTGCCGACCACCCCCTTTCTGTTGCTGGCGGCGGCCTGTTTTGTGCGGACTTCCCCCCGCTTTTACCGCTGGCTGGTGGAGCACCCGAAACTGGGCCGCTATGTGATTTATTATCTGGATGGCAAGGGCATGCCACTGAAGGCCAAGGTGTACACCCTGATCCTGATGTGGAGCACCATGATGCTGACGGCGTTTGTGCTGACCGACCGGCTGACGATTAAAATCCTGCTGCCATTGATTGGTCTGGGGGTCAGTATTTATATTCTGCGTTTACCGACACTGCTGCTCAGTGACGCCAAGGAAGCCCGCAGCGGCCACTGACGCTGTACGCGATAACAATAATAACGACTCTTTTCTGCGGCGCGGCCGCCGGATGATTGTATGCGCTCATCTTATTCCACCATCGCCGCCTGGCCTCTGGCGGTCGCCAGAACGTTAGCGGAAAACGGTTTCGATGCGCAGCGGTTTTTCGCTGCGGCCGGACTGGATCTCACGGAACTGGAACGCCAGCCCGACAGCCGGGTGCCCATTGAGGTAATGACCGGCCTGTGGCAGCAGCTGGAAGAAAAAACCGCTGACCCGGCGTTTGCCCTGCAGGTGGCTGCTCATGTACAGCCCATGCATTTCCGTGCCCTGGGTCTGCTGATGCTGAGCTGCAGCAATATGCAGCAGGTGATCGATAAAATGGGGCGCTACCATGCGCTGGTGTCGAATACGGTGAATATCCGTGTGGTGCATCAGGCCACCCGTACCGGTTTTGTGATTGATCCACTGGCCGGGGTCCCCATCAGTCCGCTGGCCGTGGACGGTTTTTTTGCCACCATCGTCACCTTTGCCCGCCAGCTGACCGGCCGTACCCGCATTCTTGATGAAGTCGAACTGCTGCGCAGTGAACCACCCGCTGGTGGCCAGCCCTGGACCCGGCTGATGCAGTGTCCGGTGCGCTTTGCGGCGGCCACCAATTGCCTGTGGTTCAGCCGTTCTGAACTGGCGGCCATGGCGTTGCCCGGTGATGAACAGATGGCGGCGGCCAATGAAGCACTGGTTGAGCAGTATCTGCATAAAATGAACGCGCTCAGCTGGTCGGAACGGGTCCGTAACAGCCTGCAGGCCATGCTGGAACAGGGCGAGCCGGGGTTGGCTGATATCGCGCAGGTTTTCAATCTCAGTGAGCGGACGCTGCGCCGGTATCTGCAGCAGGAAAACACCAGCTACCGCCAGTTACTGGAGGAGGTACGGCGGGAAATGGCGCAGTACTGGCTGCGCCGGCCGCAGGAAACTATTACTTCGGTGGCCCTGCGGCTGGGGTTCAGTGACAGCAGTAATTTCAGCCGCGCGTTTCAGCGCTGGTTTCAGCAGACGCCCGGGCAGTTCCGCCGCGGGCGCTGAGTGCGGCGGCGATTATTCCGGCAGGACAATGGCAAAGGCCGGATCCGGCTGCTCAAACAGTGAGAAGAAACGGATCAGATCCAGTGTGCTGCCATCCACGCTGAGGTTATCGGAAAACAGCGTATCCTTAATGCCGGCTTCCCCGGTCAGCATGCTGACAAACAGGGGATGGGTCAGGTTGAGTGTGGCATCGGTGGCCGGCGTTTCGTTCTCTGCCAGTGGCCGGTAATGCAGCACGGCATTTTCAATCCACAGCAGATAGTTCTGTTGCAGGTCGGTAAAGCGGATGGCAATACGCCAGTCTTTATCGGCAGCATCTTCGGCTTTCAGCCTCACCGACAGGGTATCAAAGAAGTTGCTGACCGGTGTCTGCAGGAAAATCTCTTTCATGGTTGCCAGGTTAATACCGCTGTCGGGTTTACCGTCACGCAGTTCCATTGCCCCGGTCAGATAAATATCGCGCCACGGCCCGGATTCCGCCTGATAACCCAGCTGGTCATAATTCCTGGCCAGTAATTCGCGGGCTTTGCCGTTGTCCGGCTGGGCAAAGACCAGATGATTGAGCAGCTCGGCACTCCAGCGGTAACGGCCATCGGCGAAAGCGGCGCTGGCTTTGCTGTACAGGGCGTCGGCACCCCCGGCAAGATCGACATAGCCTGCGGCACGGGCGGTGTCGGGCAGCGGATCAAGATGCGCCGGGTTGCCGTCATACCAGCCCATATAGGCCTGATAAACGGCACGGGCATTGTGCTTCAGCGTGCCGTAATAGCCGCGGCTGGAAAAAACCGTTGCCAGACTGGCGGGCATTTTCAGGTCTTCGGCAATTTCACCGGCGGTCATGCCCTGATTCATCCGGCGTACGGTCTGATCGTGAATGAATTTATAGGTGTCACGCTGTTGTTTCAGGAAGGTCTGAATATTTTCCTGTCCCCAGATTGGCCAGTGATGGCTGCCGAAATAAATATCGGCATCGGCAAACAGGCGCCGTGCTTCTTCGATATAAGCACTCCATTTCATGGCATCACGTACCTTGGCACCGCGTGGGGTATACAGGTTGTGCATATGCCGGGACATCACTTCTGCGCCACAGAAGGCCCGGTACTGCGGCAGATAAAACGTGAATTCCGCCGGTGCTTCGGATTCCGGCGTGTACTGGAAGCGGAAATCGACACCATCAATGGTCATTTCCTGCAGTGTATGATCCACCAGTTGGTTAGGCTGCAGAATACTGAATTCACCGAACGCCGGTGATTTTCCCAGTCCGGAGCCGACATGGCCCCAGATATCACGCGGCAGGTTTTTACCGTACATAAACATCGCCCGGCGGCTCATGGCATTACCGGCAATAATATTTTCGCTGGTGGCTTCTTCCATAAAACCCTGTGGTGCGATCACCGGAATATGGCGCTGATCAATTTCCTGTTGCGAAATAATCCCCAGTGCGCCACCAAAGTGATCAAGATGCGGATGAGTGAAGAGTACCGCGCTGATGCCGGTTAACTGCGGATAACGCGGCTGCAGCTGCTGCATGGCAAAGCGGAAGGCGTTGGCTGCGGTTTCACGCGAGGTGAGCGGGTCGATCACAATCCAGCCGCTGTCACCTTTGATTAACGTCATATTGGCCAGATCAAAGCCACGCAGCTGATAAATGCCCGGCGTTACCTCAAACAGACCATGAATATTATTCAGCTTTGCCTGGCGCCATAAACTGGGATTGACGCTGTCCGGGGCCTCTCCCTGAATAAAGGCGTACTGAGTCATATCCCACACGCTCTGATCCGGGTTGCGTTCAGCGCTGACGCGTAATGGCTGCTGGCTGGCGATCAGCCCGCGGCGGGCATCGTTGAAATCCTGCTGGTCGGCTAACGGCAGCTGCTGTTGCAGCTGTTGATTGGCCGCGGTGGTATAGGCCGAAACTTTTTGTCCGTGGCTGTCAGGCGTGGTTGCTGCCGGGTTACAGCCGGTCAGCAGGGTCAGGCCGGCGAGGGAAAATAAAAGGGTTTTATGAGCGCTCATGGCGGCTCCTGTACTGATTATTGTTGTGCAGTCAGTGTAGGAGCCGCCGTGACAGGAAACCGGTTCCCGGCGGACAGAAGACTGTCCGCTGAGGCCAGTGTGGTCAGGAATAACTGGTGTTGCGTGATACCCGGTAGGCTGACAGAGCCGGAATCAGGCCGGCAATCACACTCAGCACGAGGCTGATAAGGATCAGCCAGTGGGTGTGCTGCGGCCACCACTGCGGGCTGACCACCAGACTGAAATAATCGGCCAGCAGTGGCGCGGCCAGCGTCTGAGTGAGGCCGCTGATCAGCAGGGCCAGCAGCCAGCCCGAGGCTGTCAGTAACAGCACTTCCAGTTCCAGCAGGGTAAATACCGACAACGGATGGGCGCCGATCAGACGCAGCAGGCTGATTTCACGGCGACGGAAAGCCACGCTGACCTGCAGCATGGCGATTGTGCCCAGCAGGCCGGTAATCAGCATCAAAGCACTTAATACCTGCAGTATATTTTCGGCATTGGCCAGCAGTTGCCAGAATTCACTCAGTGCCACGCCAGGGATGACAGCGGTTAACGGTTCCTGATCCGGGGCATTGAGCAGCTCGCGTACCTGAAATGTCAGTGGCCAGGATTTCAGACCGACAAACACCGCTGAAACTTTGCCGGGGGCCGGCAGGTCGGCAAAGTGAATATGATCAATGGCAGCGGCGCTGTGTTCAGTATGTTCGTGTTCAGCAGCATCATGAGCGTGGTGATCAGGGTCTTCGTCATGCTCATCCATGCTGGCGTGATCATGCTCCCCGTGATCGTGTTCAGCAGCATCATGAGCGTGGTGGTCATGGTCTTCGTCATGATCATCCATGCTGGCGTGATCATGCTCCTCGTGATCGTGCTCAGCAACATCATGAGTGTGGTGATCATGGTCTTCGTCATGCTCATCCATACTGGCGTGATCATGCTCCTCGTGATCGTGTTCAGCAGCATCATGAGCGTGGTGATCATGGTCTTCGTCATGCTCATCCATACTGGCGTGATCATGATCATCATCAGCCTGTTCATGCATGTCATGTCCGTGGTCATCTTCATGGTGATGAGCCAGCTGGTGCGCGTGCAGCCAGCTTTCGTTATGCACGGCTTCCAGCATGGCGATGGGCACGTGCACAGAACGGTCAACCGGTGTTCCGGTGGGGGCCAGCACGGCGCTGATACGGAAGGATATATTTTTATGTACGTGGAAGCTGGTGGCGTGGGTGCCATGGCTTAAATAAAGTTCATCGCCGACACTGTAACCCAGCTCGCGGGCGACGGTGGCACCGATCACAGCATCCAGCGGGTGACTGAATTCAATCCCCTGCGCATCACTGATGCTTTGCTGAGCCTGAAGAGATTGTTTGCGCCCGTATTTAAAGTGGCGGAAATAATCATTGGTGGTGCCTATAACGGCGAAGCCGTGATGAGAATCACCAAGAGCAATCGGAAAGCTCCACTGCAGCTGTGGCATTTCCTGTACTGTCTGCCAGCGTTCTGCGCTGACTGCCTGCGTTGGCGTGCCGAGACGGAATACGGAATACAGCAGAACCTGCAGGGGATGGCTGCGCGCGCCGACAATCAGATCAGTGCCGCTGACTGAGGAATTAAAACTGTTTTTCAATTCACTGCTTAAACTGCGTGTCAGCAGTAACGCGGACATACTCAGGCTGATGGCCAGAATAATCATGATGGCTGCAGTTTTTCTCTGCAGCAGACTGCGGTAAGCCAGTTTGATCAGCATACGGATGCTCCGTTCTGCTCTGAGTTAATGCGTGGCAGATGAACGGTATGGGTAAAATACGGTTGCAGGCTGAGATCATGGCTGACCATGATGAGCGTGGAATTCAGCTGTTTTACTTCACTCATTAACAGCTTCATAAAAGCGTCTTTATTGTCGTCATCCAGAGCAGAGGTTGGTTCGTCGGCGATGATCAGCGGTGGGCGGTGAACCAGTGCCCGGGCGATGGCCGCCCGTTGTTGTTGGCCGGTACTGAGATTACTGACGATCTGCTTGCGTTGATCCGTCAGATTCAGCTGCTCTAAAAGTTGCTGTTGCCACGACGGGTTATTGCTCTGTCCGGCAAAGTGCTGCATCAGCTGCAGATTTTCTTCCGTGGTTAAATAGGGCAGCAGATTGAGGGTCTGGCTGATGACTCCCATAGTTTGCCCACGCAGGCGATCCCTTGCTGACGCGCTGAGCTGCGACAGGTCATGGTCATTAACAATGACCGCTCCGCTGTCGGCAGTCAGCAGTCCGGTGATTAATTTCAGCAGTGTGGACTTACCGCAGCCCGATGGCCCCGTGATAAACAGAGATTCGCCGCTGCTCAGGCTCAGCTCAGGAATATGCAGAAGATTCTGCTGCTTCCAGCCGAAACGCACGTCCTTCAGTGCCAGAATCTGTCTATCGTTTTCAGTCGTCATTCACACTGCCTTTTAATTCAGCCGTTTTTATTCGCTCAGAACGACCAGTTAACGCCTAACTGTAAAGAACGTCCTGGTAGTGGCGCGTATTCTTTCAGATAGGATACATGATTGCGGGCTACTTCATCGGTCAGGTTGTTGACCGCTGCCCGTACTTTTAATTCCTGGTCCCCCAGCAGAATAGCACGGCTCACACTGGCATTAACCATGTTATAGCTGTCGGTGCTGGTTTCGTTTTCAGCCGTGTCGGACTGCTCCGCCACCAGTTTATTTTCCAGACGCGCCTGCCACAGATTATGTTGCCAGTTAATGGCAAGCAGAGCTGAGGCCGGAGCAATGCGTGGCAGGTTGCCGCCATCATTCAGTTTGGCGCGTACATAATCGGCATTCAGATCCAGATGCCAGTTGGCATTAAAAATATGCTGCCAGCTGAATTCACCACCATTAAAGCGCGCATCTGCCTGTTCATGACGATAGACAAAATTGCCATGCAGAGGATCGGCAAAACCTTTCAGATCATTGTAAATATAATCTTCATATTCGTAGTGGTAGAGGGCAATGCGCACACTGTCGCTGTCCGTGGTATAGCGCCAGTTAATATCCAGCGTGTAAGCGGTTTCTTCCTTCAGATCCGGATTATCCAGCTGGAAGGAAAAGGTTGCATGATGATCGCCGTTCCAGAACATTTCTTCTGCATCCGGAGCGCGTTGGGCACGTGCCAGGCTGAGGCCAATGATCTGTGTATCAGACAGTTCAATGGTTGATGCTGCAGACAGTGTCAGCGGTGTGAAATGTGTGTCGTCATAATAGCTGCTCTGCTGGCGATGCGCCGGATTGATGGTATCCGGGTCCAGTTCGATTTTTCTCTGATCTGCACGTGCGCCAAATTCGACTGTGCCACCCAGCCCCCCGGTTTCTGAGTCTGCTGCGGCAGCACTTTGCCATCGGCGTTTTTCTACCCAGTAGAGGCCAAAATCTGTGGTGTCGGTTTCTGGCATCGGTGTGGAATGGGCAAAGTTGTATCCGCCGACATTGAGTAGGTTGGCGCCCTGAGAACCGTCCCATGCAAAGTCGCTGTAATCCGGGATGCTGCTGCAACCGCCGTGATCATGACACAGCTTTAGCGTCTGTTTGCTGGCCTGTAAACCGATGCTGCCTTGCCAGCCAGCAAACATCTGATGACGTAAGCGGGTCTGCAAGCTGGTGGTTTCTTTATCGAATAAACCAACGACCATGCCTTCGTCGGTTTCATCGTGTTCATAGTCGGTGTAATTAATTTCGGTACGCCACTCTTCCAGCCAGGAGGAATTTAACGGCTGCCAGGCGCCTTTAATATCGTAGCGGGTCTGATCGGGGCGTACGCGGTTATCTTCATTTTCTTCATTAGGCACACCGTAATCGTAGCTCAGCGTTGACACACTCATGCCAATAAAACCCTGCATGCCGATACGGCTTAATGCCACACTGCCACCGGAACTTTCAGTGTCGGTATTTTCAATATCTTCACCGTCAGTCTGGTAGTTATCACTGCTGCGGCTGAAGCCGTCCAGATGCAACACCCAGTTTTCATTGCCCATATCGGTGCGTGCCTGAATGTTCTGAGCGTTGTCGTTACTGCGGTAGGATGCGGACACTTCACCAAGGATATTGCCGTCGGCCTCACTCATTCCCTGTTCACTGATGCGACGGTCGATAAGGTTAACCACACCGCCAATTGCCCCACCACCGTACAGCAGTGTTGCCGGCCCCTGAATAACTTCCAGTTGTTCTGAGGCGCTGGCATCGGCCATGGGTGCATGGTCAGAACTCATGGCTGACACGTCGCTGCTGTTTACACCATCGACCAATAATTTAACCCGGCTGCCGCCCATGCCGCGCAGGACTGGCCGGCCAACACCCGGGCCAAAAGAAGCATTGGAAATACCGGGCTGATTTTCCAGCAGGGTTCCCAGCGTATCGCCCTGATTTTCATCAATGGCGTCGCGGTCCAGTACAGTGACCGGTTGCGCAACATCGGCAATGGCATCCTGTCCGGCACTGCTTACGACCACAGTATCCAGCTCTGTGGTGTGAGCATGCAGGGAAGGAGCAATATTAACCAGAGCAATGGCAACAGAGATTTTTTTCAGCATGGGAGTATCCGGTTTTAACAGGGAGTTGTTCAGAAAAACAATTGTACATAAACGAAAATAGCCCGCGTTTATGACCATCTGACGGTCATAAACTCGGGCGCACAGAACTCAGTGTTCTGTTTTATCAGTGCTCGTGATCGTGCTCACCACCTTCGATGGCATGCATAAACACCATATCCTGTACGTCAGAGACGTCGCTGCTCAGATCCACGATGCTGTGAATGTGGAAGTTGCTGGCGTCTTCATGTTTGTCGACGACATAAAGCTGGTGGGCAGCATTATCGACAACCATAAAACCTTCAGCCGCAGGCGCAATAAACAGGTCTCCACAGGCTAATGACGCAGGGTTGGATTCTTCCAGCTGAATACGGCTGGCGCTGTCGGTTTCAGTGTCAATCACATAAAGGAAGCCATCATCACTGGCGACTGCAGCGTAATCGCTTTCTTCAGTTGCGAAGGCCGCGGTACAGAAATTACCTGGGGTAAATTGCTGTGAGATAACAGCGGTAACATCAGTCGCCGTAACGGTAACGGTTTCTGTGACGTCATCTTCTTCTGTGCTCAGAGACATAATCTGGCCGGCAGAATAGCCAGCTATGTTGTCGCCATTGGTGATCCACTGGGTTGGCCACGCGCTTACACCATCGGGCAGGGTGACCGATTGAATTTCATCAAAATCACCTTCCTGAGAAATAAAGTACAGAGCGTCGGAACCACAGCCGAAGAGGGTGATATGTTCGCTTTCGGCGGCGAGGTATGGGGAGGAGCACTCTTCCACGGCTACCGGCTCATTTCCGTCTACGGTGATGGCAGAGTATGAAGTTGAGTCCAGGTTGTAGAAGATAAGCATTGTTTCCGTTGCTTCATCCAGCACTGCTGCAGGATAGGATTGTGAATATGGGATGGTTATGCTTTCTACGTCTTCGCTGGTCAGGCTTTCAATATCTTCGGTAGGGACGAAATGCGTGGCGCCATCCACCAATACAGAAAAATGACCGCGGGAGGTAATCACCGGGCCAACGCTGCTGCCGGACAGAGTGAAGTCGATCAGGCTGGCTTCTTCGTGCCCGTGTTCCTCTTCGTCGTGTTCTTCTTCAGCCCCTTCCTCTTCTTCGTGTTCCTCTTCGTGAAGACCGGCATTGACGAATTGCACAACGCTGGCATTAACCACTGCCGCACTCAGGCCGTTGTCGGCCAACACCAGAGACGGGCCATTGGCAGCTGCGCTGCCGTCCAGTGTTTCCAGAATTTCTTCCGCCTGGTCAAACACCTGTAANGTNGTNCTGNCAGACTCAGAGAACAGTACCCGNCCTGAATGTTCGTGTTCTTCGTGGGTGTGATCACCGCTNTCATCAGCGTTATCTGTGCTGCTNCCGGAACTGCTGCCNCCACCACAGGCGGCCAGCATCAGTCCTGCAGAAGCGATGAAGATACTCAGGGCGGAGCGGGAAAAGCGTGGATTCATGCGGAAGTCCTGTCTGAATAGTTGGAACCAAGATGACCAGGTCCGGTCCGATGACCGGTTGATATGTTATAGTGTAACTTATAGGTGATGTTATACCATAACAATTCATGATGTAAAGGGAAGGCACGGAGTAAAGAGAAGGTGCGGAGCAAAGGAAGGCGCAGCGTAAAGGCAAGGTACTGAGTAAAGGAAAGGCAGAGAGCAAACAGATAACGTCTTTTGNCTTTACCCTTTCTGAACNTCTGGCGATATAAGCCAGTGAGCGTCCGTGGTATAAACGACCGCAGATAGTGTTAATCGAAAATCCGGAGTTTTGTGTGCGATTGAGTTTGTCTTTGAGTTTGCCTTTGCAATCTAATGGTTGGTTAAAAGTGGNCGCNCTGACGATGGCGTTGCTGGCTGCAGGCCNGGCCNCGGCAGAAACCGGGGGCGAATACNGCGAAATCGAATTCGCCGACCTGCTGCCGGATGAAGACTATGAGGCGCTGTCTCATCCGCCGGAAGAGCTGGCCAATGTGCAGGAAGGCTCTTTTGAAGATCAGATGGCAACGGCTGTCGGGCAGGCCATGGACAGCAGTAAAGACACTGCGCCGAAAAATGAGTGGGAGCGGGCGCTGCAGTCCACCAATGTCAGAGCCGAGTTCGATGATCAGAAAATCCGNATTGCCGGATTTATCGTACCGCTTGAATTTGATGACAATCAGGTGGTGACGGAATTTTTCCTGGTGCCGTATTTCGGCGCCTGTATTCATCTGCCGCCACCACCGCCAAATCAGTTAATTCTGGCAAAGAGTACTCAGGGGATTGAGCTGGAGAGTATTTACGATCCNTTCTGGATTGAAGGCACTTTGCAGGCAGATCTGCAGGAAAATGAAGTCGGCAAATCTGCNTACAGTATGAAACTGGATAAGATCAGCCCCTACCTTGATCAAAGCCGGCGTTAAGCACCGGCTTTCNGTCAGGCGAAATCCAGCGTCAGTACAAGGCGCTTTTCACCGGTATTCAGGTCGGGCGACCTGTGAACCAAACCTCGTCNTTCATTNCCTTGCCATTCTTCNCCCTTCATCAGGGCGACTTCCAATGNATTAAGCTGCTGTGTTTCGCTCCCCGGACGGTGCAGATTGCGNCCCGGTGCNNAGCGGTCGNNTGCACTCTCGGTCAGCCATTCTGTCCCCACNCCCGACAGAGTTGTAATCATTCTTGCCGGAACNCGATCGACATGAAAGCGTGGACACATGGCTTTATCAGGNCGNTCNAGGCGCAGACCAACACGCTGCAGATCGAACAGGGTGGAGAAAGCATCGGCAAGCAGATACACGGTATCGGCAAGGGCGATGATGNTGGTGGAATCCGGNAAGGCCTGCAAAACCGAATCACGGCATTCTGCGGCCGTACCACTGATTCTCAGGGCGGGAGTGTGTNCCTGNTGCAGCAGGGCATCGGTTGCCCGCTGCAGTGCTGTCGAAGGTTGAATCACCTGACGGCTAACGGCCAGGTTGATGTNATCTTCGTAGATGTACGTTAAAGCATTCCANTCGTCACCNGAATGCATCGACGGTAACTGGACGATTTNTTGCGCNCTGTTCATNTTTCAGCTCCAGACCGGAAAAGGGTCGGGCAACCGTTGCCAGGCTTCCTGCCCCTCAACCAACTCATCGTCAGTAAGAAGGCATTCATTGAGCTCGCTTCTGATNGCATCCTCATCCAGATTCTGGCCGATAAACACTAACTCCTGGCGCATATCACCGAAGGGCTCNACCCATTTTTCCTTTATATATGCGACGGATTCNTCGTCTTCAGGCCAGCGTTCTTCAGGAACCGCCTTCCAGAACATACCGGCAAAACCATGGTGAGCAATCCCGCCAGCCTGGCTCCACTGACCGGCAAATTGCGGCCGGGTGGCGAGCCAGAAGTAACCTTTGGAGCGGATCAGTTTGCCTGATGGCCAATCCTGATGGAGAAATTCATAAAACTTTCCCGGATGAAATGGACGGNGTGCACGGTAGGCAAAACTGGTGATNCCGTATTCTTCTGTTTCCGGTGTATGTTCGCCACGCATTTCCTTCAGCCAGCCTGGGGCTGTTGCAGCCTGATCAAAGTCAAAACTTCCGGTCNCCAATACTTTTTTNAGAGAGACGTTACCTTTAATCATAGGGATTANTTCTGCCCGNGGGTTTAAGCTGNGGAGTATCTGTTTAACCCGCTCGAGCTGTTCCGGTGAAGCGAGATCGNTTTTGCTGATCAGCAGTTTGTCGCAGAATTCAATCTGNTCGATCAGNAGGTCAGCTACACTGCGCTCATCGTCTTCGCCNAATGATTCACCGGCGTCCTGCAGTGATTGGGCCTCTTCAAAATCCTGCAGAAAATTCAATGCATCAACTACCGTAACCATTGTATCCAGACGGGCAATGTCTGACAGGCTTACACCATTTTCGTCTGCAAAGGTAAAGGTTTCCGCCACAGGCAGCGGTTCGGCGATCCCTGTGCTTTCAATAACCAGATAATCAAACTTACCTGCAGCAGCCAGCCGACCGACTTCGATTAACAGGTCTTCGCGCAAGGTGCAGCAAATACAGCCATTGCTCATTTCCACCATCNTTTCTTNGCCGCGGCGAAANTCGACTTCGTTCTGGACGAATGANGCATCGATATTTACTTCACTCATATCGTTCACGATAACGGCAACTTTCAGTTCGTCGCGGTTGGTCAGAATGTGATTGAGGAGGGTGGTTTTACCTGCGCCAAGAAAGCCCGACAAAACAGTGACGNGCAGGCGTGGGTCATTTGCATGGGGTTCAGTGGGAAGCACAGTATTCTCCTTTAATGNNTTGTTATAACATAACATTAAGGTTTGTGCTTGCCAAGGATAGCTGATCGCTGGAGACCGGGTGTGAAGCGTCGAAATGCTTGTCGTTACAGTCCAGGATCATTCAGCTGCAGGCCCTGACTTTTACTTACAGATGTCCGCTGTACTGAGGGTGTTGGAAAAATGCAGAGTGCTGGCAAAACCGGTATCCTGCGCGTTCAATATCTTTTTGCATGGGGTCGTCATGAGCTGGCTGAAGCAACACGCTGACTGGCTGTTTTTTGCGCTGCTGTCCGTTGTATTTATTCTGTTTCCGCAGATTGATCTGATCGTCAGCGGCTGGTTTTATGATCCGGCCACCGACAGNTGGCCGCTGAATCATCATCCNCTGTCNGATTCCATTTACGCNTTGTTNCGTTACGTCCCTTATGTGCTGGTGCCGGTGTTACTGATCACTGTCGGCCTTACGTTTGTAAAGCACGGTATTGATAAGGGGCAGCGCCGTATCTGGGTGTTTATTCTGGTCAGTCTGCTGGCGGGCCCGGGNATTCTCGTNCACAGNGTATTTAAGGAAACCTTTGATCGCGCCCGCCCGAAGCAAGTGGAAGAATTTGGTGGTAAAAGTGGTTTTACTCCGGCCTGGGTCATTTCTGATAAATGTGAGCGTAAAAAATGTGCGTCTTTTGTCAGTGGGCATTCGGCCATGGGTTTCTGGATTATGTCTCTGGCCTGGGTGTTCCGCCGTCGCAGCTGGCTGTGGGCGGGGATTATTACCGGTGGCATTGTCAGTGCCGGTCGCATTGTTCAGGGCGGGCANTTNTTAAGCGATACTCTGATCGCCGGATNTGTCTGTTATTTTGTTTACCGCGGACTGAGCTGGTGGATACTNGGTCACAGCCGGGTCAGCGNTGACAATTGATCGTCAGGGTTTGCTGAAATTGATATAAGAAAGCCGGCTTATGCCGGCTTTNTNGNGNTCATAAAAGCTGTCTGNTATCAGCCGTGTTTAACAAATTCCATCAGCTCTTCTGAGGCATCACGAATACGGGAAATATTGTGATTAATTTCCTCGGTCGTAGCACTTTGCTCTTCAACCGCCGTAGCAACCTGCAGCATATGCTGGCTGATGCCGTCGATCATGCGTGCAACTTCATCAAGCGACTGATTGGAATTATTTGTGACTTCTACCGTTTCGTTGGCGCGCTCCAGTCCTTTCGACACTTTACTGACCGCTTCACGCACATTGGCAGACAAATCACTGATCAGGTGACTGATTTCTTCAGTTGAACTCTGGGTTTTTGCCGCCAGTGTGCGCACCTCATCTGCGACCACGGCAAACCCNCGGCCCTGTTCACCAGCGCGCGCNGCNTCAATCGCAGCNTTCAGTGCCAGCAGGTTGGTTTGCTCGGCGATCATGCTGATCACATCGATGATTTTGGTGATGTTCTCACTGCTGATGGCTACAGCTTCAATAGTGGTATTGGTAGCAGCCATATCTCCGGAAAGAGCCGACACCGATGACACCGCACCTTCCAGCATTTTCCGCACGTTCTGAGTGGCNGCAACAGATGCTGATGCCTGCTCCGANGATTCTGTGGTCAGTGAAGANACTTCGCGTATCGTGCTGTGCATTTCCTGCATNGCGGTGGCGACNCTGTTGATTTCGTCCGCCTGNGACGTGCTGCTCTGCATAACCTGTTNAGAATGNGTGCGCGTGCGCTCATCAGTTGCCTGCAGTTTATCTGCCATGGCATTCAGGGAATGNGCGACAANATCGNGGTCAGAACCGGGTTCAGCTCTGGCATTCAGATTGTTACTGGCAATGGATTCACACACCTGAGCAACGCGCTGAAAAGAATGACCAACCGTCAGCATGCTGCTGTACATCTGATCAATTTCGTCGCTATTACTTTGTGTTGCAGAGTTCTTCGCAGGAATATCGCTGACATCGCCTGCTGCAACTTTACGTGCAAGNTTCAGTGTCGTCTGAGTNCGGCGGGTGATNGAGCCGGTAAAACGCAGCGCNAGNATNACAACNANNNTCAGNGCNATNANCAGAAAAANAAANNTNTTNATGGCNTNGTGATAAATCGGNGTCATGACGTTTGACANGGCTACCCGCTTCATCAGTTTCCAGTCGCCGGTGGGAATATTTACCGCNGTGTAGAAATAATCAGTACCCTCTACCGGNTCTGGTGCAACGATAACGGAGCCCATGTCTTTCAGTAAGCGGTCAAACAATGGGCCGAATGGAGTATCACTCATGGGCAAGGTGCGCAGTTGTTCTGAGTTGACTGANGCCGAAATAACCCGGTTGTTGCGGCTCAGCAGTAGCAGNTCAACGCCATCCTCCCCGGTTAGTTGCTTAAGGTAGCCATCGAGGAACGTCAGAGAGCGGTCAACACCGGCAATGCCTTTGAATTTACCATCAATGACAATGGGGTAAACCTGTTCAATCAGCAGCATGCCGTCATATACGTAGGGCTCAGTAATCAGCCCGGTGGGTGTCCCTTCTTTCTGGTAGAGTTTGCGAACGCCGTCGTAGTAAAGGCTGGTCTCCATGTCCGCCAGAGGAGTGGCGAGAATTTTACTGCCATCACGGTACCAGTAAGGCAGAAAACGGCCGTTGTCGCTGTGAGAGTCTGCACGGTTGAGATTCTCGCTGTCCTGTCCGTCAGCGTTGGGCTCATAGCCGATATAGGTTCCGAGGAATTCAGGCTGGTTCTCCAGAACCTTGTGGGTAAAGCTCAGTGTTTGTTCGCGGTCGCCGAACATACCGGCGACCTGGGCTTCGGCCATGAGTTTGGCACTGTGCAAAGCCTGCTGATTACCCAGCTCGACCTGGCGGGCAGTGGCTTTGGTCTGGCTTTGAATGAGTTTTGCAGCAGATGCTTTTGCCTGCTGCGCACTTTCATAAATAGAAAAGCTGACCAATCCGAAAAATATAACAACGGATGGGAGTACCAGCTTAACCAGAATACGGTTTCTGAGGCTTGATGACAGCATTAGGGCTCCGGACTGAAAATCTCCCGGTATAACTACGTATACCGGGCAGGGGAATATCACGTAACAGTAATGTTAGTCCAGAATGCAGGGATTTCCAGAACGTCCGCACCAGAATTGATAGTGGTGTCATTAAAGGATATCCAGGGAAACGTTCTTGCGGAACAGAGCGAAGCCGGTCCTATACAGGTGCCGTTCCTTTGCAGGAATCGATCCCGGAGGTGTAGCTGGTGGCGTCAGTTGAGCAGCCAGTCCGCTGTGATTGGCGTATAGCCGTTGGCGGCATGGATGAGTGATTGCGCGGTCAGCTTTTCAACGCTGTAAACATGAACGGTTTTTCCTTTCTGGCGCAGGGCTTTAACCAGAATATCGAAGTCCCCGTCACCAGAGACCAGAATGATTTCATCCACTGAGTCACTTTCCTGCAGGGCATCTACGGTGATTCCGACATCCCAGTCACCCTTGGCGGAGCCATCTGCGCGTTGAATAAATGGTTTGAGTTTTACGGTAAATCCAATGGCACGCAGGATGTTCTGGAATTGGTTTTGTTTGCTGTCTCCGCGGTCGATCGCGTAGGCAAAAGCTTTGATGATTTCTCTGGTTGCTGATACTTCAGACCAGAAGCGGTTGTAGTCAAAATTGCGTTGAAAGGTTTACCGGCAGGTGTAATAGACGTTCTGTACATCGACCAGAATCAGGGCTTTCTGCATCATGGCTACCTTACAGAGTATGTAACAGGGAAAAGAAAAAAGCCCTGCAAAGGCAGGGCTCCTGTCAGTAGCTGGCAGTTATTCGGCTTCGATACCAACGATCAACCAGGGTGCATCTTCTTTGCTCAGGTCGCGCTCGAGATGCCAGATATCAAAAATACCGTCTTCTGATTTTTCCAGTTCATCTTTGACACGGCCGCGGAACAGAATACTGATCTGGGCATGCTGATCATCATAATCACCGCGCACGATTTCTGCGCTCAGGTCCAGAACTTCGGTCTGTGGCGGTACCATCATACTCTGGCGCTGACGTGCCAGAGCGGCATACAGCTCCGGCGCCACGTATTCTGCAATAACAGACAGATCGCCTTTGTTCCAGGCTTCCTGAACCTCGCGGAAATGCTGCTCGGCTCCCTGGGCAAATGCTTCGCCGTCAAATCCCGGTGGGAAATTCATCGGTACGCTCTGATCGGCTGAGCCGCCGGAAGCGCTGGTAAAATCCTGCTGGCTGCTGTCATGGCCCGGATCGCCACCGGCCCATGCCTGTCTTTGCTGTGCATGACCCGGCGCTTTACGGCGCAGCAGTTTAAAAATGATAAACGCCAGAGCTGCCAGCAGCAGAATATCCATAAACTGAATACCTTCGAAGGCGCCACTGCCCAGCAGATATGCAAACAGCCCGCCGGCCAGTAAACCACCAAGCATGCCGCCCATCAGCCCGCGACGGCCATTGCTGGCTGTAGGGGAGGTGGTCTGTTTACTGCCGCTGGCATCCTGTGGCGAAGATTTCTTATAAGGTGTGGTGCTGAAGCTTTTGCCAAAGCCACCACTGCCGAATTTCTTCGCTTCTGCCGTATGAACCATGCCGGCCAGTAACATAATGCTGGTGATTATCGTAATCAGAGTTTTCATAAGTCCTGAAAATATCCACGTTTTAAAACAATGGAACAGATAATAAGAGAAATCGATCACAGGTGCGAACAGGAGTTGGTCAGGTTTCTTTACAAATGTTAAAAACCACACTAGGTGTGTGGTTGATCTGTATCAAAATAATGCTAACGCGCTTATCTAAAATACCCGAGTTTTTTTCACACTAGAGTTGTACTTATGGAAAAGATTATCTGGTCCCGGGATCTGGAATTAGGCATTGATATTATCGACGCCCAACATAAGAGAATCGTTGACTACATAAATGATATAAATGGAGCGATCATGTCAGGTGATCGTGAAAGTGTCTATTTGGTGATGGAGCAGTTACGTGACTACACCATGGATCACTTCGCTTTTGAAGAACAGCTTCTGGAACAATCGGGATATACATTATTAGATTCACATAAGCAGGTTCACCGTCGATTTGAAGCGAAAGTTGAAGCTATGGTGACGGAGTTGGGCAACGGTACAGACCCAATGGGGGTCGCCCGTCGAGCGAAAAACACGATGAAAGTATGGCTGATTCAGCACATTAAACATGAAGATCAGGATTATCTTCCGGTTGTTAAGAAAACGCTCAAGAAAAATCAAAACTGGATTAATTCGTCACTGAAGCGGATTTTTGGCAGTGCCACTGTCTGATTTAATGCCTTCAGTGATTTCACTGTTTTAATACTGATAAGTTTAATTTTATTGTTTGTGTGCCTGGTGTCTTTCTCAGATACATTTATTTCATTTATGTACGTTTGCAGCAATACTGCGCCCGGATATTACGTTGTCCGAAACAGTATTGCTGTATTGTTCATAATGTATGATTAATACAATAATATAATTTGAATACAGATATGGCAGTGACAAAAATTGTCATTATTTTATATTTATTGGCAGTCGTTTAATTATTATAAGCGGGAAGGCTGGTGGTATTTCTTAAGGGTAATTTATTGATAATTAAAGGATAATATCATTCTTAAGGATGTAGTGCCTGACAATTAAGGTAGGAATAATAAAATTCCTGAGTATTTTAATAGGGTTAATCTGTCAGGAATTACAATAATATTTTTGTAAATATGCTTTTTATTTTGGATTTTTTGACACACTATAAATTGGTGTCCAAATAGAATAATTAAGTCGGGTAGTAGCTATGGAAAGAATCGAGTGGACTGCAGATCTGAATTTAGGGATTGATGTTATCGACAGCCAGCACAGGAATATTGTGGATTACATTAATCAACTGACCGAGGCTATTGAAACGCAACAGGACCATGAAGTGCTGTCTGTGTTAGAGCAACTTGCCAGCTATACTATCGACCATTTTGTGTTTGAAGAAGAGTTGTTGGAAAAAGCTGGTTATATGGAACAGGAAGACCACAGCGAGTTACACCGGAAATTTGAAAGCAAGGTATACGCGATGATGACGGATTTTGTTTCAGGCAGTGATCCTTTTTCCATAGCTCGCCGGACCCGTAACTTTCTACAGATGTGGCTGATCAGTCATATCCGCAAGGAAGACGCGAAATATGTTCCGTCTGTCAAAAAGGTTATTGGCCGTCAGCAGGGCTGGATTGAGTCTGCGCTAAAGCGGATCTTCGGCAACGCTGATAACAATGAGGACGTGTACGAAAGTCCTTATCAGGCCTGAGGCCTGTGCTCTGCCGCTGCTCCATGTCAGCGGCATTAACTTTTCCTTCTTCAAAAACTTTCCCGTCTGAAAAGCTGACCGTCTGAAAAGCTGACCGTCTGAAAAGCTGTCTCTTCTTTCGCAATTCATTCCTTTGCCTCTCTCAGCCTTACAGCGTCTGTCGTTTTGCTATCGACATTAAAGGGGCTTCTGTCCACGTGCGCTGAAATGTTCCTGTGTCGTCTGATTTTCTGCGCGATTCTTTTTCTGTGCGATTGCTGCTCTGAAGGAATGCAACAGCAGGAACGTAACAGCAGGATTTTCTGTGATGGAACAGACGGGGAAACGGAATAAGAGAAGAACAAACAGAGAGGGCGAACTGGGAGGGGGGGGGGTATCCGGGAAAACCGGGTTGGATTTATTGCACTGACCCGGGTGGGTCAGTGCAATAGCAAAACTTACCAGAACAGCCAGGCGTAGAAGGTGATCAGGACGATACACACAATGTTGATACGCAGGCCGACTTTCATCATATCGCTTTGTTCGATATGACCAGAGCCGAACACAATGGCGTTTGGCGGTGTTGCAACCGGCAGCATAAAGGCGCAGGAAGCCGATACCGCGATCACGGTAGAAAGTACCAGCGGTGATACGCCGAGGCTTTCAGCAATCGCAGCGAAAACGGGTACCAGCAGGGCGGCACTGGCGGTGTTACTGGCGAATTCGGTCAGGAAGACAACGAATAAAACAACACTCAGCAGCGACAGCAGCATGCCTGCATTATTCAACAGTTCACCAATGGTTTCTGCGAGGAATACGCTTGTACCAGTGGCTTTCAGAACAGAGCTCAGACACAGACCACCACCGAACAGCAGCAGTACGCCCCAGTCAGTCGTGCGTTCAATGTCGCGCCAGCGTACAACGCCGAAGAAGGCCAGCAGAATAATCGCATTAATAGCGATGATGCTGTCGAATTTTGAAAAGCCGCCCAGCATTTTGTTCAGCGGGCCGCTGAAAATCCAGCACAGAGCAGTGAAGGCGAAAATAACCAGAGTTATGATGCGTGCAGGCGTCCACTGCATTGGCGTGTGGTCAACTTCAAAGCTGTATTTCAGGTCTGGTTTAACGGTCCAGTAGAGTACCAGAATAGCAATCGGCAACAGGATAATGGCAACAGGTGCCGCCAGTTGCATCCAGCCAATAAAGTTAAGACCGGTTTGTGCTGCAGCGATGGCGTTTGGTGGGCTACCCACCAGGGTCGCGATACCACCAATGCTGGCACTGTAGGCAACACCCAGCAACGCAAAAACGTAAGTCGGTTTTTGCTTAACCGGATCCAGCTGGCTGAGAATACCGAGTACCAGAGGCAGCATCATGGCAGTGGTGGCTGTGTTACTGATCCACATGGACAGACCTGCGGACACGGCGAACAGCAACAGAATGGCAACGCTCAGACGGCCACCGGAAATCTGCAGTACTTTATTGGCAATTGCGCTGTCCAGCTTTTGAGCGTGAAGCGCCGCAGCCAGAGCAAAGCCACCCAGAAACAGGAAAATAATCGGGTTGGCGAAGTTTGACAGCGCTTTTGGTGTTTCAAACACGCCGAACACAACGGACAGAATTGGCACCAGCAGGGCAGTAATGCTGACGTGAATGGCTTCGGTCAGCCACAGAACGGCGACAAAGACCAGAATACTGAGGCCGGTGACAACCTTAGGATCAAACGGCAGCAGGTTATACATTAATGCAAACAGGATGACATCGATCAGAACGATGAGGTGTTTGCGGTCAAACAGCGGCTCTGCCGGCACTTTTTCGGGGTCGTATTGTGGACGAATCTCAGACATAGTTATTCTCTGATCTGATGTTGGAATTTTTGGCAGCGCGTACATTACAGTCTGCTTTAAGGCAGGCCAAATTTTCATGCGCTGACAAAGGCTTAACAGTCGGGAAGATGGCTTTTAATGACCGCTATCTTTACGGTTCACGCTCTTGACCGGTCAGTGGTTTTACCATTTCTCCGGAAAGGAAATTAAAGCAGTGGGTGGGAAAGGGTTCATTTTTGAGTGTGAAATGCCACCATTCCTCCGCGATACCGGAAAAATTCCACCCATTCATGATTTTCTGCAGAAACATTCTGTTGGAACGCTGAGTTTCACTGATGAGACTATAGTCGGTGCGTGAAGCCGGCCCAAAAAAGTCAAAACAGGTACCCATGTCCAGTTCGCTGTCGTCACTGCGGCGGATCAGCGTCAGATCCACCGTACTGCCGCGCGAGTGCCCTGAAGGTGAGGCGAGATACCCCCGGGGGATAATTTCTTCTTTATCCAGTGATGGATAAAATATCGCTTTCCCCTGATTGTCATCCTTGTCTGCTGCCCAGCCCATAAAGTAATCAACACTGCGTTGCGGGCGATAAGCATCGAATATTTTTAAACCCAATCCAAGCGGACGCAGCTGATCCTGTACGCTTTTCAGAGCAGTTGCTGCTTCACGGGTAAGCACAGCCCTGGCATTCTCATAACCAGGCACCGGGCGACCGGTAAAGTTGTCTGTACTGGCGTATTTCAGATCAATCACGATATCCGGGATGAGTTCGTGCAATATGCAGAAATAATGCTGGTCGTCACTGGGGGTGGAATAGGTATCCACGGCAGGAGAATCCGCTGACAAAGAAGGTTTCATAGTGACGGGAGTATCGTCCTCAGTAACACATCTGTCCAGTATGCTTATGTGATTATTCTGTTTTATAAGCTGACCAGTAAGCTGGTCATTGAGGTACTCAGCGGGGTACTCAGTAAGTTACTCAATAAGGTGGCAGAAAGCCCCTGGAAAGCTTCCGGCAAACGATCCGCAGGGTGTCTGTAAATCTTACCGGCATAAAAAACGCCGGACGGGCCGGCGTTTTTCAATCTGCGTTGTCAGTGATCAGGCAACGCCAAAGGCAACACCCGCCAGGGCAATGGAAGCACCAGCTGCGCGACGGCTCATATCAGCCGCTTTGTTATTGCCGAATGCTGCCAGCGCATAACCTGCTGCGTGCAGGATGGCTGTGGCGATAATAAAGCCTGCACCGTAAGTGGCCAGACTGGCCATGGCTGGCATTTCCGCGCCGTGAGCAAAACCGTGGAAGAAAGCAAAAACCCCTGCCAGTGTCGCACCCGCTAAAGCGCTGTTGGCCATTTTCAGGCGGAAGTTGAAAGCGACCAGTGCACCGAATACAACCACGGAAGCAGCAATCATGAGTTCAGTGAACGGCAGTTGCAGCTGTGTGGTACCGACGAATGCACCAACGGCCATCATCGCAACAAAAGCAACCGGCGTTGCCCAGCGTGCAGCACCAGACTGACGGGCCGCGAACAGACCAACTGCCAGCATTGCCAGCAGGTGATCCATACCGGTGAATGGGTGCGCCAGGCCAGAAGCGAAGCCTGTGGTCTCATGACCCGGATGAGCAAAAGCTACAGCTGGCATCAGCAGGCCGGCAGCAATGAGCAGTTTTTTCATAATGTTTCTCCTTTGGGAGTATTCCGATCGATTCAGTTTACTTAAAAAATTCTTCCGATGCCCGGATCATTGATGCTCAGTGTAAATCAGACACTTTTGGTCGGAATTGATTTATTGCATTAATGACGCGGATATCCGCTCATACCACGGCTTTGGCCGGTGGAATTTCTTTGCTCTCCAGCATTCCCTCAGCAACGATGAACTGAATGATGGCATCCAGACCTTCGGCTTTCTTCAGATTCGAGAAAACAAATGGGCGTTCGCCACGCATTTTCTTCGCATCCCGGTCCATTACACTGAGATCGGCCCCTACTAATGGCGCCAGATCTGTTTTATTAATAACCAATAAGTCCGAACGGGTGATACCAGGTCCGCCTTTGCGCGGGATTTTATCACCTGCTGATACATCAATTACGTAAATTGTGAGATCAGACAGTTCCGGACTGAAGGTAGCGCTGAGATTATCGCCGCCACTTTCAACGAATACCACATCCAGATCGCCATGGCGCTTCATCAATTCGTCGATAGCCGCCAGGTTCATGGAAGCATCTTCACGGATTGCTGTGTGCGGACAACCGCCGGTTTCTACGCCGAGAATACGGTCTGCTTCCAGCGCTTCGTTACGGGTCAGAAACTCCGCATCTTCTTTGGTGTAGATATCGTTGGTCACCACTGCAATGTTGTAGTGTTCACGCAGGGCTGAACAGAGTGAGCGCAGCAGGGCCGTTTTGCCTGAACCAACCGGACCACCCACACCAACGCGCAGAGTTTGTTTTTTCATTGTGTTCTCCAGAAATTCTGAGTCTTGCTTAAATTCTTTAATCTTTCTTTCAACGCCGTAGCTGCAATGCAGCCAGCTCTAAGAGCGGAAGAGGCGCGTATATTGGGTTTCGTGTTTTGCGCTTGCTATCGCCATTGCCGGTAAAGAACCGCCAATTTCGTCTTCTTCCACATCATGAGAAATTTCAATGGTCTGTGGAATCAGCGTCTGTAAATCGCTTAATAACTGTTGTGCCTGAGTCTGCCCCAGCGGCACCAGTTTGGTTGCCGCTGCGACCATATTTTCCAGCCATGCCCAGCTCAAGCCGGTGGCAGCCGATTCATAGGGAATCTGCCATTGCACCGCAGGCCAGGCATACAGTGCAACGAAACTGACATCGCCCTCTGCATTTAATGCGTACTGTGGCAAAGCGACATCGAGACTTTTTAACAGTCGTACCAAAGCCTCGCCCATGGCGGTGTCAGTTAAACGCAGCTCCCGGGTTTCGCGGCTGGCGAGAATTAAATCGTTCCATTCACACCAGCGCGCTTCGTCATTCTGCTGTACTGCCAGCATCGCACCTTTTAATACCGGCAGATCAATTAATGCCTGGGTCTCGTGCAGTTGCGTGGCAATCCATTCACGGGTCATCTTCATATTGCTGACCCAGCCTTTTTCCACGGCATATTCCAGCCCCTGGGAAAAAGCAAAACCACCAACCGGCAGGCTGACGCTGGAAAGCTGCAATAAACGCAGCAAGCCAGGCGTGCTCAGCAGGGCAGAATCAGTGGTCATGGTCATGCCCGTGATCATGTGAATGGCCATGCCCATGAGAATGGTCGTGCGAATGACCATGACTGTGCCCGTGTGAATGATCATGCGAATGACCGTGATCATCATCGTGCCCATGACTGTGCGAGTGGCCACCGGAATAAGCACCGGATTCCGGCACAAACACCGCCTGCTCATGGCTTACCATTAAACCTAACTGGTGCAGCATATCTTCCAGCACGTGGTCAGGTTTAATGCGCAACCAGCGGTCGCCGACTTCCACTTTTACATGGCGGTTACCGAGGTGGTAACAGGCCTTGGCAAAGGTAATCCAGTCGTCGCAGCTGGCGTGTGCCACGTCTTCAACGGCACCTTCCACTTTGACAATTTTACCGTCAGTGGCTTTTAAAAATTCACCAACGATTAACGGCTTGCCGCGCTCCAGAAACAGACGGACTTCTTCACCGTCGGTACTGATTAAGCGCAGGCGGCCACGATCACGTTTTTCGTAATCCACCACGACGGTGCAGTACACCGGATCATGGCAATGAGTGCCCAAACGTTCGTAAACATCCAGCATCAGGCTTTCCTCAGAATAAATTGTACAGCTGTGCCAGTGGCAGTTCGGTGGCTGGTTCACAGGTGAGCAGCTCGCCGTCGGCACGTACTTCGTAAGTTTGTGGATCAACCGTAATGGTTGGCATCCAATCGTTCAGCACCATATCGGATTTACGGATATTGCGGGTGTTTTTGCATGCTGCAAGGCCACGCTGCAGACCGTATTTTTCTTTGACGTTATTTTTTAACGCAGCTTCCGATACGAAGGTCAGGCAGTTAGCGTTAACCGCACGGCCCATNGCACCGAACATCATGCGGTAATGCACTGGCTGTGGTGTCGGGATGGATGCGTTNGGGTCACCCATTGGCGCCGCTGCAATCATGCCGCCTTTAATGATCATNCTTGGCTTGGCNCCNAAGAATGCNGGTTTCCACAGCACCAGATCNGCCAGTTTACCTTGTTCAATGGAGCCCACTTCGTGGGANATACCNTGAGCAATGGCCGGGTTAATGGTGTATTTGGCAATATAACGACGNGCNCGGAAGTTATCAGCACCCAGNGTTTCGTCTTCTTTTAAGAAGCCAAACTGNGTCTTCATTTTNTGNGCGGTCTGCCAGGTACGGGTAACCACTTCACCGACGCGGCCCATGGCCTGAGAGTCGGAAGAAATCATGCTGAANGCACCACGGTCGTGGAAAATATCTTCGGCGGCGATGGTTTCTTTACGGATACGGGAATCGGCAAAGGCNACNTCTTCNGGAATGGAGCTGTCGAGGTGGTGACAGACCATCAGCATGTCCAGGTGTTCATCCACCGTATTCGCCGTATAAGGACGGGTAGGGTTGGTGGATGATGGCAGAACATTCGGGTAGGCACAGGCACGGATAATATCCGGNGCGTGGCCGCCACCGGCACCTTCGGTGTGGTAAGTGTGAATCACGCGGTCTTTAAANGCACCGATAGTGTCATCCACAAAACCGGATTCNTTNAGNGTNTCGGTGTGAATGGCTACCTGTACGTCGTATTTTTCGGCGACGGATAAACAGCAATCAATNGACGCTGGCGTGGTACCCCAGTCTTCGTGCAGTTTTAANCCACAGGCACCGGCTTCCAGTTGTTCTTCCAGTGCCGCCGGCAGCGAGGCATTACCTTTNCCGAGGAAACCAAAGTTCATCGGCAGGTCATCAGTGCCCTGCAGCATTTTNTCNATNTACCAGGGGCCNGGNGTNCAGGTNGTNGCGTTNGTNCCNGTNGCCGGGCCNGTACCACCNCCNATCATGGTNGTTACACCGCTCATTAATGCTTCTTCGNCCTGTTGCGGGCAGATAAAGTGAATATGCGCATCAATGCCGCCTGCGGTCAGNATAGAACCTTCACCGGCGATCACTTCAGTACCCGGGCCAATAATNATATCGATATTGTCCTGTACATCCGGGTTACCGGCTTTACCGATGGCAAAAATACGGCCACCTTTNATACCGACNTCGGCNTTAACTACGCCCCAGTGNTCCAGNACCACGGCATTGGTAATGACCAGATCAACGGTTTCAGCGCTGGTGCGCTGNCTTTGTCCCTGACCATCNCGNATGACTTTACCGCCACCAAATTTCACTTCCTCACCATAGGTAGTGAAATCTTTTTCNATCTGAATAAATAANTCGGTATCACCCAGGCGCACTTTATCGCCTGTGGTCGGGCCAAACATCTGTGAATAAGACGTTCTGTCCATTGTACGGCTCATAATTCTCTCCTGATCCTGGGCCTGTAAATATTAATTTAACAGTGCCTGTTATAGGTTAAAACGCATTCAGGCAAGGCACTGTGAACGTGGCCTAATGGGTTAAGCGAGAGAGCAGTAACACAGCATGAAGGTGTTTTAACCATAACCCTTTGGGCTGAATGCCCAGTAGTCTTACAGGTATTCATCTTCGTGTTCTTACTCCTGATAACTCATTCTCTCACTACATTGCAGTGGGGTGTTCAGCAGGCCTGATGTAATTGATTTTTTACAGGGCCATTCAAAGTTTGCCCATTGTTTCACCGCGGAAACCGTACACTGTGCGGTCACCAACGTATTCTACTAATTCCACTTCACGCCCCTGACCCGGCTCAAAACGCACGGCGGTGCCGGATGGAATATTCAGACGGAAGCCTTTGGCAGCTTCGCGGTCAAACGACAGTGCCGGGTTAGTCTCAAAAAAATGATAATGCGAACCGACCTGTACCGGGCGGTCACCGGTATTTTCAACACGGATGGTGATGGTTTTGCGTCCTTCGTTGAGAACGACCTCGCCATCGGCAGGGATGATTTCACCTGGAATCATAATTTTTTCTCCTTAAACGATGGGCTCGTGGACGGTGACTAATTTTGTGCCGTCGGGAAAAGTGGCTTCAACCTGAACTTCGTGAATCAGCTCNGGTACACCNTCCATCACCTGATCGGCNCTGAGCAGCGTTTTGCCGTAGCTCATTAACTCGGCTACCGTTTTACCATCGCGTGCACCTTCCATAATTTCCATGGTCAGGTACGCCATAGCTTCCGGATAATTCAGTTTCAGGCCACGATTGAGACGTCGTTCGGCCAGCAGAGCTGCGGTAAAAATCAGCAGCTTGTCTTTTTCGCGGGGAAGCAATTCCATCCTGCACCTCTGTTTGTAAATAAAATTTGGGTTCTTAACTAAAATTCGGGTTAGTAAATACGGTTGTTGAATACACTGTCATGGTATTCACTATCTGTCAGGTCGCCCAGATGCGCGGCGCACAGGCGGGGCGTTGCAGCAGCAGTGGACGTACAATTTTCCACACTTCCGTCAACAGTAATCGCGCTTTTTCACTGCAGTCGCCAAGACAACGGACGGTTAAGAATTCTCCGTTCATACTGACGCCGGCGATGTGCTCATCGCACAGTGCCTGAAGCGTTTCCATTGCGCTGGACGGTAAGTCTGCGGCGAATGGTCCAGCAACCATCAGGCCATGCACCGGCTGCCCGCGGAATCCGGCAGAGGCGTTCAGCACCTCGTTGTTTTCTGGTGTCAGCTTCAGCCGCTCATTCAACAACAGGCGGCCTTCACGATAGATTTTCAGCCCCTGCTTAAGAGTTGTCTGCTGGTCGGCATCGTTCAGACGAACGCCGTTAGCCGGTAAGCCAAGGCTGGTGATTTCCCAGCCAATAAAGGCGCTGTCGGCAGCCAGGTCTACCCGGGTTTCCAGCTGAGCTTTTGATGACGGGAATAAAATGGTCTCCAGCGGCATCCATTCCAGCGCACTGCCACAGGAGGTGCTGAGGTTGACCTGTTGTTTCTGGATCAGGCCATCCGGGCGCGCTCTGTAAACCCGGCCGGCACCGGGCGTTGTTACCAGGGTGTGACTGTGTTCTTCGGCGCGGACCTCAATGGTCAGGAAATCTCCGGAGACCATGCCACCGGGAGGATGCAGAAGGTAAATATGCGCGCAGTCCGGCCCTTCCGGATAAAATGGCTTTTGCACATAAAGAGGGCCTTTATGTTCTTTGTGCACAAGTTTGGTGCCTCTTGGCGTTTTTCGCGTCACCAGTTGCAGCCGGGCGTTCCAGTATGGTGCGTCAGCTTGCGCGCTTTTCAGCGGCTGAACGGGTAGATTCAAGCCGTATCTCCTTGGGTCCGGGCTGAAGGGTCAGACAGAAAGTCATCAACAGGGTAATTTATGCCGCTTTGTATAAGCAAGGCGAATACCAACTTGACCAAGCGGTCAGGAATTGGTGTTTGCTTTATCAGTAGAACTGACTTGAATATATATCCTGTATTAACTGCCAGCAGCACAGAATTCTTCAAAGTGCTTTCTATACTCCAGAAAAAACAACGCTCTGGAGTCACTATGTCAGTGCTTAAAAAGTTTCTTCTGACCCTTGGTCTGATTGTCGGCGCATTCGGTGTCGTTCTGTCATTAATCAGTCTCTATACGGCCAAAGAAACAGCCGATCAACGCCATGAAAGGGAGGCACTGGCGGCCATTAATGAAGTGAATACGCTGCTTGACCTGACCAACGGTATTATTTCTGAACGCGTTCAGAGTTCGATGAAACTGTTAAAGGAACGCGGAATGGCGCTGGGTGACGCCCGCTCCGGAGAGCCGGTAACCGTGTCAGGAACACCCGCAACCAATCTTTACATGGGAAATTACGGTCTGGCCGGTAACTATGAGCTGGTTGATCAGCTGACAGCCGTTATGGGGGGCACCGCTACCATCTTCAGTCGTCAGGGAGATGATTTTATCCGTATTTCTACCAACGTAATGAAAGAAGGCAAGCGAGCTGTTGGTACCAAACTGGCCCCTCAGGGTAAAGCTATGGCGGCGATTCGTCAGGGGAAGGCTTACTATGGTGAGGTCGATATTCTGGGTAAGCCATATCTCACAGGCTATGAGCCGTTAAAAAATTCAGCGGGAGAAACTATCGGTATCTGGTATGTCGGTTATTCTGCTGACATGGATGTGCTGAAAAAGGCGATTTCAGACTACCGGATTTTGCAGAATGGATTTGTTGCGTTGCGCGACACCAAAGGCTCGGTACGTATCCATTCAGATCATGTAAACAGCGAGTTGGTAGATAAAGTAATATCCGGCGAGAACAGTCCGTGGGATGTAACTGTTCGCGAATACACTCCGTGGGGTTACGACATTGTGATTGCTGTTCCGCACGCTGACGAGAACGCGATTATGCAGGCAGCATTTTTCTCTGCAATTGCAAAACTGATGATCGCGCTCGTCGTTCTGGTGGTTGTTATGTATCTGCTGGTGAACAGTCTGGTAATAAACCCACTGAAAAAGCAGACCGCTGCGATTTGTGAACTGGCCGAAGGCGAAGGCGATCTGACCGTACGGTTTAATTCCCGCCGCAGCGATGAGTTTGGAGAGATGTCACGGGAATTCGATCAGTTGCTGGAAAGACTGCAGCAAACGATGAAAGAAGTGTCCGGACAGGCGCGCAGAGTAACTTCATCAACGTCACAGTTAACGGACCTGTCCGCCCGCATGGGCAGCATCCAGTCCGGACAGAGTAAACGGGCGGGAGAGCTGGCTGCTGCAGCCCATGATTTATCTCAGTCTGCCGGTCAGGTATCGGACAGCACGGATATGGCGCGTGAAAATGCCGAGCATGTGCTGGATACCATTCAGAAAGGTTCCTCTTTGTTGACCGAAGCATCCGGTAAAATCCGTAACCAGGCGGATGTTACTGAAAAATCGGAACTGGCAGTGTCTGAGCTGGCGTCTGAAAGTCAGAATATTTCAGCGGTGCTGGAAGTTATCCGCAATATTGCTGAGCAAACTAATCTGCTGGCTCTGAATGCTGCCATTGAGGCCGCACGGGCAGGTGAGCAGGGGCGCGGGTTTGCGGTGGTTGCAGATGAAGTACGCTCGCTCGCCAGTCGTACGCAGGCCTCGACTGAAGAAATTAACACCATGGTGGAGCGGCTGCAGAAGCGTGGGGAGCAGGCGACAGGTCTGATGCAGAATAACCGCCAGCAGGCTGCTGAAAATGCTCAGTTAATCGACGGTGTTGGCGAAACCTTCTCATCGATTCTGGCAGCGATGGAAACGCTGAAGAACAGTAATGCTGAAATTGCCAGAGCAACGTCCGAACAGAGTTCGGTGTCAGAGAATATCGCCAACAACGTTGGTGACATGCACACGGCGAGTAGTGAAATTACGGAAATCGTAAAAGCGACGCAGCTTGCTACTGAGGATCTGACCGGCGTCGTAACAAGCCTCAACGGGCTGATGCAGCAATATCGTTTATAGGCGGTTTAACAGCTTGCTGAATTAAGAAAAAGCCCCGGCAGCGATGTCAGGGCTTTTTGTATTATCGTTCCGGATTTTCTTGGATTGCACATAATGAACAGGGATTGTCCTGAATTTTTATGCTTAATTTCCAATCGGAATATGAACGGCTTTTCAGATTGTTAACATTAGCTGTTAAAGTCGAAATTTTATTCGGAAAGACTTAACGGCGATGCTTGTTGACGTTAGGATGCGCGCCGCACACAAACTGTGACCACCTGAAGCTTGTATCAGGCTGAATGCTCAGCACTGTCAGCTTCAGGGATGCGGTTACTGGATATGATTCCAGGATGCATAACCGCTGTCGGAAATGGACCAGTGGTTCTCAGAATCTTGTGTGAAAATACCGGCGACAGAATATAAGGAAAAGGATATGGTTCCTTCAGCAGCATTAGAATTTCCCAATGGTTCCCGCAGTATTATTTTTTCGTTATCCGCCAGCCTTTCACGGGTGACGGGTAAGCAATACCAACAGGGAAAGTACCTCGACGATCCTTCCGTTCTGGAAGTCGTTTACGATGCACTCGATTGCGAAGATCCGGTGGTGTCCCAGTGGCTGAATAAGCTCATTAATCTGTTGACGCCACATCATTACCTTCATCTGGCTGAGAAAGGTGTCAGCGTCCATCCTGAGTTTCCGGCGACCAGGACTTACCGCGGCTCTTCAATCCCGCTTGAGGAAGCAGGACGGGTACCGGAACAGCCTTCTGTAAGAGTCTATCGTGGCCAACAGGTGACGGAAGACAACGGAACAGCCTCAGCAAAGCCATCTGACGGCAAAGGAAAGAAACGTAAAGTCATCTATCGTGGCCAGGAAGTCTGGGTCGACTGATTCGCATCTGATTATATTTTTATCATTAGACGTGAGCTGCTGCTGACTATTTTTACTCTTCAGTTTTCGCAGCTTTCCCGCATAGCCAGTCCCTGTTTCTGAACCCTGAAGAGACTGGCTTTCTTTGTTGTCTTCAACCGGTTTGTTCTCATTATCCTCCCTGTCACTTCTCTGTCTGGCCTTTATCCAGCCTTGAGCTAATCTCAGAACAGCTCCCCCAGTTTTAGTGCTGGCTGCTCATACCTACCTGACCGGTTTAAAAGGACATTATGAATAAACTACTTATCCTGTTTTTAAGCACCTTTATGCTCTCCGCCTGCATCAGTAGTGATGACAGCAGTGACGACACTAGCGGTGATCCCGATGATAACCAAAGATCTTTTACTACCTCAGATGAAACCTGCGACGATGTTTTTCTCGGGCAGCATCGACGTGATGTGGCAGCGACAGCCGCGATCAATGTGGAAATTGTGCATGCTGATGCATTAGGTATTTGGAAGTTGGCCGTCAGCGATGGTCAGCCGCTGACAGCGACGATGGAGGTACCGGACGATAAAGACTATCAAATGGCGCTGTTTGATACCGATGGCAACAAACTGGCATGTTCAGATAATGCCGGATTTGGTACCGGCGAGCAGATGGAATACGAAGTCGATAACCTGACCATGGTATGGCTGAAAATCTGGACATCAGCATCACCGAGTAATTCGGCAGCAACCATTGTGGTATCAACGCCTGTGGCCAGTGTGCCGACGGCGGTGACAGAGCTGGAGCCTAACGATACTCATGCGACCGCTCAGGAAATTGGTGTAGCCCACAGCCTGATTACCAGCACGGTTGCAGATGAATCAGCTGATCCTGACGATTACTTTGTTGTGGATGTGGCTGAGGGCGACATTGTGACCGTAACAGCCGAAGTTGCCAGTAACGTTACCGGGCTGGCGTACGTAGCTCTTATGGATGAAGCGGGCGAAAAAATATCGGTTGAGGGCGAAGAATTGTCCGCGCCGCTGGATACAGAGCCATATTCCGCGACTCTGGTGTATGAAGTGCCGGCTTCGATGACGCAGCTTTATGTCTGGATGTCCTCTGTGCTTGGCACAGCCAGTTATGAACTGGAAATTCAGGTACAGAGCCCGGATTAAGCTTTGCTACTGATCTGCTGCACAACCCAAAAGCCGGCCCATGCGCCACTGCTGTCCCACAAATTTCTATTTAAGCATTTTTGAAAAATGTCAGGCCCCTTGTCCTCATAGAGGGGCCTTCCGAAACGTCGGACCGCCCCTCTCGCCGGACGGGCTACCTCCCCGCTTCGCGCTTTCTGGCTCGTATTTCCTTGAAAGCTTGATATTTCCTGACCGCGCGACCCATC
>PAJK01000031.1 GCA_002706025.1 Oceanospirillaceae bacterium
TTCAGGAACGCAATCTGCCGTTGAGCGAAGACTTCTGCCGTCGCTGGCTGGCAACCGATGCCAATCTGAATGCTCAGGGGCTGGAGGTTTGGCTGAGCCACTGATTAGCTCAGCATCCCTCTGTGGCAGATTCTTCGCGTTATATTTGTCGGGTTTTGTAAATGCCGGGAACATTAATAGCGCAAAATTTTCTCTTTGCTGGTTGTGCTCTCTTTTATCTGGGCTTTCTTTTATCTGAAAAGAGGAGCTGAGCTCAATCAACTTATCCAGCACAAGTCCTGCAATCAGGTTCCTGCTGTAAGTGTAAATAAACCGGGAGAAGGTTATGAAATTCTGCAGATTAACCACGGTGGCACTGTTTACCATGGCCATGTCCGTCGCCAATGCCAATGCCGGGCAAGCTTTGTATGAAGAGCGCTACAGCGTTAATGAAGATAACAGCAGTGTTACGGAAATATCGTCACGGGAGGCTGAATCGCAGATCACCTCCCGTAACCGTTTGCACGTTATCCGGTGATTAATGTTCGCTTATCTGTCAGAAATTATCCCAGTAGGGCGGTTCGCCATAATAGCCATCGATAAAGTCGAGGAAGCAGCGCACTTTACTGGATAACAGGCGGCGGTGGGCGTACATAGCGTAAAGCCCGAGCGGTTCCGGTTCATACGCTGTCAGTACCGGTACCAGTTTGCCGGATTTAATGGCCGGGCCGGTAATAAAGGTTGGCTGAATCACAATACCGCTGCCGGCAATGGCGGCTTCGACCAGAACGTCGCCGTTATTGGCGATCATACTGGTATTGGTTGCCCGGCTGACCGTTGGCGCTGTGCTGTTGCCAGTGTTGGCAAAACTCATGTCGTCGGCCATGTAGCTGTAACGCAGATAGCGATGACAGCCGAGTTCGTCCGGATGCTGGGGCGTGCCGTTCTGCGCCAGATAATCAGGCGAAGCGCAGGTGACCAGCCGCACCGGCGCGATGCGTTTGGCGATAAAGGACGAACTCTTCAGATGGCCGATGCGCAGGGCAATATCAAAGCCTTCTTCAAGAATATCCACCTTGCGGTCGTTCAATTGCAGATCGACCACCACATCGGGATAGGCCTGCTGGAATTCGCTGACCAGACGCGGCAGATGCTGGATGGCAAAGGACACAGGCGCGGATATGCGCAATACCCCACGGGCGGCCCCCTGCAGATTATTCACCTCGTTTTCCATGTCATCGATATCCGCCAGAACCTGCTGAGCCCGTTGCAGGTAGGTTTCGCCGCCTTCGGTCAGACTGACCTTGCGCGTAGTGCGGTTCATCAGGCGGGTACCCAGGTGTTCCTCCAGCCAGGAGACATATTTGCTGACCAGCTGTGGTGATTGCTCAAGGCGCTCGGCGGCGCGGGAAAAGGAGCCTTCAGTGGCCACGGTCACAAAGGTTTTCATCGCCAGAATCCGGTCCATAGGTGCTCCTGCCTGCTGCGAATGGAGTGAAAAGGCGATTATCAATGAATTATTGCTAATTATGCAATGAAAAGCCTGTTTTTCTTCGTGATGGGGATAGCTAAAGTATACATCAAGCGCTGAGGCAAACAGGGCAACAGAGACAAACAACCCTCTGGCTGACCCATCCGATGCCTGATACGCATTAACAATACTATGGAGATACGACGATGAAAAAACTGATCAAAACCCTGACTTCTTCTAAAGCTGGCTTCGCTCCTCTGGTTCTGCGTGTACCGGTTGGTCTGACTCTGGCTGCTCACGGCTCACAAAAACTGTTCGGTATGTTCGGTGGCTACGGTCTGGAAGGCACCGGTCAATGGATGGCCAGCCTGGGTCTGGAACCTGGATACCTGATGGCCCTGCTGGCCGGTAGTGCAGAGTTCTTTGGTGGTCTGGCACTGGTGCTGGGTCTGCTGACCCGTCCTGCGGCTCTGGTTACTGCCTTCACTATGCTGGTGGCAATCTTCAGTACTCATATCAGCAACGGCCTGTTTATTTCTAACAATGGCTATGAATACGCTCTGGCGCTGCTGGCTGTGACTGTATCTCTGGCAATTCAGGGTGGTGGCCGCTTCGCAGTGGATAACGTGATTAACGCCCGTCTGCGCGGATAAGTCATAAATCGTTCGCCCGGGGTCAGGTTATTTACACCGGACCCCGCTAAATTATTTCAGTTATATCCTGTCTGAATCCGCAGTGCGGGCAGGGCAGTAAAGCAAGTTGCAGGAGAACCTTATGTTAGTTGATGGTAAATGGGATCAGGAATGGAAAGCCGTTCAGAGCAAAGATGAAGACGGCCGTTTTATTCGCCAGACTTCAACTTTCCGTCACTGGATTACTGCTGATGGCAGCGCCGGGGCAACTGGCGATGCTGGTTTTAAGGCAGAAAAAGGCCGTTACCACTTATACGTAGGTTATATCTGCCCATGGGCATCGCGTACCCTGATGGCGCGCGCATTAAAAGGTCTGGAAGATTACATTACCGTCAGCGTGGTGAACCCGGTACTGACCGAGCAGGGTTGGCAATTTGATGGTTTTCCCGGTGCGACGGCCGATGAGCTGCACGGTAAAACCTATATGCACGAGCTTTACAGTCATGCCGATCCTCACGTAAATGGCCGTGCGACTGTGCCGGTACTGTGGGATAAGAAAAACGATGTGCTGGTGAATAATGAATCCGCTGACATCGTGCGTATGTTTAATACCGCATTTAATCATCTGACCGGCAACACGCTGGATCTGTATCCTGACTCTCTGGCCAGTGCGATTGACGAACTGAACCCACGCATTTACAGCCAGCTGAATAATGGCGTCTATCAGGCCGGTTTTGCCAGCTCACAACAGGCCTATGAAGAAGCGTACAACAACGTTTTCACCATGCTCGATGAACTGGAAGAGCGTTTATCCGATGGTCGTGAGTTTCTGTTTGCAGAAGGATTCACGGAAACTGATATCCGTACCTTTGTAACACTGGTTCGTTTTGATTCGGCCTACCATGGTTTATTTAAAACCAACCGCAATATGCTGAAGCAGATGCCTTATCTGCACGCTTATATGAAACGTGTACTGGCGCTGCCAGGTATCGCAGCTACGGTAAAACTGGATCACATCAAAGCAGGTTATTACTCGATTAAAGATCTGAATCCATCCGGGATCGTACCGGTGGGTCCGTATGAAATCTGATCATCAGTAAACCATGTTTGTATAGCATCTACTCTTATCAGGCTCCCATGTCTCGGCGTGGTGGCCTTTCTTCATCTATATCAATTTTTAATTGTGTGTATTGTACTGGAATGACTCGGGAGTAATCGAATAAACCTTTTTATAGAGGTCTTCCCTGTATAACTCGCTCGCCGTATAGTTACCACTTATCCTTTAGAGTGGTAGATAGACTATGAGATTTCATAGCGGCGGACCTGCTATTCCCGATCAACTGCTACAGCATTGTGATGATGGACGTGTTGTATTCCTTTGTGGTGCAGGAGTTTCTAAACCTGCCGGTCTGCCTGACTTTAAAGAGTTAACAAGTCAGGTCATTGATTCTTTTAATCCGTCTCAAGACTCCAATATTCGGAAGGATTTTGAAAATAATCTGCCTTTGGATCAGGTTTTCCACTTTCTATATCAGGAATTTGTAAAGGAAGAGGTGGACGAAGTTGTAGCGGAACGCTTGCGTACGGCCCCTTCGATGCTGACATGCAGTAATCACCATGATTGGATTAAACGAATATCATCCAGTCAAGCCGGACATCCCCAGGTTGTTACCACAAACTTTGATGTGCTGTTTGAACTTAACGAGGACGGTAATGGACCAAAAATCCATATACCACCTGCATTGCCAGATTTGTCGCTTGGTTCCGGTATCGAAGGTATTACCTACCTTCATGGTCGGTTAGCAGATATAGATGCAGAGAGTCATGGATATGTGTTAAGCAGCGCTGATTTTGGTCGTGCATATCTTTCGGAAGGGTGGGCAACAAAGTTCGTCAGAAATTTACTGAGGCATTACACTGTTGTCCTATTGGGCTACCGCGCAGAAGACCCGCCGGTTAAATATTTGCTTCAAGGTTTGAGTCGCGATAGCCAGCATGACCGTTCGCGCTTATATGCATTTAGCCGTGGCAGAGCAGAGGATGTTGAAGCTGAATGGCGGGATCGTGGTGTTACAGCTATTGCGTATAGCGAGCACGACGATTTATGGCAGACATTGAAGAGTTGGGCTGAACGAAAAGATCATCCGCGACAATGGCTGGAGTCTGTTATTGCTTCTGCAAACAAGGATCCGAAAAGCTTAGAGCCGTATGAGCGTGGACAAGTAGTGCATGCACTTCGTACTACTCGAGGAGCTAAGTTGTTTGCAAGTGCAAATCCGCCAGCCCATCCAGAGTGGATTTGTGTTTTTGATTCTCGTGTGCGGTCTGCCGAACCGAGTAAGAGTTATACCGAAGATAATGAAGTATTTTTCCCTAGTGATGCTTATGGATTGGATGATGATAAAGAGACCCTTTCTATCGAAGGGCAACGTAAAATCATAGCTGACGATAGCGTGTTGGTATGGCGTAATGGTGACGATAATCCAACCGAAGGACACTCATTAAGCCCAATGCAAGCTGCAGGGTTTGAGATTATTCCCGTTAGGTTGGGATACCTGGTGGATTGGATTGTTAACTCTATTCAAAGTCCGGTTATTGCATGGTGGATAGCTCGACAAAGTGGATTACATCCAAGGTTATTGCAGCAGCTAACTTTGAATTTTCAACGTGTAAATGATCTGCCGCCTAGGGCTACTCATATATGGAATTTGCTGCTTGAGCATCAAAAGCATGTTCAGAGCTTTTTTCATGATTTTGACTGGTATCTGCTTAAAGACAGAGTTTTAAAAGAAGGGTGGTCGCCTAGTGTTTTGCGATTTTTTCGTGAGGTGGCTACTCCTAGGATCGAAATTAGTCTGCCATTAGGTATAGCGAAATCCAAGCCGCCTGCGCTAACTTGGGATAACGTCAAGATATATGATATCGGGAATTTTGAAGTCAAATTTCTGGAAAGATATAAAGAGACTTTGGATGTCCCTGATGATGTAATTACTCAAGTCTTTCGTGTTATTGAAGATCAGTTTCTGCTCGCTTCAGGTTTGCTGAAGGATATTGAAAACCCTTACTTTTCCTCTCCTACCTTGTATCCAGGAAGGGAAATGGATGGGAGACCGCTTGGCGAGAAGATGTCGGAGGCAGTATTATTCTTTGTTCATTTATTTGATCTATTATCTGAAAAACAACCGAAAATAGCAGAAAGCGTTGCAAGTCAGTGGTCGGAAAGCGATGCATTTTTCTTCCGAAAATTTAAGCTCTATGCGCTTTCCAAAGAGCAAGTTTTTGAAGCTTCCACTGCTGCTGAAACTCTGCTGTCTTTTTCTCAAGAAGCGTTTTGGGATAGGTCTGTATCAAGAGAATTACTTTTTCTTCTCGTTGATCGTTGGTCGGAATTTTCAATGGATCATCGTCATCGGTTGATTGATAGGATCTTAGTTGGGCCGGATCGGGAAGCTCACTGGACTGAAGAAGTATATGCTAAGCGGCGATCAGAGTTGGCAGCTCGTTATGGAAGATATCTGGAGCTCAATGGATGTTCTGTTTCGGATGATCAGCATAATCATTTGAATTCTATTATCAAGAAAATCCCCCGTTGGAATGACTTATGGGTTCAGGGCGCTGTGAGTCTCAGTTGTTCCCGTACCTATTCTGTGCATGTTGATGAATCACCCGGAAGTTTGTTGAATGCTCCTGTGGATCAGGTTATTGAACAAGTCATGGAGGAGTTGCGCAGTGATGATCGCTCTGTAGAATATCGTCCATTTGTAGGGCTGATTAAGAATAGACCTTTAAAGGCTCTGAGGTCCTTGGTTCTTGAATCTAAAAAAAATAATTATCCTGCTCACTTGTGGAAGGATCTAATAGCTCATTTCCCAGTCAATGCTTCTGTAACTTTAAAGCTTAGTTTGGTAAATAGATTAATCAGTCTTCCTGATAATGTAGTTGTTGAATTGCGATATTCACTTGGAAATTGGATAAAAGGCAATCTGAACTCTATTCTTGAAATTGACGAAACTCTTGGTTGGAAGCTTTTTGATCGAATAGTGGGCTACTTTCTTGGTGCTGGTGAAGAGGCTACGGAGAGTTCATTGGGTGAAGCTAGGCGAGGTGGTAAGGCCCTTGTAGAATCTCGTAGAACTTATCACTATGCGATAAACAGCCCAATAGGTAATTGTGCTAATGCACTGATAAATTCCGTTCCGGAAGATATAAAGCCAGCTTTACCAAAAGGGGTTAAATCACGTATTGAACAATTAATGACTGCACCTGGTGAGGGGGCTGATCATGCAACGTCGATCTTTATGATGCAGTTAAACTGGCTTATGCATGTTGATCCTTTATGGGCATCAGAATCGCTGATCCCTATACTTAGCTTTGAACACTCGCTTGCTGAGCCAGCTTGGGATGGCTTTATACGAGCCGGTCAACGCCCAACCGACCAGGTCTTAACGGAAATAAGGCCACTATTGAATGATTTTGTACCATGGATGAATACATTGTATTGGGAGGACGACATGTATAAATATGCTATTCAATGGTTAGCACAAATGTATATGTTCTTACCAGAAGCAGATCCCAATCAATTGTCTGCCCCTGAAATGAGAAGCATACTAAGGTACTCTACGGCTGATGCTCGTAATGAATTTATCCTTTGGTTGGGGCAAGTCGCTCAAGTAGATGAAAATGGCTGGAATTTGTATGTAATTCCGTTCGTTAAGAATGTATGGCCCTTGGAATCGAAATATCGTACGTCTGCCTCTGTAAAGGCATGGATCAATTTGCTTGATGATACGGGTGAATCTTTTCCTGAGGTTTATGAAACGATAAAGAAATTCTTAAATCCAGTTGCTTACAGTGATTTTTGGCTTTACCGGTTTACTCACGATTTAAAAGATGAAGAGTGTTTAACTAAACGCTTTCCTGAATTGGTGCTGGATATGATGGATAGAGTCACCGGGACACAAATATCACCAGAGCTTAAAGCAATTATTGAAATTGTGATTGAAAGCGCCCCCGAGTTGGAAACAGATCGTCGATATCAGCGATTATTCGAACTGGTTGAAATGAATTGACGGCCAGACGCTGGTAAGAGCCACGGCGTGTTGCCGTGGCTCTGAGTTGTTACTTCTGACGCTGCGCTTCTTTAAACGCCAGCTTTTCTCCCCGGCGTTTGCGGATGGTTTCTTCCGTTTCAGAACCGATGTGCGCTTCACCGCGTTCACGGGCCAGTTCCATCTGTTGTTCACGGGAACGGAAGCGCTGGCGCTGTTCGTCGCTGTATTCGTCAAAACACTGGTGGCAGCTGACACCGGCTTCGTATTGCGGCCGTTCTTTATCGGCTTCTGTGATCGGACGGCGACAGGCATGGCACTGATCGTAAATGCCTTTTTCCAGACTGTGGTTTACCGCAACGCGGTTATCGAAGACAAAACATTCGCCTTCCCACATGGATTCTTCCTGCGGCACTTCTTCCAGATATTTGAGGATGCCACCTTCCAGGTGATAGACCTCATCAAATCCCTGTTCTTTCAGATAGGCGGTGGATTTTTCACAGCGGATACCACCGGTACAGAACATAGCGACTTTTTTATTTTTCGCCGGATCAAGATTGTCTTTCACATACTGCGGAAATTCGCGGAAGGTTTTGGTGCGTGGATCGAGGGCGCCTTTGAAGGTACCAATATCCACTTCATAGTCGTTACGGGTATCAACCAGCACCACATCCGGATCAGAAATTAACGCATTCCAGTCGGCGGGTTTTACGTAAGTACCTACCACGCGCTTCGGATCAATGCCTTCCACGCCCATGGTCACGATCTCTTTTTTCAGTTTGACCTTGGTGCGGTAGAAGGGGTTTTCCGCATCGTACGATTCTTTGTAGCTGATGTCGGCCAGACGCGGATCGTTTTTCAGGTAGTTGAGGAGGCCGTCTATGCCTTCGCGGGTAGCGGCTACAGTGCCGTTGATACCTTCGCTGGCGAGCAGCAGGGTGCCGCGCACATCCAGACGCTTCATTTCCTGATACAGTGGCTCGCGCAGGGCTTCAAAGTCGCTCAGGGTGACAAACTTGTACATCGCGCACACCACAATCGGGTGCGATTCAGAATATTGGGTCATAATTATCTCTCTGCTGGCCGGAGCGTAAATCCGGTGCATATTGAACATTGCTTGCTTCCGCAAGCCGGGTACTTCAGGTCCCGGTGCTTCAGAGCCTGGTGTTTGTGGGCTGATGCGTGAGTGGCAGATGCCTGACAGCCGGACTGGCGGAAGGGCGCTGATTATACAGGGCTTATCTGAGTAAAAAAGTCGGATATGACCATGAAGAGTGTAGGGAATAATATGTCGGATACTCCTTTTACCGAGCGCTTTCGCGAAGATAAAGACTACTTCTTTGACGAAGGCTGTTATATCAATGAGTTACTGAACACCGCAGCGGACCCTCAGCTGTCAGTTGCCCGGGCCCGGGTACTGCCAGGGGAAACCACCCGCTGGCATAAACTGCTGGGTACCACTGAACGTTATCTGATTGTTGCCGGCGTGGGGTCAGCTGAAGTGGGGGATGAGCCTGCGCTGGATCTGACCCGGGGCGATGTTCTGGTGATTCCGCCGGGTGTTCGCCAGCGCATTACCAACACCGGCAGCGAGGTACTGGAATTTCTTGCGCTGTGTACGCCGAGGTTTGAACCACAGGCGTATGTCGATCTGGAAAATGCAGAATAAATTCATAGCGTAATTTTTGTACCGCTATTTTTAAACCGGCGTCAAATGGGCGGAAAACCACCCATTTTTGTCTGTATTTCCCGTTATGTTAATTTTTGTGGTGAATTTATTTTTAATAAATCTGAGATCTTTACGGTTCAGACTCTGTCTCAGGTAAACACACTGTTGAATGAATGATTGTCAGTCCCTTTCTGCTATCGGTCTTACCATGGCTGGTGTAATCTAAGTGCAGAATTAAGCCGGAGAAAACTCATGCAAAAACGCACCAAAATCGTTGCCACGCTCGGACCTGCCAGCAGCAGCGATGAAGTTATCGAAAAACTGATCCTGGCCGGAGCGGATGTCTTCCGTCTCAACTTTTCTCACGGTGAGGCCGCAGATCACATTGAGCGTGCAGAAAAAGTTCGTCGTGCAGCAAAAAAACACGGTCGCTTTGTTGCGATCCTGGGTGACCTGCAGGGGCCTAAGATCCGTATTGCGCGTTTCAAAGAACAGAAAGTCCGTCTGGAAATCGGCCAGACCTTTACCCTGAATGCATCACTGGGTAACGAAGAGGGCGATGAACACCAGGTGGGTATCGACTATCAGCAACTGATCAACGATGGCAGCCCTGGCGATATCCTGTTGCTGGATGATGGCCGTATTGAGCTGGAAGTAACGGAAAAGCACGACGATCGTCTGGTGACTAAAGTGATCGTTGGCGGCTGGTTGTCGAACAACAAAGGCATTAACCGTCAGGGTGGTGGTCTGTCTGCGCGTGCACTGACCGACAAAGACAAAGAAGACATCAAACTGGCAGCCTCCATGAAAGTGGATTATCTGGCCGTGTCTTTCCCGCGTGACGCACACGATATGAATGAAGCCCGTGAGCTGCTGACCGCTGCCGGCGGTACGGCTGGTCTGGTTTCTAAAATTGAACGTGCAGAATGTGTGCAGGACGAGCAGACCCTAGACGATATTATTCTCGCCTCTGATGCTGTGATGGTTGCCCGTGGTGACCTGGCTGTTGAAATTGGTGATGCTGAGCTGGTGGGTGTGCAGAAGCGCATTATTGCCCGTTCCCGTCAGTTGAATAAGCCGGTGATTACCGCAACTCAGATGATGGAATCCATGATCGCTTCGCCAATGCCAACCCGCGCTGAGGTATCCGACGTGGCCAACGCGGTACTGGATTACACCGATGCCGTTATGCTGTCAGCTGAAACCGCAGCCGGCGATTACCCGGTCGAAACCGTTGAAGCCATGAGCCGCATTATTATTGGTGCGGAGCGCAACCCGCTGTCCAAGCGTTCCAAACACCGTCTGCATCAGGACTTCCATGACATGGATGAAACCATTGCACTGTCGGCTGTTTACGCTGCGAATCACATGGTGGGCTGTAAAGCGATTATCTCGCTGACAGAATCCGGTGCGACCCCGCGTCTGATGTCCCGTCTGCGTTCACATCTGCCGATCTACGCCTTTGCCCGTCGTGAAGATACACAGAACCGTGTTGCTCTGTATCGCGGCGTGCAGCCAGTGGATTTCCATGCGGATGAACTGGAACCGGATGCGATTAACCCGAAAGCTATCGACGTTCTGAAAGAGCGTGGTTGTCTTGAGTCCGGCGACATCGTGGTGATTACCCGTGGTGAATACCTGAATGCTCAGGGCGGCACCAACACCATGAAAATTTACAAAGTCGACTGATCTCTCTTAACCGGCCAGCACTCTGCTGGCCGGTGCATTTCCTCTCTTCTTTTCGGTTCTCTCTCGCTCCATTCCATCGACTCTGACGGCTCGGGTGTCTTTACCAAATCAGATGTCTGTACTGAATCAACTCTGTCAGCTGAGCAGCTTTGTCCCGAATGATCTGTCTATTCATGTCCAGATTGGACTCTGATCGCGTTTGTGACGCAGATTAAATCCGTGTTTATTGATCTGTGAGATAGTGGCGACTCCGAATTTCGGTAATATCGTCCACCTTTTACGGTATCAGGCCATCGGAGCGGCTCTATTTATGGAAAGGTTTCGTCACANGTCGTGACGCTGAATATCAGCCTGGTACGGGAAAACTGCCGGATGAANCGTATCCGGTAGTCAGCTTTATTTCAGGGGATTTGCATGAATCAGAAAGTGAACAAGTTATATGACGATGGACAGCATTCGGTGCTGTTCTTCACCGGATTGGTAGAAGGCGAAGGCATTCCAAGTAATCAGCTGATTATTGTTGATAACGGCGAAGGTGCTCTGTTTGATCCGGGTGGTGAATTAACCTTTACGCCGCTTTCGATTGAAATCTCCAAGCATCTCGGCCGNGATTCGTCGCTGAAATATGTGTTNGCATCCCATCAGGACCCGGACATTATTACCTCATTGCCGCGTTGGTTGCTGCATTCAGAATGTCGTGTGGTAACGTCGAAATTATGGGTGCGCTTCCTGCCGCATCTTATTTCCAATTTCGTCTCCGGCACGATGAAAAAATCNCTGACGGATCGCCTGATCGAACTGCCGGATAACGGTGCTAAGGTTACGCTGGGCAAGAGTCATATTGTCGCAGTGCCGGCGCACTTTCTGCATTCTGTCGGTAATTTCCACTTTTATGACCCGATCAGTAAAATTCTGTTTTCTGGTGATGTTGGTGCTGCAGCCACTAATCCGGGAGAGGACCATATTCCGGTGGGCGATATGAAGCAGCACATCCCACTGATGGAAGGCTTTCATAAACGCTACATGGTCAGCAATAAAGCCTGTCGTTTGTGGGTGGAGCGCGTTCGTAAGCTGGATGTGGAAGCTATGATTCCACAGCATGGGCGGCCATTTATGGGCAAAGACAAGGTTGCAGAATTTCTGAACTGGTTTGAAAACCTGCAGTGTGGCGTTGACTTAATGTAGTAGTGGTTGAGTGCAGTGCTGATCGCACGCAGGATAAAAATAAAAGCGTGCACAAAATAAAATAAAACGCGCAATAAAAAACGGGCTTTTGGCCCGTTTTTTATTGCGCCGGTATTAGGTTAATAACACCGGCTGTTAAAGCGTTCAGTCGAGCTGATCGAGAATTGCCGCCAGACGCTGAGTTGCTGCTTCGCAGTCGTGCAGCTTATCCAGACCAAACAGGCCGAGACGGAAGCTCATATAGTCTGCAGGCTCATCGCACATCAGAGGGACGCCGGAGGCTGCCTGCATGCCGTGCTGTACGAATTTACTGCCGTTCTGAATGCCAGGATCAGTGGTGTAGCTGACAACTACGCCCGGTGCCTGGAAACCGGGTGCTGCAACGCTCTTAATACCGCGGGATTCCAGCAGCGTGCGTACAGAATTACCCAATGCGATCTGCTCGTCGCGGACTTTATCAAAGCCGTAGTCGCGGGTTTCCAGCATGGTGTCACGGAAGGCTGCCAGTGCATCGGTAGGCATGGTGGCGTGGTATGCATGACCACCATTTTCGTAGGCTTTCATAATGCCGGACCAGGTTTTCAGGTTTAACGCAAAGCTGCTGCTTTCACGCTCATTCATGCGGGCTTCAGCGGCGTCATTCATCATCACCAGGGCGGCACATGGGGAAGCACTCCAGCCTTTCTGCGGCGCGCTGATCAGAATATCCACGCCGAGCTTTTTCATATCAGCCCACAGTGTGCCGGATGCAACGCAGTCGAGTACGAACAGACCACCGACTTCATGTACGGCGTCGGTGACGGCTTTGATGTAATCGTCGGGCAAGAGCATGCCGGATGCGGTTTCTACGTGCGGCGCAAAGACCATGTCTGGTTTTTCAGACAGGATGGTGGCAACGACTTCATCAATTGCTGCTGGCGCCCATGGCGACTGGCTTTCGTTGCCGATACGGCCGGCTTTTAAAACGGTTTCTTTCGCCGGGATTTTGCCGGCTGCAAATATCTGGCTCCAGCGATAGCTGAAGAAGCCATTGCGGATCACCATGCAATGCTGATCATGGCCAAACTGACGGGCCACTGCTTCCATACCATAGGTGCCACCGCCGGGTACGATAACGACGTGGTCAGCGCTGTAGACTTCTTTCAGAGTGGTGGAAATGTCGCGCATTACCTGCTGAAAGCGGGCAGACATATGGTTCAAAGAACGGTCGGTGAATACGACGGAATATTCGAGCAGTCCGTCCGGATCGACGTTGGCTAGCAGTCCTGACATGGCAGGCTCCTTTTATAATTTGGGCGAATAGTTGTACATGGTTCAGGAGGGATTACAGCGGATGCTGANGGAGAAATAAAGTATCTGGAGAAAACACTTTGTATCGCGCTGCCCGTATCTGTGCATCGACACANTGAANTCTGGTTACGTTNNGGGTTGTGNTCTGGNTGTGTTTTGGNTGTGTTNTGGNTGTGAACAGGCACAAAAAAGCCCGCAAATGCGGGCTTCTGAAAGCAGGTTCGGTATCAATCGACGGACTGACTGTCAGCTGATCTTGCCGGTAACGCGTACGCGTTTGGTGCCGGATTCCACCGGTGCTTTCTGCGCTTCTGCACGTTGTTTCAGCTGGTCGTCGATGACGTTTTTCAGAGCAATCAGAATACCCATGGCCATAAAGGCGCCCGGTGGCAGAATGGCAAACAGGAAGTCAGGGTAGTCTTTGACCAGTTCGATTTTCCAGCTGGCCGCGGCCGGGCCAAACAGCAGCTGCATATCGGAAAAGATCACGCCCTGACCGAGAATTTCACGCATTGCGCCCAGAACCATCAATACCAGTGTGAAGCCCAGAGACATCATAAAGCCATCCACCACAGAGGGGATGATGGGGTTTTTACAGGCAAAGGAATCGGCACGGCCCAGAATGACGCAGTTGGTCACGATCAGTGGAATAAAAATCCCCAGCACTTCGTACAGTTCATAGGTGAAGGCCTGCATCACCAGTTCGGCAACGGTTACGAAGGAAGCGATGATCATAACGAAGGCTGGCAGACGCACAGCGTCCGGCACATGATTACGGATCAGGGATACGGAAAAGTTAGAGCCTACCAGAACCATCATGGTGGCCAGACCAAGCCCCATGGCATTGACCACGGAGCCGGTAACGGCCAGCAGGGGGCACAGACCGAGCAGCTGTACCAGCGCCGGGTTGTTGTTCCACAGGCCATCCATACTGATATCGCGCAGAGATTTGGTCGCCATGATTATTCTCCTGTCTGCTGCTGTGCGGTCGTTTGTTGTTGTTGTTGTTGTTGTTGTTGTTGTTGTTGTTGTTGTTGTTGTTGTTGTTGTTGTTGTTGCGGAGCAGGGATATTGAGCAGCACGTCTTTGTGATGATCAAAGA
>PAJK01000032.1 GCA_002706025.1 Oceanospirillaceae bacterium
TTCCTGCGCCGCTGTTTCTTCCATTACATCGACTTCCCGGATCGTGACACCATGATGGATATTGTCGATGTACATTATCCGGATATTAAAAAGGAACTGGTGCGTGAAGCGCTGGATGTCTTTTTTGACGTGCGCAAAGTACCCGGTCTTAAGAAGAAACCGTCTACTTCTGAGCTGATTGACTGGCTGAAGCTGCTGATGGCGGACGATATCGGTCCAGAAGCACTGCGCAATACCGATACTACCAAGGCCATTCCACCACTTTACGGTGCGTTGCTGAAGAATGAGCAGGATGTGCAGTTACTGGAAAAACTCGCCTTTATGAGCCGTCGCAAAGGTTAATCCTATGCTGATCGATTTTTTTCAGACTGTCCGCCGGGCGAAGGTGCCGTGCTCAGTCCGTGAGTATCTGGACCTCGTTGCTGCGGTTAAAGCGCATCTGGCTTTCGCCAACCTCGAAGAGTTTTATGCGCTGGCGCGTCTTTGCCTGGTTAAAGATGAGAAACATTACGATAAATTCGATAAAGCGTTTGGCGCCTATTTTCGCGGACTGGATGATCTGCCGGACTTTATGGCGGAAGCCAATATCCCGGAAGATTGGATGCGCAAAGAATTTGAGCGTCTGCTGTCCGAAGAACAGATGGCCAAAATTGAGTCCATGGGCGGTCTGGACAAGGTGTTGGACGAATTTAAAAAGCGCCTGGAAGAGCAGAAGAAACGCCACCAGGGCGGCAACAAAATGATTGGTACCGGTGGTACCTCTGCCTTCGGTGCCAACGGTTATAACCCGGAAGGCATCCGCATCGAGCAGGGCCGTTCACGGCATAAGAAGGCGGTGAAAGTCTGGGATCAGCGCAACTACAAAGACCTTGATGACAGCATTGAGCTGGGTATCCGTAACGTCAAAGTAGCCCTGCGTCGCCTGCGCAAGTTTGCCCGTCAGGGGGCTGTAGAAGAGCTGGATATGGACGACACCATCAGCTCGACGGCAAGAAATGCAGGTTTTCTTGACATTAAGATGGTGCCAGAGCGCCATAATGCCGTTAAAGTGCTGCTGTTTTTCGATATCGGCGGCTCAATGGACCCCCACGTACGGGTGTGTGAGGAGCTGTTCTCCGCTGCGCGGACCGAATTTAAGCATATGGAAACATTCTACTTCCATAATTGCCTTTACGAGTCCGTGTGGAAAAACAACATACGGCGCATGAATGAGCGCACGGATACCTGGGATATCCTGCGCAAATACGGCCCGGATTACAAAGTAATCTTTGTCGGTGATGCTATGATGGCGCCTTATGAAGTCAGCCACGTTGGTGGTAGTGTTGAACACTGGAATGAAGAGCCCGGTGGTGTGTGGATGCAACGCATGGCGGATCACTACGATAAGCTTGTGTGGCTGAATCCGGCACCGGAATCCTACTGGGGGCAGGGCGGATCATTGGGGATGATCCGGACCATTGTTGACGATCATATGTATCCGTTGACACTGCAGGGGCTGGAAACCGCCATGCGTGAACTCAGTAAATAACCGAATGGCATGTTAATGCCAAATGAAGTATCGGTAGCTTTGACAGGATAATGTACCGATAAAACGGCATGGATGCCCGATAACTAAAATGTAAATAGGGCGTCAGACCCATGTTGGTCCTGGGGAATGCCGGCTTGCCGGCAATAGCAGCACAGCTGTGCGTGTTCAAAGCGCTGCGCATGCTTGCCATAGTCATCACAATCAGTTTGCTCTCTGTGCCCGTTCGTTCACAGGAAGGATTACTGTATCTGCGTAAAGGCCCAGGGTCAGCGTTTCCTGTTATCTCCGAAATCTCATCGTCCGAGAATATTACTGTCGTCGCCAGTCAGACCGGCTGGGTGCTGGTACGCAGCGCGCGTTTCGAAGGCTGGATTCCTGTGGCGCAACTGGAAGCCGGTGCCGGGCGCAGTGAAGCCCAGGTATGGTCGCTGAGTAATTCAGAACGTCCGGGCCCTCTGCAGATTGAGGCCGGCGCCAGTACGGCCTCAATGCTCGTGCTGGGAATTTCCGCTCCGGTTAACACTGATACCCGGATCGCCCTGCGCTATGAGCGGCAGAATAATGGTGAAGAGCAGGTTCAGCTCTGGACTCTGGGGGCAGAGAAGCAACTGAGTTTCGGTGAACATTTCCGCTGGTTTGGTTTTGCCGGCATTGGCACAGGCAAAGCCAACAGTGATTCTGATTATTGGGATGACGACAACACTGAAGTCAGTAGTGGTTTGACCAGCTTCTCGACCGATCTCGCCTGGCGCGCCGATCGCCTGCTCGACATCCGCCTGCGGCTGCAATATCAGCAGGCCTTTGATGCGAAAAACGGCGGTCATCCTTCCGCCGCGTTAATCTGGAATTTTAATTTATGAGCCGTTTTCTGATCAGCTCACTGCTGTTGCTTGGCAGTGTGTATTCCTTCGCTGAAACGACCGATATTTACGCCCCGGAAGTTAAGCGCGCCGGTATTTCTGCGCAGGAATCCTATGAAAAACGACGCGGCGCCTGGGGCTTTGGTCTGGGCTATCAGTCGCGAGATCATCTGGAAGCATCCCTTACCTACAACCTGACAGCCCGCTGGTTTGCAGGTGAACGCTGGTATCTGCTGGGGGAATATCAGCATTCTCCTCTGAGTAATGATGCCGTCAGTGATGATAACAGTATTGAACTGGAAGAAGACGAAAGCTCGAATCTGCTGGCTTATGGTCTGGGTTATACCTTTATGCAGGGTTCTGCAGGTTTCAATGGCACACAGGCGTTTCCCTGGCAGTTAGCTGCAGAGGTGTATCTGGGTGAACAATCAACCGGCGACACAGACGGCCGCTATTCCGCATTAGGTTTGTCGTGGCAGATTGTCGATCCGGATTTCTGGGTGGCCGCAGGCTGGCGCATTTATCAAAGCGATGATAAACGACTGGAAGACCTTGGCATGAACAGGGGAGCGCAATGGGCGTTATATTTCGGCTCCTATTTCTGAGTGCCCTGAGTGCCTGTTCATTTGCCGACGACAGTCTGCTGGCACCGGGACAGAAACTGAACGATTTCAGCTGGCCATCGGCATTTAATAACCTGCCCGGGCAGCGTCTGGCAGAGCAGATCGGTCATCCCGTTATGTTGATCTGGACGGACGACTGTGACCGTTGCGAAGAACAGCTGGTGCGTTATCAGAACCTTGCTCTGGGGTATCAGGGAAAGGGGTTGGTGAGCTGGGTGGTGTGGACGCCGGACGGTCAGGACTTACCACCCACGATGCGCATTCCGGTGCTGAAGGCCGATCCTGACTGGCGCACTGGCTGGCAATTTGAATCCAGGCCCGCTGTGATGCTGATTAACGCCGCCGGTGAGCTCGATAAACTGATTATTGGCAGATTGACNGATAATTACCGCGAAACTGAAAAAACATTAGCAGACTGGATGGCGCAGAACGCCAGGCAGAAACCTTGAGTTGAGGTACTTATGAAATATCGGGTTTTAACAGCAATTATGCTGACTCACGCTCTGNCACAGTCAGCTTTCGCAGCTGACGACGCGGCAATGGCGGCAGATATTTCGGATGTTAAGCGTTCCGTACTGGAATTGAACAAGGACCTGTATGAACTGGAGGAATCATTATTGAGCCCTTCGGTTATGCGGGCTGAATTATATTTTTCACTTAATAACGGCCACTACTTTGACCCTCTGTCGGTGGAAGTAACCGCTGAAGGCATGAAAACCGTTCAGCATATTTACACGGAACGCCAGATTGACGCGCTGAAAATGGGGGCGGTGCAGCCTCTTGCTGAGGTGAATCTCGGTCCGGGTAAACACACAGTGAAAGCGGTTGTCCGTGGCAAAGACGCGGCAGGTCAGCCAAGAGAGCTGATCGTTGAAAGGGAAGTGGAAAAAAAGGACAAACCGCTGTTGCTGGAAATCGTTGTGGCAGATGACAGTAGTCTGCAAAGTGCCCGTGCATCGCTGCGCTTCTGGTAATCCGGAGAATATTGTTTGTCTGTTTTAATCCGGCTTGTTATTGCATCACTGTTACTGTCGGCTGGCTGGTGCGCCAGCGCATCGGCAGCAAAGGACGTGTCTGATATTGCAGTGGTTAATCTCACCACAGACTATCAGTCTGCGCAGGTCCGCCTGAAGCGCGGGGCTTTTTATTACCATTACTATAANAGTGAATATCAGAGCGCACTGAACACGCTGGCGCAGTTGCAANCTGTTGACCCANCGTCAGAAAACGACAATGAANTGCGGCTGATGCATGCGGCGGTATTGTTATCGCTGGGGTTAACNGAAGACGCNCAGCGCCTGTTCGCNTCTGCNGGTGCAGGTAAGGCGACGGCTAATGCCTGGTTTTATCTGGCGCGCGCNTTCTGGCTGAACAGTCAGTGGCNGGCGGCGGGAGATAGCGCCGCAAAAGCCTTGTCCTGGGTAAATAATGATGCATTTCTGGCAATTTATTCCGGACCGCTTGCNGCGGATTATCTNGATGAAGCCAANTTCCTTTTGGTCAGCAGTCTGGCCGCGCAGGACAAAGTAAAAGAAGCAGAAAANCAGCTGCAAAAGATGCCCGCNCGCAGTATCTGGACGGGATTAGCACGCTACAACCTGATTATTGCTCATATCCGTCTTTATACGCCNGGCCCTGCCATTGAGTCTCTGGTTGAAGAGGCTGTTTATTATTTACCCGANACCGNAGANGCGCACAATTTACGTGACCGNATTTATCTGGTGGNGGGCATTAATGCANTGAATGCGGGTAAAACCNAGCAGGCTNCGGATCATCTGAAGCGTATCAGTCTNGACAGTATTTTTACCGCGCCGNGCTTATTGCAGTATGGCTGGGCGTTGGCTGAGCAGCAGAATTATCAGCGCGCAATGCAGCCGTGGCGTTTGCTGCAGNATAATTATCAGCCGTTTCATCCGGCAGTNATGGAATCTCTGCTGGCAGTACCCCATGCACTGGAATTGCTGGATGCCAGGACACAGTCACTGCAGGCNTATGAAGCCACTGAACTGCGTCTGCAGGAAATGCTNACCCGCCTGAGTGAGCAGNGTAGNNCNGCANCAGTTCGTGACTGGCTCAATNCCTGGTTGCTGCAGCAGGATGAAAACTGGGGNTGGCAGCGTACCGTTANCACTGATATGCCGGANGGAGAACTCTCAGCTANCGTTCAGGGGCTNCTGGATAATCCTCAGTTCGTGGCANTGATCTCACAGCTGCATGATTTACATGCNATGCACAATGCCTTGCTGCAGCAGCAGGAAAATATGACGCTGTGGGCNGATACCATTAAACGCCGTCAGGATNTTCTNGTTCAGANNAATGGNCCGGCNCGGCTGCAGGCNATGCAGCAACANCAGCAGGCGCTGACACAACGAATNCTNNCGCTGAGNGCTCAGNTNGCAGANGAAGACAGCAAAATATTTGCCTACGCGTCGGAAGAAGATAAAGCCAATGTTGAGCGTCTGCAGAATGTCGTGCCNCGCATTCGTGGGCTGCAGCAGTTAGCCACGCCAACCCGTNATGTTGANCAGTATGCTGANCGCTGGCGCCGCGCGCGCGGGCTGCANTTNTGGGAAATTTACGAAAATACCCCTCAGCGTCGCTGGGACGTAAACCAGTCCTACTGGCAATTGCAGACTGAGAGTATGGCGTTANTGACGCAACTCAATCACGCCCGTGAAGCGCTGGTNTGGGCGGACAGTTCCTGGCAGGGATTTCCGCAGCGTATCGCNGCAGCTCAGCTNCGTATTCAGGATNTGTTGCAGCGCACTGATGAGCGGCTGGAGCAGACNCTGCAGTTAACGGCAAATATGACGGAAGANTACCTGNCGTCGCTGCAGCAGAGAATCACCGATTATCAGGGNCAGGCGCGTTTATCCATCGCCCGTCTTTATGATGANGCGTTGCAGCAGAGCCTTACCGCAGCCGATGAGGCNGATCCGGACGCAGTGACNGAAGACGTTCCTGCAAAAGACCAGAATGCAGNAACCGACACGNATGACGCAGCNGANACCAGTGCTGCAGCNTCAGACAATCNCGGGGAGGTGGCTGGTGAATAAACGCCTNATACCGACTTTATGTTTGTCTGTTAATACTTTTTCNAGGTCGCTTGCGCTGATCGCAGNAGCGGTNGTTGTTACCGGNTGNAGCCTGGTATCACNGCAGGAAAATACCGCNGGNACNCTGGAATCCATTGACGATGTGCGGATACGTCTGCAGCCTGATGAGCCGCTGAAAACNGATCATCAGCAGGTGCTGGAAAAATATCAGGCGTACCTTGATGTGGCCGGCGATGCAGAAATGCGCGTACGTGTCNCTCACCGNATGGCGAATCTGAAATTACAATCGGAAGAACTGGCGCTGGATAATGGCGCTGTGCTGGTTGCTGATGGAAGTGANGNGGCTGGNACTANGNCCGAGCANCGCGTGGCNATGGCATCCATCAGNGATTACGAAGCACTGTTAAAAGCGCATCCCGATCGTGATGATAACGATGCCATGCTCTATCAGCTGGCAAAAGCCTACAGTATCGCCGGTAAACCCTATCTCGCCATNGCTACGCTGGAGCAGTTGACCGAAGAATATCCGCGCTCAGAATATTATCTCGAAAGCGAATTTCGCCTCGGGCAGATGCTCTATGCGGCCGGTGACTATGAAGCAGCAGAAGAGGCTTATCAGCGTCTNATCGACTTCGGCGCTGACGGCAACAGCTATTACGTCAGTGCNCGTTATCTGCANGGCTGGAGCATATTTAAACAGGATCGTCTGCAGGACAGTCTGCTGGCNTTTACGGCTTTGCTTGANGAGGAATATCCGGACGCCGACAGTCTGCAGCAGGCCAGTGGTGGCAGCCTGAATATGCTCAATGATGTTGTGCGTATTATGGCNATTATGTTCGACGAACTGGGTGATTGGCAGCAGATTGCTGCCTTCTACGATGAGCACGGTCAGCGCCATTACGAATATCTTCTGTATGANCGTCTGGCCAGTTACTACTACGAAAAAAATTATTACAAAAGTGGTGCCTCNACCCTGCGTGCATTTGTATTGCGGTATCCGGACAGNATNCTGGCGCCNACTTATTANGANCGCCTGATTGACGGTTATAAAACGGCGGGTTATGCCAANCTGGTGCGTAAACACAAAACCCTTTATNTCGGNATGTTTGGCGTTGGNTCAGANTACTGGNTGAGACATAACGATGCTGTTCAGCAAAGATTGCGTCCATCTTTATCGGAATATATCTGGGATCTNGCTGGCTTCTGGCACGCNTGGGGNCANGGCGCCGACAACAGCAAAGATAAGCGTGAACGGCTGCTTGAGGCAGAGAANTGGTATGCGGAATATATCCGCAGCTTCCCGNATGCGGATGANACCGTAAAGGCNCATTTCCTGTTGGCGGANGTTGCCTTCCAGTTACAGGANTATCCNCTGGCGAAGGATCATTACGAAATTGTGGCCTACCAGTATCCGCAGTATGAAAAAGCNGCNGAAGCTGGCTATGCGGCGATTCTGTCGTTTAATAAATATAAGCCAACNGCGCAGGAGCAGGACAGCTGGCGGCAGGGTACGGTTGCCAGCGCCATGCGNTTTGTGCAGGAATTTCCTCAGGATGAGCGCGCCGGTACGGTACTGGTGAATACTGGCGAGATGTTGCTGAANNACGGCTATTATTCTCAGGCGTTAAGNACCTCGCGACTTGCTGTTCAGTANCAGGATGATCTGTCACCGCGTTATCAGTATGGTGCTGCTTTGGTTCGTGGCCATNCNGCCTTTGAAGCCGGTTATTACGCAGAAGCTGAGCAGGCTTTACTGGATGCACAAAGCTATAAAGACATNAGCCGCAAACAGCGCAAAGATCTGCGTGAAAAAGTGGCTGCCAGTATTTATAANCAGGGTGAAATCGCACAGCAGCAGGGNGATCTGGAAAATGCCGTATATCACTGGCGTCGCATTGCNGACGTNATTCCGGAAAGCGATACCCGCATTATTGCTGAATATGACTCGGCAAATATTCTGATGCAGCTGAAGGATTACGATCAGGCAATCGATGTATTGCAGGCATTCCGTCAGCAATATCCTGAGCATAAATTAAGCAAAGATATNCCATCTAAGCTGATCGTCGCTTACGAAGAAAAAGGCGAATGGCGCTCTGCGGCATTTGAGCTGCAGCGTATCTGGAAGAACGGTGACGATGCGGANCAGCAGCGGATTGCCTGTTTCCAGTCGGCGGAATATTTTGAAAAAGCCGGTGATACCGATAACGCCATCGTGATGTACAAGCGTTATGCGCATTCCTACAANCGCCCGTTTGATGCGGCNATCGAAGCGCACTACAAACTGGATCAGATTTACGCAGCTCAGGGTGATGAAGAAAAGCGTCGTTACTGGCTGGATCAGATCATCACTCTGAATAATAAAGCCGGTAAAGATCAAACCGACCGGTCACGTTATCTCGCAGCTGGTGCGGCTTACGAGCTGGGCGAATTTGAGCGTAAAAAGTACGAACAGATTGCTCTGACGCTGCCGTTGGATAAAAGCATCACAGCCAAAAATGCGGTGATGCAAAAAGCGTTGAAGCGTTACACCCAGTCGGTAAAAACCGGCGTGCAGGAATACACTACATCGTCTACTTACCGTATTGGCGAGCTGTATCGCCAACTGGCCCGCGGCCTGATGGATTCTGAGCGCCCAGGTGGTCTGGATGAAGTGGAACTGGAAGAATACGAGTTTCTGCTTGAAGATCAGGCATTCCCACTGCAAGAAGCCGCCATTCAGGTTCATCAGACCAACGCTGGCCGTACTTATGACGGCCTGTACGATCAATGGATTCGTCACAGTTATGAGTCACTGGGAATACTGATGCCCGGACAATACGACAAACACGAAAAGGCAGTGAGCTATGTTGAACAGATTCGCTGAGCAGCTGAGTCACGGGCTTATTTTATTGGCAGCAGTGGTCGTTCTGCTGTTGCAGGGCTGCAGTATTTCCCAGCCAAAGCCACAGGTAGCAGATACCGCCGCGCCTGAAGAACAGCCAATCCCGGAAGCATTAACGGCAGCTTATCAGCAGGGGCTGGAACTTTTGCAGGATAAGAAATATGACGAAGCTCTGGTGCACTGGCAGGGGCTGGCAGAAGAGTACCGTCAGTTCCCCGGCTGCTGGAGCAATCTGGGTATTGCTCAGTTTAATAATCAGGCTTACGAAGACAGCGTAAAGAGTTTCGATCAGGCGCTGTCCATCGACAGCAGTTTTTGTCCTGCGCTGAAAATGAAAGCTTTGGCAGAGCGTGAGGCCGGGCACTTTAAAAAGTCTGAAGAAACCTATCTGAGTGCCTTACAATGTGCACCGGGCGATGCCGACGTGCATTACAACCTGGGCATTCTTTACGACCTTTATATGCAGGATCTGGCTAAAGCGCTGGAGCATTACCAGCAGGCGGCCGCATTAATGTCACAGACAGATGAAACACTGGCGATGTGGATTACAGATCTTGAGCGGCGTAATGCGGAGCAGATGGCGGGGGATGATTCATGAGTCGATTTAAGACAATCTGCCGTCTGCCAATTCTGCTGTGGGCATTTTTTATTTCTGCCGTGCAGGCTGAAGACGTTATTCGTCTGGAAGGTATATCCATTCAGGGTAACAGCCAGGAACCGAATGTTATGTATATTATGCCGTGGAGTGCGCCGCCGGGTACGGGACGACTGTATCAGCCGATCAGCAGTTACCGGGACCAGTGGTTGCAACCCACCGACCGCGACCGGTTAAACCGCGAAATGCGTTATGCCGGACGCTACCTGGCGAAAGAGCCGGAGGCCGGGGCATTAAATGAACAGACATCAGATCAGCGGGCAACTGATCAGTAATCGTTTAACAGGCAGTCTTAAGGCTGTTTATATAACCAATAAGGTGGCATACATGGCTGCCGGAAATGATATTCAGGGGAAGTAACTATGGATTCAATTATTCGTTTTTTTCAGGAAGGCGGTGCATTTATGTATCCCATCGCCATCGTTATGGCCATTGGTCTGGCCATTGCGGTAGAGCGACTGCTGTTCCTGATGAAAGAAAAAAGCAGCAACCGCAAAGCGTTTGAAGATATGCTGCCAATGCTGCAGAAACGCGATCTGCGCAACGCCCTGAATTACGCCAATACATCCGGNACTAAAATCGGCAATATNTTTTCTGCAGCCATTGCCCGCATTCCTGGCAGNCAGCGTCGCGAAGAAATTGAGTACGCGCTGGAAGAAGGTCTGATGGAAGCCATTCCACAGCTGGAAAAACGTACCCAGTACGTTGCTACTCTGGCAAACATCGCAACCCTNATGGGCCTGCTGGGTACCATTATGGGTCTTATCGCCGCNTTTACCGCNGTTGCCAATGCNGCNCCNGCTGAAAANGCAGCGCTGCTGTCTCAAAGTATTTCNGTGGCCATGAACACCACAGCCTTCGGTCTGATGGCGGCTATTCCGCTGATTCTGTTGCACAGCTTTCTGCAGACAAAAACCAACGAAATTGTCGACAGTATTGAAATGGCTGGGGTTAAGTTCCTCAACATCATTACTGAACGTAAGCCAGGTCAGCCATCCAGCAACTGAGTGCCGAGCATGAGACGCCAAAGACGATTTAAGGAAGAGGCGGAGCTCAACGTAACATCCTTCATGAATCTCATGATTGTGCTGGTGCCGGTGNTGTTGATGAACATGGTGTTCTCGCAGCTGGCGGTTCTGGATCTGAGGCTACCTGCCGGCGATCAGCCGGGCACAGCTGAAATTGATCCGGAAGATGTTTCGCTTGAAGTGGTTATCCGGAATTCCGGGTTCGAACTGAACCGGACCTATCAGGAAAAAACGGAAACCATCGTGCTTTTGCCTAAAAAAGAAGACGGGTTTGATTACAGCGGCTTATCGCTGGCTTTGCAGGATGTAAAAAAGAATCCTGGCTTCGCCGATAAGAAAGACATCAGCCTGTTATCGGAACCTGATATTGATTATCAGACGTTAATTAACGTGATGGATACCGTGCGTATTTATNCGGCAGTGGTGGCGGCCAGTCTGGTCGATGCAACGCTGTTTCCGGATATTTCCATGGGNGATGCAGCAGCGCTGAGCGGGGAGGTGACCGAATGANAATGTCACGTCGCGCCAAGCGTATGGAGCGCAACCATAAACGTAAAAAGGCCGCCGGTGGTCTGAACCTNACNGCCCTGATGGATATTTTTACCATCCTGGTGTTCTTCCTGATGGTTAANCAGTCAGAAGTGGAAGTTCAGAGTAATGATGCCATTGAATTACCGGTCTCNCTGGCGGAAAACAAGCCGTCAGAAAACGTCACCATNATGATCAGTCAGGATGAAATTCTGGTNCGTGGCCGTTCTGTGGTTTCCACCGCAGACGCCAGTGCNGAAGGTGAACAGATNACTGAGTTGAGCAANGAACTTGANTATCTGGCCGGACGCATGCCNCTGCCGCCGGGNGCTGAAGATCAGGGGCGTCCTGTTACCATTATGGGTGACAAAAGCACGCCTTATACACTGCTGAAAAAGGTGATGAATACCAGCGCCAAAGCNGGGTTCAATAATATTTCTCTGGCGGTTAACCAGAAAGCACCCGGACAGGGAGGTGAGTGATGACAGTTCATACTCATGTCCCTCAGTTCCCNTGGAGTGATGCCGGTGATCGCCATCGGTTTATTCCGTTACTGGTTGGTTTTCTGCTGGCTGTGCTGGTGTTGGGGGTCATTATTCCGTTTATTTCACTGCCGGAACGTGACCGTCAGGAAATGGAGCAGTTGCCGCCTCAGCTGGCCAGAGTAATTGAGCGTCAGAAACTGGAAAAACCAGAGCCGCCACCACCTGTAGTGGAGGAAAAACCAGAGCCTGAGCCGATACCGGAACCTGAACCAAAGCCGGAACCAAAACCTAAGCCGCCTGAGCCAAAACCAGTGCCTGAGCCAAAACCAGTGCCGAAGCCAAAGCAGGAACCTAAGGCAGAAGCGACGCCGGAAAAACGCGAACAGGCTAAGGAAACGGCAAAAAAAGCGTTTGGTAATGATGCTCTGAATGCTTTGAGCAGCATACGCAGTCAGGTGCCGATTGCAGATCTGAACACATCGAGCAAAGGGTTATCCAATGCCGGCAGTAAAGCGACCAGTGTCGGTACCGTGGTCGATCGCGAAGCTGCGGTACGCGGTTCGGGCGGGGTTGATGTGGCGACACTGACCAACGAAACCGTGGGTGAAAACCTTGGCGATCGTCAGGTGACGGAAGTGGAAATGACCGCGGAACAGGAGCAGGCAACGGTTGCTGCTACTACCCGTTCGCAGGAAGAGCTGAACCTCGTGTTTGAACAGTACAAGGTACAGTACGACCGGATTTATCGCGGTGCATTACGTAAAGATCCGACACTGGCTGGTTCCGTACTGCTTAAACTGGATATTCAGCCGGACGGTTCTGTGTCCAGTTGCCGGGTGGCCGAAAGCGAGTTGGGCGACGATAAGCTCAAGCGCCGTCTTGAATCCAAGTGTAAGCAGATGGTGTTCGAGGCGCGTCAGGGAATTGCTGTGACCACAGTTGAGTTTCCGATCCGCTTTATGCCGTAACACACTGTCGGGTCATGTCTGGCATTGTGAATGTCAGACATAAAAAAACCGGTCGAAGACCACTGCTGTCCCACAGTTTAAAACGGATCTTTTTATAAACGGCTTTTAATGCCGCAAAGCCTTATGCCTCCTGG
>PAJK01000033.1 GCA_002706025.1 Oceanospirillaceae bacterium
GCGATTGATGTGATNGATGAGGTAGGTGCACTGCANCANCTGTTNCCGCCAAGCAANCGTAAGAAAGTNATCAATGTTGCNGAGGTTGAGCACGTGGTNGCNGGTATTGCGCGNATTCCNCCAAAAACCGTATCGGCGTCTGATAAAGAGCTGCTGTTCAAGCTCGAAGACAAGCTGCGCATGGTGGTGTTTGGTCAGGATGAGGCGATTGATTCGCTGTCTACCGCGATCAAAATGTCCCGTGCCGGGCTGACGTCNCCACAGAAACCAATAGGTTCTTTCCTGTTTGCCGGCCCGACCGGTGTGGGTAAAACCGAGGTTTCCAAGCAGCTGGCCTCTGTAATGGGTATGGAGCTGGTGCGCTTTGATATGTCTGAGTACATGGAGCGNCANACGGTTTCCCGTCTGATTGGTGCGCCACCGGGTTATGTCGGTTATGACCAGGGCGGTCTGCTGACCGANGCNATTAACAAAAACCCGCACTGNGTGTTGCTGCTGGATGAGATTGAAAAAGCCCATCCGGAAGTCTTTAACATTCTGCTGCAGGTAATGGATCACGGTACGCTCACCGACAACAATGGCCGTAAAACGGATTTNCGTAATGTTATCCTGATTATGACCACCAATGCNGGGGCAGAGCAGATGAGTCGTTCCAGTATCGGCTTTACGCTGCAGGATCACAGTACTGATGGTGCTGAAGCGCTGAAGAAAACCTTTACGCCGGAATTCCGCAACCGNATCGACAGCACNATTCAGTTTGGTCCGTTAACACCGGAAACCATTCTGCATGTNGTGGATAAATTCCTGACTGAGCTNCAGGCCCAGCTGGATGATAAGGGTGTGGTTCTGAATGTGGACGACAGCGCCCGCGCATGGCTTGCTGAGCATGGTTATGACGCGCGCATGGGNGCACGACCTATGGCTCGNCTGGTGCAGGATAAAATCAAAAAGCCATTGGCAGAGAAAATTCTGTTTGGCGATCTTTCCCGTGGNGGGGAAGTGGATATTTCTGCTGAGGATGGTGAGCTGTCAATTGCTGCTGTGGAAGAAGTGCCAGCCTGACGGCGGCACTTCCTGCAGATGACATTAGCGGGCGCGGTAAGTAATGCGCCCTTTGCTCAGGTCGTAAGGAGTCAGTTCAACTTTAACCTTATCGCCAGTCAGGATGCGGATATAGTTCTTACGCATTTTGCCTGAAATATGAGCGGTCACAACGTGGCCGTTTTCCAGTTTTACACGGAACATTGTGTTCGGAAGGGTATCTACTACCTCACCTTCCATTTCAATAACATCATCTTTTGCCATTCATCACCTGTTTATAGCTTGTACAACGCGGGCGCATTCTGCCTGAAATTTACATAAGAAGCAAAGTAAATGCCTGTTGCATCTGTGGGAATATGATCCGGGCGCAGATTCAGGGTGACAAAAGCGTCCATTTTCCATCAATCAGCGCATCCAGTGGTGCGAATTTGCGCTTATANGTCATCTTCCTGCTNTCTCTTACGTAATAGCCGAGGTAGTNGTAGTGAAGGCCAAGACCCAGAGCTATATGGTTGAGTTGCAGAATGAGCCANGTACCCAGAGAGCGCTCCTGTTCATCCGGGTCAAAGAAGCTGTAGACCGCGGATAANCCGTCCTCAAGCATATCGAATACCATGCAGGCGATAAGCTTTTCCTGGTGTCTTACCTTGAGAAAGCGGGTTGTACCAAAATCACTGACAAGAAAATCCTGATACTGCTGTTCNCCNGGCGGGTACATNTCGCCGTCGCGGTGGCGCTCACTGATATAACGNTCATAGAGCTCATAGCATTCTGCAGAGCCGTCCGGCATGGATACTTCGAGAGTCAGGTCGTTATTCCTGCGTTCAGTGCGTTTATGCGAACGCGANGGGAGGAAATCATTAAGACGGATACGNACCGGNAGGCAGGCCGAACAGGTCGGGCAGGCGGGGCGGTACATCAGTCGGCCACTGCGGCGGAAACCGTTCAGGCTGAGCAGGGTCAGTGTTGTGCCATCAAGNTCAGCACGCGGGTCGACATANACNCTNCGCGACTGTTCNCCGTCNAGNTAGCTGCAATCGTGGGTTTCCGGNGGCTGAAANAGCAGAATTTTATTCATGCCANNACTCCGGGCAGCACTGTCTGCTGTCCTTTGACAGCTTCGCTGACTCTGAAATTGAAGTCTTCGCGGTCTGCTTCAAAAAGGCCAAACTGTGCCAGGTGGCTGGTCTTCATCTGACAATCGATCAGCTTTACCCCTGATCTGAACAGTGCAGGGGCAGCGTGACCGAAAGCGATTTTGGATGCATTGTCGATATGAGAAAACATGGATTCACCAAACAGCGCCTGACCAATCAGTAAACCATAGAAACCACCGCAGAGCCGGTCCTTATGCCAGTATTCGACACTCAGGGCGCGCCCGCTTTTATGCAGGCGAGTGTAGCCTTCTATCATGTCGTCACTGATCCAGGTGCCGGATTCATGATCGCGGGGGCCGGCGCAGGCTGCCATTACCTGGCGGAAGGCCAGNTTGGTCGTCACCCGGTATTGCTGGCGGCGCATGGCCTTTCTTACACTGCGTGGCAGGCGGAAAGACTCAGCCGTAATGATTGCCCGCGGAGCAGGAGACCACCACATGCGAACCTCCTCCGGGTCGTTCCAGGGGAATATTCCGTGCCGGTAGGCCTGATCCAGCCATAACGGCGTTGTGCGGCCGCCAGCGGCCAGNAATCCGTTGGGATCTTTAAGGGCCCGCCCGGTTGGGGGAAATTGCGGGAACGATGCTTCATCCAGCCAGTCAATCATGCTAAACCCGTGGTAAACTTCGCTTTTAAATCAGGGAATTGGACACTCATTTTGCCAAAGCATACGACTGATCGTGATATTCAGCCAGACACGGAACTGAACATGGGAGATATTCCTGTGCTCTGGAGTCGCCGTCACGACGCGGTATTTGTTGTTCTGACNCTGGCCAGCATTCTGCTGTTACTGGCCCTTGTTACCTACAGTGGGCGGGATATGGCCTGGTCCGCTGCNGGCGCAGGATCNCCGGGNAATGCCGTGGGCAAGGTAGGTGCTCTGGTNGCAGATATTCTGTTTCATGCCCTTGGCTATCTNGCTTACGCNGTGCCATTGCTGGTGATNGCCAAGCTTGGCCAGCTGTTCCGTAAATCGCCGGCAGCGAGCGGGCGTGTCTGGTTGTTGCGCGGTATCGGTGTNCTGCTGTCTCTGTCTGCTTTGTGTGCTCTGGCTGAAATGAGTATCTGGCATGGCGANTACCTGCCGGTNGGCTCCGGCGGCATACTCGGTAAAACNCTGATTGACGTNTTTCTGCCACTGTTTTCCTTTGCTGGTTCAGCCATTCTGCTGGCCGGGATACTGGCATTGGGCCTNATGCTGTTTCTTGAGTTTTCCTGGCTCAGATTCTTTGACTGGCTGGGCGGGGCTGCCGTTGCTCTGGTTGCCCGCATGGCNGAGCGACGNAAAGAAAAGCAGNCTGGCNGTGATNCAGACAACAGATCCGTGGCTTCGCAGGGNAGTCCTGAACCAGCCGTTGCGTCAGTGGCGATGCGACACTCTAAAGAATCTGCAGAATCTACAAANNCNGCAAANCCTGCAGTAGCCAGTNATGNNGNNAATGAGACNGNCGATGATGACGGNCAGCCTGAAGCAGACCTGAATGAAACTGAGAAAGCACCNTCATTCTGGAANCGTCACCTGCATNGTAAATCCGANGATNGNAAAGACGATAAAAAGCGCAGNGANGCNGTAGAGCCNGNGTTTAANCTTCCTTCGGCTTCTGNAAANACTAATGCAGGCACTGCTANAGACGATATCGAAGACGACTTTATGGATGTGCCNTGGCTGANCGATGCTTCCGANGANGCCGGCTCAGCCNANAACANCGCACCTGCGTCAGGGANTNTGGCACAAGCAGNACCACGAGTGGCGGACAAAGCGCCCGCAGCGAAGGCATCTGCAGCCGCTGCTTCTCCGGCGAAAGCTCAGACACCGTCTGAAATACCAATTCAGCCACTGGAAAAACANGAAAGTCAGCCCAGCGAGCGCGCTAAGCGGGATATGCAGGGCCGGCTGTTTGGCGGCGATGATCCGCTGCCATCCATTGCCNTTGCTGGATCCCCCGCGTACCGATCAGCCACATGGTTTTTCTGCAGAACGCCTGCAGGAATTGTCACGCCTGCTGGTGCAAAAACTGGCAGATTTTGGCGTTAAAGTAGAGGTGACGGCAGTTGCGCCCGGTCCGGTTATTACCCGCTTTGAAATTCAGCCGGCACCCGGCGTTAAGGCCAGTAAAATATCCAACCTNGCACGGGACCTCGCNCGTTCCATGGCAATGGTCGCTGTGCGTGTGGTTGAAGTGATTCCCGGTAAATCCGTGATGGGNATTGAAGTACCAAACGAAGACCGGGCGGTGGTGTCCCTCAACGAAGTACTGTCCTCNGATAANTATGACAAATCNAAATCGCCNCTGACGCTGGCTCTTGGNCACGATATTGGCGGCAACCCGGTGATTACCGATCTGGCAAAAATGCCTCACTTNCTGGTTGCCGGNACGACCGGCTCCGGTAAATCCGTCGGTGTTAACGCCATGCTGCTCAGNCTGCTGTTNAAGTCGACNCCNGAAGAGNTGCGCCTGATTCTGGTCGACCCGAAAATGCTGGAGCTGTCCGTTTACGAAGGTATTCCACACCTGTTGACGCCGGTNATCACNGACATGAAAGAGGCCGCTAACGGNCTGCGCTGGTCCGTTGCCGAAATGGAGCGCCGCTACATGCTGATGGCGGCNATGGGGGTGCGTAACATTGCCGGCTATAACAANAAAGTTAAGGATGCTATCGCGGAAGGCAAGCCGATTCCGGACCCNCTGTGGCANATTGATAAGTCTTACGACACAACGCCNCCACTGCTGGAACCACTGCCGTATATTGTTATCGTAATCGANGAATTTGCCGACATGATGATGATGGTNGGCAAAAAGGTGGAAGAGCTGATCGCCCGTATTGCACAGAAAGCACGGGCCGCAGGTATTCACATGATTCTCGCCACTCAGCGTCCGTCGGTGGATGTTATTACCGGCCTGATTAAGGCCAACGTGCCAACACGGATCGCCTTTCAGGTGTCCTCCAAAATNGACTCCCGCACGATTCTTGANCAGGGCGGTGCAGAGCAGTTGCTGGGCCATGGTGACATGCTGTTTATGCCGCCGGGTCATGCNTTGCCAGANCGGGTTCATGGNGCTTTCGTTGATGACGATGAAGTNCACCGCCTGGTGGCTGAATGGAAAAAACGNGGCGAGCCGGATTANATTGAAGANATTACNTCTCACGGAGAGGAGGGCAGCGGCCTGACTCTGGAAGCCGGAGATGANCAGGACGACCTGTATGATCAGGCGGTCGCCTTTGTTACTGAAACCGGGAAGTGCTCAATTTCGTCAGTGCAACGCAAATTGCGCATTGGCTATAATCGCGCCGCAAGACTGGTGGAGACAATGGAAGCATCCGGCGTTGTTTCACCTCCGGCNCACAATGGTTCCCGGGAAGTNCTTGCCGGGCGGGCGCCGCAGTAATTGAATNNNCGAGGTAGTGGAATTAATTGANTTACCAGNGTGCGGAATTAATTGGCNGTCGCAAAATCATAAACTAATGGNANAAATCAGCGTNTTNTATTTTCGGCCCCNNGNCCGCNGAAAATACAAACGACANTGAGCACGACAGGTGCTACNNATAACAACTCAGCTAATAGCCGGGTCAAACATACAGCAGGCAATCATTAAGGATTTAACATGACCAAGCATCTGATTTCAGCGGTACTGATGCTGATTTCGCTGACGATNGCCAGCATNGCTCCGGCATACGCCGATAACGATGCAGCATTGAANGATTTTCTCGCCCGGATTAAAAACCTGCAAACCCTGGATTCCCGTTTCGAGCANTCGACCCGTGATAATCACGGTCAGCTACTGCAGTCCATGACAGGTCAGCTGACGGTTGCCAAACCGGGCAAGCTGCGCTGGCACACCGATGAGCCATTTGAGCAACTGGTGGTATCCGATGGCGAACTGGTCTGGGTTTATGATATGGATCTGGAACAGGTTACTATCCGCGACATGGATCAGCGTATCCAGGAAACGCCGGCACTGTTGCTGACCGGTGACGCGGGTAACGTGGAAAAGAGCTTTCTCGTTGAAGAAGAAAAAGCCGGTGATGAAACCGTATTCCAACTGGTGCCAAAAGATAACAGCCAGTTATTTGAATCGCTGGAGTTTCATTACCGTGACCAGCAGATTGTGCGCATGATGATTTTTGATGCAGCCGGGCAGATCACCGAAATCAGGTTCGACGGCGTAGCCATCAATCAACCGGTTGATGATCAGGCATTTGTTTTTAATGTGCCGGAAGGCGTGGATGTGATCGACGGACGTCATGGCCGCTGATTTATTTTCTCAGGAAAACGCCTACGAACCACTGGCCTCGCGTATGCGGCCGGCGTCGCTCGATGAATATATTGGCCAGGAGCACGTGGTTGGTCCTGGTACGCCGTTGCGCCGCTCCCTTGATAACGGCCAGTTGCACTCGCTGATTTTCTGGGGGCCGCCCGGCGTTGGTAAAACGACACTGGCCAGACTGGTGGCCAACTATGTTGACGCTGAATTTCTTGCGCTGTCTGCGGTCATGTCCGGCGTGAAAGATATTCGCGAAGCCGTGCAGCGCGCGCAGCAGTTTCACATGCGTGGCCGTAAAACGGTGTTGTTTATCGACGAAGTGCACCGCTTCAATAAATCCCAGCAGGATGCCTTTCTGCCTTACGTTGAGGATGGCACNTTTATNTTTATTGGCGCNACCACGGAAAACCCATCATTCGAACTNAATAATGCCTTNCTCTCCCGTGCGCAGGTTTATGTGTTGCGGGCGCTGAGCAANGGCCAGTTGGNAAACCTGCTCAGTCAGGCGCTGCAAAAAACCGGNAGTCAGGCGGATGATGAGGCATTGCAGCTCATTGCNGCNGCGGCAGATGGCGATGGCCGCCGTTCGCTGAACATACTGGAAATGGCGCAACAGCTGAATCCGGAAGCAAGGCTTGAAGCTCAGGATGTTAAAGAAATTNTGGGCGANAAGACCCGGCGCTTTGATAAGGGCGGCGAGGCCTTTTACGATCANATCTCGGCGTTGCATAAGTCTGTGCGCGGTTCGGATCCGGATGCAGCACTGTACTGGATGGTTCGGATGCTCGACGGCGGCTGCGACCCNCTTTATATCGCCCGCAGGGCGGTGGCGATCGCCAGNGAGGATGTCGGNAATGCTGANCCNCGGGGGCTGACCATTGCTCTGAATGCCTGGGACGCACTGGAACGACTTGGNACACCGGAGGGNGATCTNAATCTGGCNCATGCCATTGTGTATCTGGCNTGNGCGCCAAAAAGCAACGCGGTTTACCGCGGCCTTGCCCGGGCAAGAGAGCTGGTTGCCAGNCATCCGAGTCTGGAAGTGCCGCTGCACCTCAGAAATGCTCCGACAAAGTTGATGAAAGAGCTGAACTACGGNGCCGAGTATCGTTATGCTCACAATGAACCNGAGGCGTTCGCCGCCGGGGAAACCTACCTGCCCGAAGAATTGCGCCATGAACGTCTGTANCAGCCGTCCAACNGAGGGCTGGAAGGTAAAATCGGGCAGAAACTTGAGTATCTGCGTCAGCTGAATCAGCAATCACCGCTGCAGCGTTACCCGGAGGATGGTGAATGAGTTTTTTCTGGATTGGTCTTGGCGGCGCGCTGGGCGCTATCAGCCGCTATGTCGTGGCGACGGCNATCTTCAAATGGATGGACAAACCCTTTCCTTATGGCACCTTAAGTGTGAACCTGATAGGCTCCTTTGCCATGGGAATTGCCTACGTCTGGCTGGTACAGCATCAGTGGGGCGGCGACTATCACAAGCAGTTGCTGATGGTTGGATTTCTCGGTGCCTTCACGACCTTTTCTACTTTCTCGCTGGAGAGTGTTGCCATGCTGCAACAGGAGCGCTGGCTGGCTTTTGTCAGTTACGCCGGCTTCAGCCTGACAGGGTGTCTGCTGGCCACCGTGGCCGGTATGTGGCTTTCCAAATCTTTTGTATAAATTGTTATTGGTNTAAATAGTAATGCTGGACGTTAAGTTTATTCGTGAAAACCTGGAGCAGGTTACATCAGCTCTGGGCAAAAAAGGCTTCACTTTTGATGGCGCAGAGTTCAANCGTCTGGATGAACAGCGCAAATCGGCTCTGACCCGCGCNCAGTCGCTGCAGGCAGAAAAGAAGAAGGCGTCCAAGCAGATCGGTCAACTGATTGGTCAGGGCATGTCCCCGGAAGATGCCAAAGCTCAGGTAATGGGCAGCATTGATTCCGACATTACCGAAGCNGNGCAGCAGGCAAAAGAAGCCGAGCTNGCTNTGCAGCAGTTGCTGATGAGCATCCCTAACGTGCCGGATGAATCTGTACCNTTCGGCAAGGATGAAGACGACAANATCGAAGTNCTGAAATGGGGNGAGCCANCTCAGTTTTCGTTCGAGGCTAAAGACCATGTTGATCTGGGTGANCCTCTNGGCCTGAGCTTCGATCAGGGCNCNCTGGTTGCCGGATCGCGNTTTGTGGCGATGAGNGGTCCGATGGCACGCCTGCATCGNGCTCTTGCNCANTTNATGCTGGANACTCACACCGAAGAACACGGTTATACCGAAACCTACGTGCCGTATCTGGTGAACAANCAGGCNCTCGAAGGTACNGGTCAGCTGCCGAANTTTGAAGAAGACCTGTTTAAAATNCCNTCNGCTCAGGGCGAAAAAGATTTTTATCTGATTCCGACTGCGGAAGTGCCNGTNACCAANCTGCTGCGNGAATCGGTTGTGGATGGTCCGCTGCCAATCAAAAAAGTGGCNCATACACCGTGTTTCCGCAGTGAAGCCGGCAGTTATGGTCGTGATACCCGAGGCATGATCCGCCANCATCAGTTCGATAAAGTAGANCTGGTTCAGTTTGTAAAAGCGGAAGACTCTGAAGCGACTCTNGAGCAACTGACNGGTCATGCAGAAGCNATTCTGCAGAAGCTGAATCTGCCATACCGNAAAGTGATTCTTTGTGGNGGCGACCTCGGTTTTTCTGCCCGCAAAACCTACGATCTGGAAGTGTGGCTNCCCGGTCAGCAGAANTACCGTGAGATNTCATCCTGCAGTAACTTCGCTGACTATCAGGCGCGNCGTATGCAGGCACGCTGGCGCAATCCGGAAACCGGTAAGCCAGAGCTGCTNCACACNCTGAACGGCTCNGGTCTGGCTGTAGGCCGTACCATGGTGGCAGTGCTGGAAAATTATCAGCAGGAAGATGGCAGCATCATCGTGCCTCAGGTTCTGCGTCCTTANATGCGTGGTCTTGAGGTTATCACTAAATGATGACACTTCCCCTCGTTCTGCGGGGGGATGCACGTCCCTTCGTAATTATTGGTGGCGGCCCCGTTGCCGCCCGTAAANCAGCNACCCTGNTNCAGGCCGGGGCGTCTGTTGCTGTTATTTCCCCAAAAGTAACTACNGATATTCAAAAGCTTGCTGACGATGGNCNCATTCAACTCGAATTGCGCCCGGCAAGNNCTGACGANTCATTTCCNGCAGGCAGTTTTGTTGTTCTTGCGAGCAATGACGGCGATCTGAATGAAGCGCTGGCGGCGGTTGCCCGTAACGCCGGCTGNCTTGTGTGNCGNANNGATAAAACCCAGGATAACGACTTTATTTTCCCTGCCGTTATTGATCGNNCGCCATTGATGNTNAGCGTTTCCACCAGTGGCTCCGCNCCGGCACTGACCCGNCATGTGCGCCAGCGNCTGGAGGCGTTTCTGCCACAGGATTACGGTCGCCTCGCTGCTTATGCTGAAACNCTGCGGNATAAGGTTAAAGCACTTATTCCATCTGCTGACCGCGCNGCCTTCTGGCGTCGCTGGCTTAACAGTCGTGCACCNGAGATGATTCTCGCGCGTCAGGCGGAGNGGGCGGAAGCAGAAACAAATGCCTGCCTNCAGGGCGAAATACAACAGGGCGAAGTGGCTCTGGTCGGNGCCGGCCCNGGCGATCCTGACCTGTTAACCTTCCGCGCTCTGCGTCTTATNCAATCNGCNGACGTNGTGTATTACGANCGNCTGGTCGGTGATGCCATTATGGATCTGGTGGATCCGGCGGCAGANAAGTATTACGTCGGTAANCGCATGAGTGATCATTCGGTNCCNCAGGATGGCATCAATCAGCTGTTGGTAAAATCGGCNCAGGAAGGCAAGCGCGTGGTGCGACTGAAAGGGGGNGATCCTTTTATTTTCGGNCGTGGTGGTGAAGAAATTCAGCAGCTTGCAGATACCTCGATACCATTTCAGGTNGTCCCTGGNATTACAGCGGCCAGTGGCTGTGCAGCCTACGCNGGGATTCCGCTGACCCACAGGGATTANGCCCAAAGCGTACGCTTCGTTACCGGTCATCTGAAAGATGGTGGCTGTGATTTGCCCTGGGNTGAACTTGTTCANCCTGATCAGACCCTGGTGATTTATATGGGNCTGAGTGGCCTGCCGGTTATTTGCGAACAGCTGCAGAACGCCGGAATGCNNGGCGATACGCCAATCGCTCTGGTNGAAAAGGGCACCTTGCCGGACCANAAGGTCCACGTCGCGACACTGTCGACCATGTCAGATTACATTACCGGGCGTGAAATACACGCACCGACACTGACCATCGTCGGTGATGTGGTCAGANTGCANGATCAGCTGAAGTGGCGCCAATAACCAANGCAAAGCTGTGGAATTGATCTAAGCTTAGGCTCAGTAATAATGATTACCGGGCCAGGGCATGAACTTTCTCAATTCTCTTAAGATCCGCACNAAAATTCTGACATTGGCAGGGGTTGCTGTCGTTGGTTTTCTGATCAGCTTTNTCATCAACCTTAATATGAATACGGCCAACTCAGAACGCCTTGAGCGTATTCAGAAGACCTTCTTTCCGGTGGTTGAGACGTCNCAGGCAAATATTGAGCGCCTGGCGAGAATCGAAGAGCTTTTTTCCACNGCNGTCACCACAGGTGAAATGGACTTCGTATCCAGTGCTGAAANACTGTCTGCGGATATGGTCGGNGCATTTAAGCGCCTNAACACCCTCTGGCCTGAGCAATCTTCCCAGGTTGCNGCCAGCGAACGGGTATTCAGTGCCTATTTNGATACAGCCAGAACTCTGGCGTCNGGCATGATTGATGGCTCGCTGGATCCGGCACTGATCGGCAGCACCATCGAAAAGATGAANGCATCGCTGGANTCTGCCAGACAAAATCTTNAGTCCTACGCAGACAACAGNGTGGCAGCCTTCAATAATACGGTTGAAGCNTCCAACGCTGCNGCNCGCAGCGCNACCTCTATNGGNCTTGTTGTTACGGTCGNTACNCTGATTATTCTCGCGTTCGTTGCCTGGTCCATGAGTCACAGNATTAACCGNTCNGTGTCNCGNCTGGTGAAATCCCTGCGGGATATCGCCAGTGGNGAAGGCGATCTGACNGCNCGCATCGAAATTTCTGCCAAAGATGAAATCGGCGACGTTGTGCACTGGTTTAACCTGTTNGTNGAAAANCTGCACCGCAACATNGGTGAAGTAGTCAGCACAACGCATCCATTGACNACGCTGTCGGATAATCTTGGNAGNCTNACCTCGGAAACNTCCCGNATTACCGAAAAACAGAACCGTGCAACAGCGGATGTNTCNCTGCTGGTTGATGAGATGGTCGCCAGTNTGCACGAGGTTTCAGGGCATGCTAACTCTGCTGCCAGCGAGGCTTCCGCNGCGGACAAGGCTGCCAAAGGCGGNCGTGCCATTGTTAAAGATACGGTGCAGAGTATTAANGAGCTGGCAGGTGANGTAGAGCGTGCCAGTGAAGTNATCCGTCAGCTTGAAGCGGATACCGCGAATGTTGGCAGTATTCTTGATGTGATTAAAGCCATTGCCGAACAAACCAACCTGCTGGCGCTGAATGCTGCCATTGAGGCTGCCCGCGCCGGTGAGCAGGGTCGNGGNTTTGCNGTGGTTGCNGATGAGGTNCGCACTCTGGCATCGCGCACTCAGGATTCTACCCAGGAAATTCAGGCCGTTATTGAAAAACTTGAAAGTGCCGCNCAATCGGCNGTGGAAGTTATGGATTCAAGTAAGAGCCGGGCCNGCATCAGTGTTGAACAGGCAGCGAAAACGGATGAAAGTCTGCANGCAATTACTGAAAAAGTTGAATCCATTACGCTGATGAATAATCAGATTGCCGGTGCGACTGAGCGTCAGGAGAAAGCGGCAGCAAGTATTAAAGACAACGTACTNGGCATTAAAGAAACCTCTTCCGAAGCCATGCACAGCATGCANAAAGTGGAAGAGGCCAGTCGNTCATTNACGACNATNTCCGGCACACTGCAAAGCGTNGCCGGGCAGTTNCGNGTNTNATTNCGGCTTCTGAAAGCTCAGTGCNNGAATAATTTGGANATTANAAAAAGCGGCTATGGCCGCTTTTTTTNATGTCAGANATTGGCNNCNAGATGAATTCCGTANTGCTNTCGCTGCTGCCAGNTTGNGGTAANTTCCTGCAGGCAATCNTCGTAAGNCNGGCTTTTGCGGATGGCACACAAAGCCAGTGCAGCTGTNCGTAATACAGCTTCTTCCGCGTACTCATTNTGCAGTACGCCATTCCACACATCAGCCAGCGGCTGGATATCCGGAACCGATAATTTACCTTCAATNTGNGGTGCTTTCCCCGGAATTTCGATGCCCACAGCATCGCCATTAAGCATAGCTTCNCCATTNANNATAGCGTCGCCATTAATGTTGGTATGCGCCTTACAGGTNCGCTCCGGATTAACTTCAAACTCGCCGCCTTCGCCTTTNATAACGATGCAGGATGTTTTATTCAATGCGGCGGCNTGAGTATGTACCGGGCCGTAATTCGGATGAAAGACACCCTGCACGCTGGTGCAGCCCGCNGGCGCCANAGTTTTCATAACCGTGTTGATNGGCGAGCGCACACCGAGTACAGCTTTCAGTCCAAGCCATTGCTGCAGTACCGGATTCAGTACAGAGCAGGGCAGATAAGCCAGNGAAGGTGCNGAGGCAATGGCGTCACGCTGGCGNATAATGGGCAGGTTAAACGCTTCAAATACCTGATGCAGATAAATACGTCCGGCGGTATGGGATTCNGTGCCNTGGGCGAGAATGCGGTATCCCATCTGATTGAGCANCANCATAGACAGNAAACACCAGAAGGGCTGGCGTCGCTTGCCGGCATAGGAGGGCCAGATTAAATCAGCCTGGGTGNCTGTCGGCCAGAGTTCGTTAATCGCTGCGGCAAAGCCNGCGAGTTCNTCCGGACTTTCTTCNTTTACCCGCATCAGCATAAACACGGCGCCGATCTGCTCTGGCAGAGCATCACCGCTGAGCATGTGTTGCATGGTNAATANTGCTTCATCAAAGGTCATGTCGCGGCTGCCGTTTTTGCCACGGGCAAGAATGCGCACATAATCAGCCAGAATATGGCTCATAAACAGTTCTCCGGCCGGGGNAATCCGGCAATGCGGGCNGCGAGCTTAGCNGGGCTGCCCGGAAAAAGTTTCATCAGATAAATACTGCCGGATTTTTCGTTGCCCAGCGTCTGCTTCAGGTACTTGCTCAGTGGGCGCATAGCAGGCGACAGCTCGAATTCGCGATAAAAATCCTGCAGCGCGCTGATAATCTCCCAGTGCTCTGGCGTTAATGAAATGCCTTCCTCGGCTGCAAGGTACTCAGCGACTTCTTTATTCCAGTCATCGAGATTAACCAGAAAACCGTCTTTATCCAGTGGTGGTTGCATTATCGGGCCCAGCTCATTGTTTTTTCATGATCCAGCGTCAGCGCAAGCCACTGCTGATCATTGATTGTGCACTCTGCTGTTGCTGTGAGTCCGCGAGCCGTTAAATCTTTTTCGCGTACACGGAATGGCAACTTGCGGTTTTCTGCAGCGTGAGTGAGGTATGCGCCGTCGGCAAGCAAAATCAGTGTGTCTGCGTCGCTGAGTAATGGGGTGATTTTATCCAGAATCTGTTGGTCTGGTGCCATTACAAAATGCAGAGTCATATTAAAACCTCAGACAATGGTTTGCCTGTTGAATGCAGGTTGAGATATCTGCGTCCGTTGCGGCTTGCGCAAAAGGAAATAACAGATCATCGCTCAGTCCGTACTGTTCTGCATCCTCTTGCCGATAGAACACCTGGTCGCAGTCGTACATAGGGAGGGCTTTAATCAGACTGGAGGGCGTTTTGCCGCTGACTTTACGCGGACCCTGCTGTTTTATCAGCCAGCCTATAGCAGCCCCGGTGAAAATCAGGGTTACTTCGTGGTCAAACGTTGCCAGTGCCAGAGCCAGTTCAATGGCCTCCGGATCCGGAGTCGCGGGCGTGTCAATAACAATGCAGACTTTACTCACCTGGGTACCTGTTCTATCAATAATCAGAATTCCGCTTTGCGACCGGAGCTCAATGATCAAAATTCAACCATCAAACGAACCTAGCAAAACTAAACCAGCAAAACTAAAGCATCAAAACTCAATAACACGATCAGAGTCGGCGCAGGCTTCCGCCATTTCGCCCAGTCCGGCCAGCTCAAAACCTGCAGCCAGTGTCTCTGCCGGCAGATTGTATCTCTGTTGCTCTGCGCTGTCGGTGACGCCCCGGCGTAATGCATTGGCGATGCAGACCTGAATGCGGATACCGGCATCTGTAGCCAGAGACTGCCATTGCTGTGTGATTGAGATTTGCCCCTGAACAGGCTGCTGCGTTGACAGCGCGGCGAAGACTGCTTCCTGATAAAGAAATACACGCTGCAGTCTATGGCCTTCAGTCAGCAGGGTGGTGGCAAAATCCAGCGCCGCCTGGTGGTTAACTGTGGCATAGGGACTGGATTTGATCAGCAGAGAATAAGTAGTCATGGGCAGGGTTCCGTTAATTGCAGTTATGGTATCCGCCTTTGATGTGAATGCAATCTTTGTGGAGCCGGAGTCTGTATCGTATTGATTTATAAAAAAAAGTGTTGACCTTCTGCTGTGATTGGGTAATATACGCGGCGTTCGGAGGGATGGCTGAGCGGTTGAAAGCACCGGTCTTGAAAACCGGCATACGTTAATAGCGTATCTAGGGTTCAAATCCCTATCCCTCCGCCACTATTCAAAAGGCCAGCACTCAGTGCTGGCTTTTTTTAGGTTCATCGCACTTTACCGGGAAACGCCGCTTTGATTTTCAAAAAGAAGTAGTCGTTGTCCCGGTACCCATACGCCATTCTCTTGATCA
>PAJK01000034.1 GCA_002706025.1 Oceanospirillaceae bacterium
TCTTTCTTCATAGACACCTCTTCAATGGCGTTACTATAACGCCTTTAGTGAGTGTCCGGATTTATTAAACCACTACAGCTCCAGAAAGCGAAAAGCTGGGGGGCGCCTTGCCGGCCCGGGGGATAAGTTCCCCCTGGAGGCATAAGGCTGTGCGGCATTAAAAGCCGCTTATAAAAAATCCGTTTTAAACTGTGGGACAGCAGTGGCTGATGCCGGTATTTTTTTGCGCACAGGACATTTAATTATTGTAAGTCTGTGACCAGGAAGGACGTGTTGTCGCATCGCCATAGTTAGTATTAGCGCCATAAAGCTGAAAGTTTGGATGGCCCGGGAAGTAGTTATTGGGGTGATCACCATTTTGTGTAAAGGAGATCAAACCACCATCGCCCCCCATATTCAGCCAGAAGCCCGGGGAAGTTACCTCAGGAGAAAAGCCCTGCACTTCACTCCACTGAATTGACCGGCTGCCCATACTGATAAAGAAGGCACTGGTATTATCCAGATAGTTCGACTGTACCGGGAACAACTGTGCCGTCGGCGATTCATCCAGAACACTTTCCGGATCACTGACCAGCAGGTTTACCAGCGCACCATTGACCGCATACAGAGTCAGATTAGAAGAATCCAGCCAGCCAATGGTTCGCACCCCACCAAGGAACGCTTCCAGTTCAAGGCTGCCCAGACCACCGATTATCGGCAGCTCGATTTCTGCAGTAATCGTAGGTTCGATAAAACCGGAGATTACATCAATAATATTGCCCTGATAGCCGTACGAGTTTTCCGCACCAACACGGAAGCCAACCAGCTGCTGTACACCACTGCTTTCGTCAAATGCAAACTCAATATAGGGGTTATCCTGCACAAAAGGGGTCAGCTCATATAAACCATCGCCAATATCAATTACCTGCCCCATGGTAATGTCCCGCAGTTTAATATCGACGCCGGCATCCGGCTCAAAGCCACCGGGATAGTCAAAAAAACTGACCGCCGCGCCGTGAGTCAGTAATGAGGATTCGTATTCAGCATCGCCAAGGCCAACCGAACCACAGGGGTTTGCGGTGCAGGCCCAGGCAATATTATCGTTGTAATCCACTGGCACTATGTTGTTGTAGCAGATCTTATCGCCGCCAGCACCACCGGTACAGTTGGTACCTTCCGGGCGCCAATAGCGCCCAAGAGCGAGTTCGTCTACGTTGGCATTGATTTCAATATGCGCCCCCATAGTAATACGCAACATATTCAGTTCTGAGCCATCGCCCTGTTTTACCAGGTTCTCGGACACTTCAAAAATTGCCTGCCCATAGGTCGCGGCCAGTTCACTTTCATTCATCAGCTGAAGGCTGAATACCGGTGAAGAAAGCAACGCGGTAAGTAGTGTGATGATTTTCAGAGTGTTCATTGTCATTATTTTTACTCTGTTGCAAATATGGTCATGGTTGATGCTGCCGGCAACTGTAGCGTGCCATCAATTTCGACGGCCATCAGGAAGCGGGAGCCCGGATTAACTTCACGATCCGTACTCATATAAATGCCATCGGTTTTCAGTTCATCGAATACAATTTCTTCCGGCAATGTCCACTGCAGTGCGCCGGTCTCAGCAGTCGGACCGAAGTCGCTGATCAGATCCAGCTGCAACCCCTGTATTTCCACCGCGCCGGTGAGATTGTCGACCACCAGCCAATATTCATTGTTGTCGGCATAATCTGCCGCAGTATTGGTAAAACTGATGCGGGAGCCACTATCCAGCTCCACCCTTGCACTGATAGTGATACCAGCCTGTCCGGAAGATGCCGCCAGATCGGCCTCATCCATAACCAGCAGTTCAGCCTTCANATCAGGAATCAGANTNAAAAAANGCAATCCGCNTAACGCCAGATGAGTTATTCTTTTTAGGTTCATGATTAAAGATCCTGNGTGGTAATAATCAGGCGCTGAATCTCAATGCCTTTAATTTCGACCACGTTCTGGTTGGGTACATACGGNATTTCNTTTCCNGGATTTGCCTGATTGTAGGCTGCGACCTGCTCGTTATAGATCACCGTTTTGGGAATAAAGGCCCGGTGTGAAACATTACTGATGGTCGATACAATATTGCCGTCTGCATCACGCAGAAAAATATCTTCATAGCCAGTAATCAGATCNGGGTCACTTTCATCACCAAATGCTATGGACTGGATGTAGATATTGCCCTGNGGCGCCTGAGCAACATCCTGCGGTAATCCGCCAATTTCAATACGCAATTGTGTCGTGGGTGCCAGCACATTCGGCACAGCGTCTTTCCAGGTACCGCGTTCGACCTGTGCGTATTGCACGGTGCTGATGGTTAATGGCTGATCAGCATTACCCAGCGGCAGGTACATATCGACACCACGCAGTTCAAGTGAACTGGCCAGCGCACCCTCCGGGTCTGTGGTCAGACGGATAACATCGGCCTGTAAACCTGTGGTCATTGCCAGCGACAGTCCACGATCACCATAAAATGGCTGCCCACCATACTGATAATTCGCCAGTTCAGCTGCCGATAAAGTTTCACCCTGGCCGCTGTGAGCCCATAAATAGGCCGATGTGCCGTAAAGTCTGACGCCCTCCAGGTCCGCATAGGTCAGAAAAGAAGCATTGGCTTCTGTGCTGTTGCGATTGGTATCGTTGATCATATCGACGCGAAAGTGCAGATCGAATTTATCTGTAGCCTGATCCAGCTCCAGTTCACGCTGAGCTGATTGTTCAGCGAATGATGTGCTTAAAAATGGCAGGTAGCTGACATCAACTGAATTGCTGTCGGTAAAGAAGTCCTGAGGCAATCCGCGATAGTAATCAATATCCGCACCTTCGCTTGCCGGCTCATAATAATGATCGGAAAAAGATGCAAAGCTGCGCTCCAGCTGTTGCAGGTCCGCAGTAGGAAAGCCCATATACAAAGCCGTGTGTGTGCGGTTACCGCTGACCAAAGATCCGTTACCCAGAGGATCAATCAAGCCTGTATGCCGTTCCGTTATTTCGCGGATATCAGCAATATAAAACGGATCATCGTAGGTACCAAAGCGCCCGGCCAGCATCCCACTTTCTTCTGTACTGCCACTTTTGTACATCCGCAACTCGCTGAAAATCATATANTCAGGGTCAGGACCATCNGTCAGCTTNAGTTTNATTTTAAAGGACTCNGGATCACTGTAATCGGCAGAATTCAGCAGCACGTTATCGAATACTGCCGCAATCCCTTCACCGGTTACTTGCGACATCTCCTGATCATCCAGGGACTGCATGGCCAGTGCACAACCAGGCACCATCAATATGCAGATTATGGTTGGNCATTTCATTGGTCGACTCCCCATGTGTAACGATCATCATTTCCGGAGCAGGAAAAGAGTCCGGTATCGCGCACATTAATNTGCTGTCCGGTGGATATCCGGCACCAGATTTCACTGCCGCCNGTCTCTTTNACGTTCAGAGAACCATTATCGTTTGTCAGCTCCCAGGTTTTNGGCCCACTGTTGCAATCGGTACGCAANAGATCACCATCATTNGTGGCGCAGGCATTATCACCTTTATTAATCATGTATTGATTCTGTGGATCATAAGTCCATAACTCAGCATTCAGNACAGATGCAGANCAGTTNTTGGCTTCGTAGCGTTCATCGCCCTCGTCCCAGGCAACACAGCGACTGCCGTCAAATATCAACCGGCGCCAGCGNGGCGCAGAACGGATATTCAGTATCTGCTCATACACTTCATCGGCATTNGCGATATTNCTGTCAGGGCCACCCCAGACTGTCAGCAGAATCTGAGAGTTAATCTGGTTCTGATAAGTAAAAGGCAGCGTCAGGCGGGTAGAAAAAGAACGGGCNGCCNCNGNCATACCATCNGCATAAGCAAAACTGCCGCCGGTATTATCCAGCGTTGCACCGTTACTGCTGAGCAGCGACCAAGTGTAATTAATCTGCGCATGTTTCTTATTCACGCCTGTGCGTTCCGGTATCACNACAGACAGATCAACCTGNCCTGAGGCNCCGAGGAAATCATCAATTGCNTAGTAGGTNCCGGCCACAGACGTTGCGTTATTATTNACGGCAGATTGAGTAACCAGAATCTGATCATTCACACTGTTGTCATTGGTTATGACAAAATCGCGATAGGTCTGATTAACACTGCTATCCTGGTTTGCGTTACTGAGNGCCCCCAAACCGACAGTNCGCGTCGGCTGAGGATCGCTGAGAGTNACCCTCACGGTATAGTTGCTGTTACCGTTGAACAAAACATCTTTGGTACGGATANNAAGCTGCGATGACNCAGGAATGCCNCCATAGCTGAAGCTGAGCGCNCCCGTANTGCCGGCAGGANCTGAATAACNGAANCTCAGATAATCNGCGTCGNTNTTACCGGAGGTTTTATTCAGAACTTCAACGCTGCGCACAACAGTAAAATCGGTTTCCGGATTTCCNGCCCGGNCAATATCCACTGTTAACAGCTGACCTTCATACACAGTTGCTGATGTATCTTCCACAGTCAGCAGAGCCGGGCTGGTCACATCNACCAGNGTCAGAGTGGCAGAGGCCGCTGTAACATTTTCATCNTGACCATCGCCGTTNCTNGGAAGCACAGACACAACNACCTGCTCGTCNTCTTCCTGATAATTATCGTTCACCAGCGTAANGGTAATNATCTGGGTTTCAGAGGAAGGCGTTGCCGTAACAGTCTCCGTCAGAGCTGGCCAATACAAGGCAGCAGTATTGGTGAAGTCTGCTGCGCCAGTGTTTGCTGTTACCGGGCTGACCGATACAGAAAGNTCTGCTGCCGGTGCATAAANACTGGTGTCTGTGCGCACAACAGCGAGTTCACACAGCAATCCGCCGGCAGCCGGTTGCAATTCAGCCGGCACTGTTGAATCTGTATTTGGCTCCTTGCAACTGAAACTGTCAGCAGCAAAGGCAAAATCACCGGGTTCATAATCACGAATAATCAGACTGGCCTGATCCTGCTCTGTGAGCAGAGGATCAAACAGNACTTCATCGTANTTAAGACTGACAATAGTCACCGTCAGNACTTTATCGGCNACGCCAATATCCGNNTTATCGATAGCCTGTANCGCGAAACANCGGGCACTGCTGTCACCGTCAGCAAAAAATACACTGCCCGTCNNAGCNGNGGGANTAATACTGCCNGNNACATATTGATAGTCGATATTTTCAACCGCAGTTCCTGACAGCTGATAATTAACCGTTACATCGCCTGCAGAACCTGACTCNCGGACGATACANAGACTGTAGGTATCGGTACTGTTTTCAGTGAGGATATTNTTGTCTGGTGCCGTAACAGAGAAATTCCCGAAAGGATTCGGCGTCAGGTCATTCAGGCGCAGCGTATNCACCGCAGGCTCAGCACTGTCAGCAGCAGAATAATCGACGATGTTAAAGCGGGCGGTTTCAGTACCTTCACGGATACCGTCATCTGCAGTATCGCGATTGACAGTAAAACTCTGAATGCCNCGGCTACCTGCCGGCCAGGTTACCGCCAGACCTGTTCCNGGNGTGTAANCACCAGCAAAGGCNAGGTCGGCAACGTCCGNTGGCGTCANCAGATCTGCCTGAGAGCCAGGTGTNGCNGTACTGATGGCAGCATTGAGATCCACATAGACNGTCAGTGCATCTTTGCTGCCGCGGCGACGTTCGAGATTAANAGTAACNGCGTTATCAGTTNCTGCATATTCATCNGCAANGGATGATGTCTCTGTAAACGCGACTTCACCAACAGGCGGTGGCGGAAGAATCTGCTCCCNTTCCTGCNNCGACAGTACGCGATTGTAAATCTGAACATCATCCATCAGGCCGACAANAGAGCGCGAAGCCTGGGGCGTATTACCNAAATANAGATTACCGCTGTTAGCCTGTGATAACTCTCCGGCGCNNTAGTCAAAGCTGTTGATTAATTCGTTGTCGATNTAAACATCAAAGCCATCCNCACGCTTTACGAAAACAAAGTTCAGCCACTGCTGATTCAGCAGAGTGCNGGCAGTCTGTACCTGAACTGCTGTNNTGGTCGNCTCAGAAACTCTGAGAGTATCGCTGTTTNCCTGCAGCCAGAACGCGGGCTGACGTGCAGCATTGGCATCGCCTTTTTGCAATAAACCACGCAGACCACTGCCACTCCCCGGCTCTTCAATACTGAAGCGGAAAGCAACNGTGTAAGCATCCGCGGGAATATTCAGCCCNNCCTGAAGNTCGNCCGCAACGCCGGGCACCACCATAACATCGGTTTCCGANAATGACAGTGCACCGTCAACAACAGCTGGAAATGGATTGGCGCTGGTATNAAGCGCATCGTGACCATTNCCGCTGATATCCCGCTGCGGCTGTGCATCGGAATTAAAGTCANAATGGGCNANCAGCGGCGATTTAATTCTTACCGTAACAAACGCTTCTGACTGTGCAGGTGCTGCGGTGCCGGGNGGAATATCGGTTANGNTNAGCTTAAATGTGAGAAGAGCATCCTGCTGCAGTAGCAGCGGCGCATCATAGGAAGCGGTTACCGTTGCAGTCCCGGAAGGCCCTGCTGTCAGCGTATTATTGCTGACCACAACATCGGAATCNGCCNGATTGGNAAAGCGGCTGTCGGCAACCAGTTGCCATTGCGCCGATGCAATNCCCTGCTCTTCATCGTCCGCCAGAAAAGCCGTTAACAAAACACCGGTCTGTTGCTCATTNACCTCCAGAGGCGTCAGGGATGTNTCTGCNACCGCCGGAAAATTNGTCTCAGCACCATTAACCTGCCAGTCACCGTCTTCGTAGCGATCATGAGCGTTAATCCAGACCTGCTCCAGNCCTTCGAGTTCCATTGCCAGTTTAAGCCGCGCATTCTGTACCGCATCGACCGGTGCTGCAAAGCTCCAGTCCTCATCTGCAGTGTCGAGANCATCNCAGGCAGAAAAGCCGGANGACCAGCGCATATCNNTGGTAACTGCCACATTCACGATGCGCCATTGATAACCATTNGTGCAGGCGAAACCACGACTGACAGCGGACGNCGCNGTGTATTTACAGGCATCGGCNTACCAGGTTCCTGCACCTTCTGTAACACGGTCAAAATAAGCACAATCGTTATCTTCATCGAGCAGAGATTCTGTCGCCCAGTCACTGTAAACCTGATANGGGCGCCAGCTGCCTTCCACTTCCTGATCGCTCATATTGAGCCAGACATCCTGTCCAAAAGTCGCNACTTCAGCNGCTAACGCCTGCTGACTCAGGGTCGCCGACTGATTACCAAAGGCATGGGGCGCAAAAAATTCACTGCCGGGAAATTCTGCAGCGCATACAGAAAANCCACGGGACCAGACACCGGCGGTGGATGTTATAAACCATTCAANGTTGCTGCCGGTAANTTTGCGGCAGGCAAANGCCGCTTCTTCCACCAGNCATTTAGCCGCATACCATTCACCGTTGGTGCTGATACGTGCACAATCACGATTNCCCGTGTTAACCGGTTCATTGTCTGCCCACCANGCATAGCGCAGACGATTNGCAATCCACTGNGATTCCAGCCCGGTATCGGTCAGGTTAATCCATACCGTNTTACCNCCCAGNTGNGCCAGNAGTNCGGCCANCTCATCCGGTGTGCGNGGCACGGCAAACATCGCATTCTGATTTTCACAGGCGGCAAAGCCNTCCNGCCATTGCCCGGATGTTGATGATGCAATACTCCAGTCACCATCAAANCAGGCATAATCGTATTCCCGGTTGCANNGCACGTCGGACCAGCGACCATTNCTNTCCAGCAGGGCACAATCGGAATTATTGTAATTGGCAAATTCAGGCTTCTGCCAAANCCCCAGTTTCAGGCGATCTGCAAACCAACGNTTATTNTCNCTGCTGATGTTGCTTACNTAATANTAATTCAGCCAGGTATTCTTAACCTGNGCNGGAGAGTTGCGTATTGCCGTATCAAGCGCCTGNTCCTCTGCTGCCGTTACCGGNGCAGAAAAATAATAGGCGCGACCGAANTGNTCCTTACATAAGCGGTTGCCGCGTTCATACGACCAATAGTCATCACCTGTCTGTGGCACAATCTGCAGGGAACCATTGACCAGCGCTCCGGCAGAAGTAGCCACCTGCCAGTCTGAGCCATTAAAGCACGCATAGTGAGCAGCACCAGCTGTGCAGCTTGCGCTGCGCCATGGGTTATTCTGCCCCGCGGCTACCGAGGTTTTAAATACGCAGACNTCCTGTGGCTCANGGCCNGGATAAGGTGACAGCCAATTGGTATAGGGCAGATTTTTACGGAATTTNTCGCCGNTACCNGNACCATTCTGATTATCTTCATCACCACCATCGGTAATATTTAACCAGACNCTGTTAATGGCATTTGCCGATTCCAGGCTGGCCTGTAAACGGGCAAAGTCGAGCTGAATAGCATCCGCCAGCGTCAGAGGTACAGCGAATACAAAACGGCTGCCGTATTCNATAAAACANTGACGNTGACCATCGGCGGTATTCTGAATAAGCCCNTTTTCTCTGGTTACCTTCCATTGATANCCATCAGTACAGGCCCAGGAATATTCTGCAGCCCCGCTGCAACTGATGTCATACCAGTCTCCTGCGGCATCCTGATATACACAGTCTTCNCCATTAACGGTGGNACTTTCCTGAGCAGCTGTCAGGCCGCCGTTGTCAGGCTGTGCNGGCGCCCAGGNAGGGTACNCTGAAATATTNGCAGCATTGGTAAGCCACTGCCCTTCNTTAACAGTGTCGGTAGCATTAATCCANACTTCACTGACACCNCCCATNGCATTNCGGGCANCAATNTTTTCGTTATAGGTTTGNGGNGCAGCAAATTGCCAGCCGCTGCCCAGATCCTGACAGGCCGCTACNGCCTGAGAAAAATCATCAAGTGAACCAGAGACAATGGATACAGCCCAATTATCACCGTNGCGGCACAGGTACGGGCGATTATTNGANGTGTCACAANCTNCGTCGGCCCAGCTGCCGGNGCTGTCATTCATCAGTAAGGCACAGTTTTCTGAGCTGCCGCCATCGGGTTGTGCATTNCCCCAGTTCGGTAACGCAACACGATAGTCATTCCATTGCCACTGCGCCGCATTCCGCAANCGGTTACCATTAATCCAGACATCGCCACCACGCCCGGCGAGACTGGCGTCATGCTGCATACTCAGCAGAGAATCCATTAACCGTGGAGCAGAAAATAATAATCCGGATGCCATATCATCACAGACAGACTGTGCATTACTGAAATCCAGCAGNTCTGTTTCAACATCCGAAAATGACCAGATGCTGCCAGAACTGCAGGCAACCGGTAATTCGTCACTGCAGTCACGGGCACGCCACAACCCGGTGGTCAGATCAGCCGAGACACACNGTTCACTGTTCGCTGTTGATGGCTGATCNGCCTGCCAGTTATTGATGCTGCGATTAAGCTGCCAACGATCTTCATCCGCAGTGTCACTGGCATTAATAAACNCCTGAGTCNCCGACAANCCCGCCATGACATTNAGCAGATCATTTTTCTGCGCAAGNGTCACAGGCGCATAAAATTTATAACGGCCATCAAAGGTGCTCTGGCAAATATTGGCGAGTGATTCAAAATCTCCGCCCGTGTAAGCAGCCNGAGTTATCTGCCAGTTACCATTATTGCCCTGGCCAGGATCAAAACAGGCAACAGGTAAAGAGCCAGAACAGGAAACGTCATCCCAGTTGCCNGCAGACTGTTGCACAGCACAATTTTCCGCACTGCCACCATCGGGTGAACCCTGCGCCCAGAANGGTGCCAGAACATCCATCCCAAGGTTGTAGACGAANGTGCCTTCATAACGCTTATCGTTGATGTTTATCCANACGCCTTCGGTATAGCCTTGCCCTATGGCTTCAGCTAACAGTTCGCGGGTTTGCTGAAATGAAATCGGTGAAGCGAAAACAAAGTTACCGGCAACACCATCCTCTTCAATAGCAGCACAGGCAGCAAAGGCNGCGNCCAGATTTTCCGGATACTCATCATCTCCGCCGATNGANGTGGCTNCCGGAGANACACGCCATTGATATCCGTTGTAACAGGCNACATGCTTCACNNTCAGNACANNNNGTGTCATCCCAGTTGGCNTAGGTNGCGTTTTCANNGGCATCNGTNTAGAGCTGNACNCANTCNCCNGNGTNATTNGGCTCCACNGGAGCGAACAGTGAATAGCTGGCAAGGTTTTCCTTTTGTGCNGCGGCAAGATCCAGCNANNCGCCATCGCCGTAGCGAACCCAGGGGCCGGGTAAGAATTCATAATCGTTNTCATAAACATCGTAAAATGCCAGCTGCCGCANATCACCACCCGGTNCAGGCTTTTTATAACCNCCATTCCANATCCAGCTGACCGTATCTTGTGTGTATCTGAGATTAATCCANGTACGTGCACCATTGCCTTCAGCACGGATCAGATCAGCAACCCGCGCCCGCTCATATTCACTCTGAGGNGCNGCCAGATAATAATTACGNTAAGGGTTGTCCGCTTTNTCATCGTTATCCGGACGCGCACAGANATCCAACACNGCNTTAGCAAAAATATGGCTGGCGTTNCGGATNATCCAATCATTGCCATCNGTACAGGTCAGAAANGCGGCAGAAGCGCAGTCAANATTCAGCCACTGCCCGTCACTCTGACGTGCAACCACGCACAGCCCCTGAGTGGTATCNGGAAATCCNGTCGCCCAGCTGAATNTGCGNTGGTTAAGCATCCAGAAANCTTCNACCTTCTGATCAGAAGCATTTANAAACGCACTGGTTGATAACACATTATTNAGNGCAGACTGTTCCTCAGCCGTNCGNGGTGCNGAAAACTGATAGTTAATGCCAAATNNCTGNTGGCAAATCTGATGAAAGCGATCGATATTGGTAAACGAATGTTGNGCNACCGTCACCTGCCAGTTATNAAANCTGGCATCTGAGCAGACAACCGCTCTCTGTTCTGTGCAGGCNATATCNTTCCATTCACCGTTACTCTGCACTTCAGNGCAGTGTTCACCNNTANCCGCATTATCAGGCTGGGTCGCCGACCAGAAGGGTGCAAAAGCACTCGCTGACGTTGCATTGATTAACCAGGTATTTTCACTGCCGGAATCTGTGGCATTAATATAAACCGTACTGACACCTGCCAAATTCATTGCCGCNNTCAGCAGNTCNCGCTGCTCTGCAGTCACNGGNGCGGCAAAGACGGTATTTAACGGGCAACTGACAGCCGAAAAGTTACTGGAATTTCCCAGAACCCAGTCTGTGCCATCAAAACAGGCAGGACGNTTGCTGTTGCCACAATCGACATCATTCCAGCCACCGGCAGCCTGTTGTGTNGCGCAGTCTTCGCCGCCGGAATCGTTTGGCTCNCCGTTATTCCAGAATGTCAGCGTATCGGCATTAACCGCCNCAATCTGCGCAGGCGACAAAGCGCTTACAGCCCCGGTATCAAACCAGACCGACGCACCACTGCTGTTAACTGCAGCAGTACTCATTAAAGGCTGTAAAGCTAAAGTAAAAAGTGTGAGTAGTTTTTTATAATTCTTATACATAAATTGTCTCTACTGCAGCGGTTCCACGCGGAAATAACTGCCCGGTTGCAGTGAAATATTGTTCATCACGATACGTCCNGTCTGCCCCTGCTGAACCGATCCATCGCCCATACGAATCTGATTGATATTCAGATCCATACTCTGATCAACGATACCAACATGCAGGCCCTTTTCTGTCTGATCAATGGTCTGAGATAAAGAGAAATTATTCATCACCACCTCAGCGGTCAGCTGTGGCTGTGGATTACCTGAGCCGTCATCATCATCTTTTATGGTCAGTTCAAACGATGTGGTNCCGGCCATGGTGAGATCCATTTGCATACCTTCAGAACCGGCGCCCGGCAGGGTATACAGCTGCAGATCAAGGCTGTCGCCATNCAGGTTNAGNTTTTCGATGGCAAACGTTCCCATACTCANNCCCGGNGAGGANCCATCTCCGGCACTGAAATATACAGCGCCAATCATCAGATCCAGATCATTCACATCGAANANGGAGGTNCTGATNCCTGAGGTAAAACCTGTATCAATAAAGTCCAGGGTATAGCTCAGTTCACCATGAGTATTCAGCGCNACATCGCTGAAATTAATTCGCTGATTACCNGTGCGGTAGAAAACATTTCCNGCCGTCATATCGAGATTTATTTCACCACGAATACCATCAACACCATTNCCATCAANNCCTGNGNCATCATTGGCCCGCACNGTAAAGTAGCCGGTATTCACGCCNAGGTCAGNAAAGCCAAGANCACCAAAGTTATTCGCGCCGAACAGACTGGCGCCTGCAGCATCCAGTAAGGAAATATTGCGNATTTCNAAGCTGCCACTGGTTTCCCCTATTTCCAGTTTCAGCTCATCANTATTACCGCTGAGAAAGAGTTCACTGCGAAATGCANATTCCCCTGGCGCCGGCAGAAAGACGATATCCGTTGAAAAAGTGACNCCGTCTTCATCAAACTGATANGTCAGGCCACTGCCTTCTTCCATAACNGTACGGAAGCCCACTCTCGCACCGGCNCTGTCGTTCAGCAGAACCGTTTCNAGATAACTGTCGCCGATAAATTCCCACATGGAAAANCGTGCGGCGCCAAACAATGTGCGGCCACTGAGCGAAATCCGNCCNAANTCCAGATCCAGAGTATCGANGTCNCTGGTACGGATACTGACATTGCCATCNGCGTCGATATCAATGTCCGTTCTGAAAGTATCTGCNCCAATAAAGTTACCATTCACATCCGTCATATAAGTGCGCAATTTCAGGCCATCAACAGCAATATAATCTTCACCCTGACCGTCGCGGTCTTCTTCGGTAAANCGTATTTCGCCAGTAGAAAGCAATGCGCCATCGGNATGCTGTGTCGTGGTTTCAATGGTGATGCCGGATTGCCCTGCGACCCTTGCCATACTGGCATCATCCATCGCCTGTAACGCCTGCACATTTTTTATCTGAGCATACGAANCTAAANCGNCCGTAAATAACAGACCCGGAGCANAGAAACGATTTTTCATATCAATGCCCCTGAACCTGTAAATAACTGTTATTGGATATATTCAGCTGCATATCCATGGTGCCGATACTCAGCGACTGACGCTGTGCATTACTGNTNTCTGCCACCCGGTTACTGCGCAACATAGTGATATTCTCGATCAGTACATTAGCACTGGCACCACTGCTGGCATCCTGACGNTCAAAATCGAACACCAGACCACGTTCGCCATCGACATTCATACGCAGGCCGTTCACTTCGATATNACTGAGCGCNGTNACNGAAGCGGATAATTCATAAATATCCGANGTCAGATAATCGCCACTGACTTCACCGGCGATATAAACAAAATCCAGACTGGAACCGGCGGTTACGGCAGCATCNAATTCAAGNCCATACTGATCNGCCTGACNGGCATTTTTTATTAANAGGTAGCCACCGGGCTGGAGAGCAATNTTGCGGAAAGCCAGACTGTTTAATACATCATCGCCGACNCGGACATTGTAAAAGTTGATATTGCCGCCGGTCGTCGNNGGCAGCCCCATACGCAGGCCATCAGAGACCAGATCAAAAGAAATATTATCGAGAAACAATCCGCCGCTGGCGCTGTTATACGGNTCGCTGAAATCNACGGTAGTGGTCAGCCGGGTTCCTTCATCCTCGATCCAGGTTTCGTACGACATGGANGCCGGAATATCCACATCCAGCGTCAGNCCATTACCTTCATTNCCTCCGGCAAACAGGTAAGTAAGCAAGGCATCACCCGGACCGATACGGAAATTNCCCTGCCCATAACCACCAAGGCTTTCACCATTAATGCTGATGGATTCAATCTGAACTTCAATCGGCAGATCACGGTTGGTAAACACCANAGCTTTCTCACCATCGACATCGCGGACTTCAAGNTCNACCTGTACCGGCCGGTTGGTCTGGGTATAGATACGCACGGGTGACAGAGTGAGTTCGCCCAGCGGACCGCCATCCAGGCCGTCGTCATCGATGTAGCTGATGGTATCAACGCTGGCATCAAACTCNGAGGTATACCTGAGCCCCTGNGCCTGACCTGTGACTTCAGCCAGCGCCTGTTCATTGAGNGCTTCCAGAGCNGCTACGGACGGCANCCAGCAAAAGGAAAGAGATGATGTCACAGTTAAAACGCCGAGCGTCCGACAGCACANTAATGCCATCTGAATCTCCCTGATATTATTTTTGTTATACGTATTCAGACTGTGGTGATACGAACGTNCAAGATAACAGANCTGAAACGACCGTGCTACTTAACGGATATTGATGNGGGCGTCAGCTAATACAAAAGAATTGAAAATAAGGCTTTTAAAACAANAACTTACCNGGANCATAGTNATAACCAACNGATGCCGTAAGGCAAAAGNGTTATATGCCAGATAAGCCAACAGCCNGTAATTTATCCGNTAAGGACACAAGACAAAGCCCTGTGCAGGTGCCAGGCGTGAAGTGNCAGAGCCNNGTGCTCAGAACAAAGGGATCATTAAGGACNCGCACACGGCGAATCTTCAGCNCCANCGCGATAGCCGNTCGCNCNTGATNNATAAGCAGGATAACGNCGTAACANGNCAGCGGGCATAAAAACGCGGGCAGCTGGATAACCAGGCCCGCGNAATAAAGCGAAGCAGCAACGAATCAGCCCTGAGACAGCAACTCGCGCAGATCAAGAATTGCTGCATTGGCGCGGGAGATATAAGACGCCATCACCANCGAATGGTTAGCAAACATACCAAAGCCACTGCCGTTCATAATAACAGGAGCCCACAGAGGTTCCTGNGTGCCTTCCAGCTCACGGATAATCTGACGCAGGCTGACCATGGCATTTTTCTTTTCGAGAATATCTTTGAAGTCTATCTCGATGGCTTTCAGCAGGTGCAACAACGCCCACGATGAGCCACGCGCTTCGTAGAACACATCATCAATTTTATTCCANGGGGTNTTCACCATCTGATCTTCGCCGCTTGGTGTGGATTGCTTAGCNGCAGAATCNCCNGCCAGATCGGTNTTCAGGCGCTGGCGGCCAACAGATGCACTTAAGCGCTGAGACAGNCTGCCGAGACGCGTTTCCACATCCTGCANCCACTGACGCAGNTTATCNGCCCGGGCATAAAACTGCGCNGTTGGTTCCGCCGGATCGGCAAGACGACGCAGATANTTATTCAAAGCCTTCAGACCACGGTCNTACTCNGCTTCGGTNGANGGCACCGCCCAGCTGTCGCTGTCAAAGTGAAACTGCGGCTCGGCAATGGCAAGATCGCGATCTTCNGTGGACTGGCTCTGTGAACGACTGAAGTCTTTACGCAGNGCCCGGGAAAAGTCCCGCACCTGCACCAGCACGCCATACTCCCAGTTAGGGATGTTATCCAGCCACAGACCCGGCGGGAAAATATCGTTGCTCAGNTAACCACCGCGTTTNTGCAGCAGAGTATCGGTGACNTCCATCAGAGTGGNGGTGGTGGTGAAACCAATAACGTTTTCCAGCCCCATCGCCGCNGCACGCTGATCTGCGCGTTCTTTTACCGCAAACGGCTCCGGNTCAGTACTCCAGAAGAAACCNACCACCAGNGCNATCAGCAGATACACCACCAGCGCNACTGCCAGCAAACCACGACCCAGACCACCATCGGCCCACCAGTCGCGCAGACGCTCCCGGTAATCCTGAATCCGCTCTGATAACTGCCCCATTTACCAATCCTTAAAACTTATAACCTGAGTGCAAGACTAACCCCCCGGCGTTGCCTGAACAAGTGCATACGCGCCATGTTGTCGCTGCAAGTAAAAAAGCCCGCGTAAAGCGGGCTTTTTCAACGTAAGCAATCACTTACCAACGATATTACATGCGGTAGTTAGCCTGCAGTGAAATACCAATTGCGGAGTTATCGAACTCGCCGTTCAGGTTGGCAGGCTGAATCTGATCGTCGTTAATGTCGTGATCGTATTCATCCACTTTCACTTTATCCATGATCAGGTAAGCCAGAGACGCGTCAAAGGACCAGGCCTGAGTCATTTCATAGGTTGCACCGACGGTCAGCCAGTTACGGTCGCCATCCGGTACACGGGCGGTACGGTGGGCATTATCCACTGGTGACGGGTCAAAAGCGTAACCGGCACGTACAGTCCACTCTGGGTTAATAACGTAGTCAGCACCGAGGGCAAAGGACCAGGTATCATTCCAGTCTTCCAGAATGTGGCCGATATAGTTCTCACCCAGGCCAGCGATATCATCAATGATGCCTTCATCGGTAGCGATCACGTCAAAGTGCTTGAACACTGACCAGTCGGTCCAGGTCGCGCCGGCTGTCACGCGCAACGCGTCGTTATATTGATGCGCCAGACTGAAGGTCGCTGAGCGCGGTGTAGTCAGAGGCACACGGGCATCCTGTTTATCAACACTGCCAGTGGCCGGTTCACCATCAATGGTCAGTGGCACAGAAGAACCCGACAACGCAGTTACCACGGCACTGGTATCCGCCGGTGCAACGATGCCAGCCTGAGAGCTGTAGGCCATCACGCCTTCGCTCTGCTTGAATTCCGCTTTGCCTTCCAGCTCAAAGTCGAGCTCGGAGCGGTAAGCAAAACCAAAGGTGGTTGCTGGCGTAATATCCCACATAAAGCCGAAGTTCCAGCCATAACCGGTATCGTCACCGGATACTTCGAACTCGTTTTCATAACCACGGTAGTCTTCCGGGTTAATGTTGGTTTGGCCGTTGGCATAGGCACTGTAAGCAGCTGCCAGAGGAACCAGATCCAGTTCTTTGCTCAGCAGACCGTAGGCATACACCATGTCGATACCGATACCGAAAGAGAAGTTATCAGTCAGCTGGTAAGACATGCTTGGCTGGAAGTCGATGGTCAGCAGCTTAGTGTGACCGGCAAAACCACCGGCAATCGAGCCTTTTTTGTATTCGGTTTCAGTGCCGAACGGGACAAAAATACCGAAACCGACTGCGGCTTTGTCATCCAGCTTATGCACCAGATAGCCGAACGGAATCAGCTTGTCTTTCATGTAGTTGCCGCCGTCGTTATAAACACCGGCTTCACCGTATGGAGCGGTAGCACTGGCGGGCAGGTTACTTGGTACACCGGCAGGGTCAGTACGCACACCGTCGAGGTCACCGTTCAGCGACAGGTAAGTAAAACCAAAGCTGGCCTGAGAAGTTTTCAGGCGGCTCATACCAGCCGGGTTGAAAAACACAACGGAAGCGTCGTCGGCAACAGCAGCACTGCCGGCAAACGCGCGGCCAGAGGCTTTTGCAGCCTGTTCGTTAACTTTATAGCCTGATGCATGAACAGCAGCGGAGAACACAGACGCGGCGGTGATTGCCACAGCCAGACGGGAAGCGTGTTTAAACATGAAGTCACCCTGTTGGTTGATATAGCGACAAATGCCAGATGCCGGCAATTGTTAATTTTGTTTTTCTCTGTCGGCGGCAGTATGCCAATCCAAACGGGCCAATTTGTAACATCTGGTAACTGCAGAGTAACTATTTGAAATTATCTGGACTAAAAAACAACGATTTGAACATTCATGTTCAATTGCTCAGGTATTGGTCAGACAGTGAGCGACTGAGTAGTCACGGATAGTGACCTTATGCCCTGCTCCGATATACTGCGCATTTTGCTCCGGCCAGAATAATGACTCCCACACAGCTGACACCAGTGGCCATCGCCCACACGCCATTTGCCGAAAAATTCGCCATTCCCCGTCAGCCGATGCTGGCACCGGCCGCCACAGCCATCATTGAACTGCTGCCGCCCTACGATCAGCCGGAGGCGTTGGATGGTCTGCAAGGCATCAGCCATATCTGGCTGCTGTTTCAGTTTCATCAGGTAGCACAGGACACAGCGCCGCGGCTGAAAGTTCGCCCGCCACGTCTTGGCGGCAACCGCAGCGTCGGGGTATTCGCCTCACGCAGCACGCACAGACCCAACGGCATTGGCCAGTCTGTGGTTAAGCTGGAGCGGATTGAAGGTCACAGATTATGGGTATCCGGAGTGGATCTGCTGGATGGCACCCCCATCATTGATATCAAGCCTTACGTGCCCTACTCCGACAGTATTGCCGGTGCTTACAACGACATAGCGCCGCATGCGCCGGACAGCATCAGGGTGGAATGGTCAGATGAGGCCCTTAGCCAGGCCGGAAAAGAAGAACTGCGGTTGCAGCAACCGGTAAAAGCATTAATTGAACAGTGCCTGGCTCAGGATCCGAAACCTGCCTACCAGAACCCTGCACCAGAGCGCCGCTATGGNGTGCAACTGTGGGACATCAACGTTACCTGGCATTACCCGGAGGCAGAAACCATCCGCGTGCTGAGCGTCAGCCCAGCTGATAAACGCGCTGAATAAAGGACTCCAGCCCCTGTTCGCGGAAGCGGGGTTCCTGATCAATCAACTCCCGCTCATCCACAACAGACACCGTCATTGCCTGCCCGTAGTGCTGTTTAACCTCTGCATCACTGACGGCAAACGGCGGGCCGTTACGCTTGTTCTGATCATAGTCCAGAGTGATCAGCAGCTGCGGTGCCCGGTCGCTCAGCTGCAGCAGGTGTGAACTGTACGCACGGCGCATCTCATCGGGTAACGCCACGATTGCGGCACGGTCATAAACGGCAGCCACCGTCTGCCCGGTCAATTGCTGAATATCGTCCGCACGCACACTGAAAAAGTCTCCGGCAATCAGCAACACGCCCTCGCCCTGATAAACGACGCGCTCAGCCTGCCGGGTTTTGCTGATTTCAATACCCGCCGCCTGACGTAATTCTTCTGCCAGCTGATCCAGTGCCAGCTCACTCAGCTCAATACCAACGACGTAATGACCCTGACGGTGCAGCCAGATAAGATCCAGACTCTTACCGCACAAGGGCACCAGCACCAGACCGCCATCCGGCACATTCATCTGCGGCCAGTATTTGAGCAGCATTTTATTTTCTTCATTCAGATGAAAACCAATTTCCATCCGTTCCCATTTGTCATGCCAGAAATCGTGTTGCATAGCGGATGTGAGGACCTTATCTGGTTGGTGTTCTTTCAGAAACAGCCGTTTGGCTTATGCCCTTGCCGTCTGTTCTTTCACTTTTATTTTTTGCGCCAGTTTTCCACGTTCAGTGCTCTGCGTCTCTCCAGACAGTCACTCCAGACAGTCACTCCAGACACTCACTCCATACAGCGAGCTCGTTGCCTCCCGGCTCGCGGAAGTGAAAGCGTCTTCCCCCCGGGAAAGTAAACACCGGGCGGGTAATAACGCCGCCGGCCTGAATAACTTTCTGTTGCGTCTCAGTCAGATCAGCGCTGTAAAACACCGGCAGAACGTGGCTGCCCGGGGAATATTGCTGGCCCGGATCAAGGGCAAAGAAGCCACCATCGAGGCCTGCTTCACCCGCAAAAAAGGCGGCATAAGAGTCGCCGTAGTCGGTAAAATACCAGTTAAAAACCTGAGTAAAAAAGCATTTACTGGCGTTAATATCCAGCGTCGCAAACTCAAGATAATTCAGCTTCGTATCGGGCTTCATGCTGATACCTCCGTGCCGTCAGCAATCTCTCAGCAATCNTTCAGGAACGCTGAATGAGCACTTTAACAATACCAAGNTCTCAACTCCGTAATTTATTGTATGACCGGCTGAATATCGGGACAGNCGGTTANTAATGACNGCAGTCTGCAGNCCCNCACAGCCAGCCCGNNGGNCACATAACAACAAAGCAATAGCGTCAGNCTTCCTGNTCNGCCAGTTCCGCNCGACGGGTAATAACCTCTGGCGTNTTCACTTCNATCCAGTCTGCCAGNTCAGCTACTTTTGCCGCTACCTCTTCACCGGCATCGGTCAGGCTGTATTCCACAAAGGGTGGCACCACNGGGTATTGNACTCTGACAACGAATCCGTCNTCTACTAAAGCATGGAGGCTTTGAGCCAGCATTTTTTCGCTGACGCCATCCATTTTGCGGCGCAATTCGCTGAACCTGTGTGTTCCGCTGCGCAAAGCAATCAGGATCAGAACCCCCCAACGACTGCATACGTGTTTCAAAATTTCCCTTGAAGGACAAGGACTTGCGAAGAGATCNCCCCTCTCGANCTTCTCACTTAACGTGGCCTTCCGCTGGTCTTTTTTTACCTCTTTCATGAAAAANCCCTTACTTACTTTTTTGTANGTACTTACTAAAAGTTAGCATANGNACTAGTATGAAGTCATCTGTTAAATGACAGTCACAAACAACATAGACAAACACATCACAGAACATCTGGAGATACATCATGATTACTGTTACTGGCGCGACCGGCCAATTAGGTCACCTTGTTATTGAAGCNCTGCTGAAAACCACTCCTGCTGCTGAAATCACTGCAGCGGTACGTTCACCAGAAAAAGCAGCAGACCTGGCAGCACTTGGCGTTAACGTAAAAGCTGCNGACTACACCAAACCAGAAACTCTGGAAGCAGCNTTTGAAGGTACTGANCGTCTGCTGCTGATCTCTTCCAGCGAAGTAGGTCAACGTGCNCCTCAGCACCAGAACGTGATCGACGCGGCGAAAAAAGCCGGCGTTAANCTGTTGGCTTACACCAGNATCCTGCGTNCAGACNCCACCCCNCTGGGTCTGGGTGAAGAACACCGTGCAACTGAAGCTGCACTGGCGGCTTCCGGTCTGAACTACGTTCTGCTGCGTAACGGCTGGTACACCGAAAACTATGCGGCTTCTATTCCANCAGCTCTGGAATACGGCGTATTCCTGGGTGCTGCCGGTGAAGGCCGNATCAGCTCAGCCGCCCGNGCNGACTANGCNGCNGCNGCTGCNGCGGTACTGACCAGCGATGGTCACGAAGGTAAAACTTATGANTTGTCCGGTGATGACAGCTACACNTTGGCTGAATTTGCCGCNGAAATTGCCAAACAATCCGGTAAAGAAGTGATTTACCAGAACATGGCTGAAAAAGATTTCAACGATGCTCTGATTGCAGCAGGCTTACCTGACGGCATCGCTGCTATGCTGGCTGATTCTGATGCAGGTGCAGAAAAAGGCGGCCTGTTTGATGAAGGTAAAACACTGAGTTCCCTGACTGGTCAGCCTACCACCCCGTATACTGAGGTGATTGCCGCTGCACTGAAAGCCTGATCTCAGGCACAGGCCCAGCACTGATTCTGCCGGTAAATGCTCCGGCAGCATTGGATCAGCGCTAAAACCGGGCAATGCAGGCATGTTAAGAACCGGCGCGACAGTTTCTGTCAGTGCCGGTTTGTTATTTCTGGCGTATGCGTGACTCCCATACATATGCCACTGTTTAAACACCGCTAACCTCTGTTAAAAAAACAGGAGATACGATGAAACAACACCAATACCGCATCACAGTGGAACACCTCAGTGATGCCAAAGGCGATCCTTCCACTCACGAAGCTCCCCTGGTTTTTGAAACCGGTAATCACGATGACATTCTGAAGATTGTCGAACTGATGAAGCAACGGGATGACCTCAATGAACGTGAAGCAANTTCTCTCGCTGTTGGTTTGAAACTGTTCAGTGAAGTTATGCTGGAAAATAAAGGCCACGACCTGTTCAGCGAGTTTCAGCCACACTTTGTCGACTTTATGAAAAAGCTGAAAGGCAAATAATTCGTTTCGCTTTAAGAAACACCGTAAGGCAAACAGTCGATAAAGCCCGGACAGATCGTGCGTCCGGGTACAGAGCTGGTCATCCTGGCTATTTACTGTCGCCTGCTTCCGGGCTCCTAAATACTTTATCCATGCCGGTTTCCATCTGGCTTTATGTTCTGTTCTGCCTGGTCCTGTTTTGCTCGGTTCCCTTCCTTTCCCTTCCCATACTTCACAACAGTAAGACCTGACTCCGGACCTTACACTATGTGCCCTATGCACCGTTTGTGTCTTCCGGTTGCACAGGGCGGCCTGAGTTCAGACAGCTATCGCCCTTTACTAGAAGCCCTTTACTACAAGCCTTTACTACCGTCCTTTATTGAATAGTGCCAGACATGCAAAAAACAGGAATCGCAGACAAAAAATAAGGCGGCAAAGCCGCCTTATTCTGACCATAAAATTATCCGGTACGTTCACTTATCTTCATAACTGAAGGATTGCCCGGCCAGGGCGGCCTCATACATCAGGCCACCTTTGGCTGCGGTAAAGGTTGCCATACCATTGATGTATGACGCCGACGCTGTCTGGCCACCATTATGACGACCGGCGCCGGCGGAATTACCACTCGTACTGGCTTTGGCATTAGCACCAACGGTCACAGCAACGGCCGAGGCTTCTGCTCCGAATTCGAAATTACCATCGGTAAATTTATCGTAAGCCTTTTTATCTTTAAAAAAGATAATTTCGCTGCAGGCCTGACCACCCAACTGAAAACCAATCGACAGCTGCGTCAATTTTGAGTTACCAACATACTCACCGCCACGGTAAACACGTCCGGAACCATAGGCTGCACCGATACCGATACCTCCTTTACCTACGGTCGGAAACAAAGCGTAACCATACGACTCATCAAAGAATTCCTGCGACTCCGCCGCTTTGTGAAATTCCTCCAGCGCCGCTGAATATTTATCCTGAGATGCCTGAGCGGGTGCAGCACTGAAGGCAAGTGCTGCAGCCAGCACTGCAACCCAGCCAGTGAACGATGACATACGCGATTTTGTTAACAACATAACCATACCTCCTGCCCTTGTCTGCTCCGCAATGTCATTTACCACAGACGGGAGCCGGAGCTTCAGGGGATTCAATGAATTACCCGCCGTTGACATATTACGGGTAGGACTGTTAACCAGTGAAAAAATTCAGTGCAGGATGGATTCTTGCTTAAAGCAGTCTTCTGTTATTCCCAGCTAAAGTCAGAAGTCAGAAGTCAGAAGTCAGAAGTCAGAAGTCAGAAGTCAGAAAGTAATCGCGGACAGAATCAGGAAAAATACGTGGAACACAATAAGCCTGCTCTTCCTTCAAGTGGAAGGGAAAAGAAAAAGGAAAAGACAAAGAAAATGGAAAGGATCAAAGCGAAAAAGACGTTAAAAATTCTGAAAAGAGCAGCGCAACAACAGCACGCAACTCTTTTCAGCCAATACCACCTCAGTGAAAAACCAGTTCCACAGATTCATCACCGTAGGCGTAGCGTAATTCCTGCAGCAGGTCGTCAGACGGGTTCACCCGCCAGCCATCACCAAGTCTGATATCGCAGCGGGCAACGCTGTTACAGAAATCCAGCACAATCGGGCAGCCATCCTGCATCAGATCCAGCACCTGTTTCAGACCATTACAGAACTGATCTTCCGGCTGTTCGCCGTCTACTTTGATACGGATCGCTTTGGCAAACGTCAGTCGTGCCTGACTGATTTCCATGGCACTGCGTCCGGTTGCTTTCAGTCCACCGGAATAATCGTCGTGAGAGATCTGAGCTTCAACCACCAGCACGCGATCTTTTTCGACGACTTCCCGCACCTGTTCATAGACATCCGAAAAGAGCGCCACTTCGACCCGGCCGGTACGGTCATCCAGTGTCGCGAAACACATATTGTCGCCACGCTTATTCTTCATAACGCGCATATCCACCACCAGTCCGGCAAGTTTCTGTGGTGCTTTCGCTTCCTGCAGCTGCGACAGTTTAGTCGGCACTAATTTGCGCACTTCTGCTTCGTATTCATCGAATGGATGGCCGGTAACAAACAGCCCCAGCGTGTCTTTTTCTCCCTGTAAACGCTCTTTCAGTGACCACTCACGCAGGCCCCGGAAACGTTCGTACGGGTCCGATGTTTCAGCCTCTTCTGCCTGTACTTCACCAAACAGGTCCATCATACCTGCAGCTTCATTCGCCGCAGACTGACCAGCACTTTTCATCGCATCTTCAATGCTGGCCATTAATACGGCCCGCGGTGCAGAGCGCTCCAGCCGGTCAAAGGCGCCACAACGTACCAGTGCTTCAAGCACACGTTTATTAATTTTTTTGCCGTCTACGCGCTGACAGAAATCAAACAGATCACGGTAAGGGCCATCCTTGCGGCCAGCTTCAATGGCATCAATCGGTCCTTCACCCACGCCTTTAACCGCGCCAAGACCGTAAACGATTGCACCGTCATCATTCACCGTAAAACCATAGTGACTCTGGTTAACATCCGGCAGGATGATCTCCAGTTCCATCTCGCGACATTCTTCGATAAAGGTCACGACTTTATCCGTGTTCTGCATATCGGAGGTCAGAACCGCAGCCATAAATGGCGCCGGATAATGCTGTTTCAGCCACAGCGTCTGATAGGACACCACGGCGTATGCAGCAGAGTGGGATTTGTTAAAACCGTAACCGGCGAATTTTTCCACCAGGTCGAAGATTTTCATCGCCAGCTCAGGATCAACACCCTGCGATATAGCCCCTTCACGGAACGTATCCCGCTGTTTGGCCATTTCTTCCGGTTTCTTCTTACCCATTGCCCGGCGCAGCATATCCGCACCACCGAGGGTATAGCCCGACAGCGCCTGGGCGATCTGCATTACCTGTTCCTGATAAACGATAACGCCGTACGTCGGTTCGAGAATTTCTTTCAGGTTTTCATGCTGGAAATCCGGATGCGGGTACGCCACCTGAGCGCGACCGTGCTTCCGGTTAATAAAGTCGTCCACCATGCCGGATTCCAGCGGTCCCGGACGGAACAGCGCCACCAGTGCGATCATATCTTCGATGTTATCCGGCTGCAGACGGCGGATAAGATCTTTCATACCCCGGGATTCAAGCTGGAATACGGCGGTGGTTTTCGCTGCCTTTAACAGGTCATAGGACGGCTGGTCATCCAGCGGAATATGGGCAATGTCAATTGCTGGCAGGCCCAGTTTTTCCTGCTTTTTATTAATCGTTTCCAGTGCCCAGTCAATAATGGTCAGCGTACGCAGACCGAGGAAGTCGAACTTCACCAGGCCGGCTTCTTCTACGTCGTTTTTATCGAACTGAGTAACCAGACCGGTACCATCCGCTTCACAGGCGGTGGCTGAAAAATCGGTTAATTTGGTTGGCGCAATCACCACACCACCGGCGTGCTTACCGGTCTGACGGGCAATACCTTCGAGCTTAAGCGCCATTTCCCAGATTTCCTGGGCTTCTTCATCTTCGTCGAGAAATTCTTTTAACAGCGCTTCACTTTCCAGCGCTTTTTCCAGCGTCATGCCCGGGTCACCGGGAATTAACTTGGATAATTTATCCGCCAGACCAAACGATTTACCCTGAGCCCGGGCCACGTCCCGCACCACCGCCTTAGCCGCCATGGTACCGAAAGTTACAATCTGCGATACCGCTTCACGACCATAGTTATCCGCTACGTAAGCGATTACTTTTTCCCGATCTTCCATACAGAAGTCGATATCAAAGTCGGGCATGGATACCCGTTCCGGGTTCAGGAATCGTTCGAACAGCAGATCGTATTCCAGCGGATCAAGGTCCGTAATTTTCTGTGCATAAGCCACCAGCGAGCCGGCACCGGACCCCCGCCCCGGACCAACCGGAATATCGTGATCCTTGGCCCACTGAATGAAGTCCATCACGATCAGGAAGTAACCGGGGAACCCCATCTGGATAATAATATCCAGCTCAAATTTTAAGCGTTCGTCGTAAGGTTTACGTTTTTCCGCATATTCAGGGGAATCTTTGGGAATACCCGCCAGAATAACGTCCAGACGTTCTTCCAGGCCCACTTCGGAAATTTTGCGGAAAAAATCATCTTCATCCATGCCATCCGGAATCGGATAATCCGGCAGAAAGTAAGTACCCAGAAGTACTTCAACTGAACAGCGTTTGGCAATTTCGACGGTATTTTCGATTGCCGAGGGAATGTCACGGAACAGCTCCGTCATTTCTTCCGCTGAGCGGAAGTACTGCTGATCGGAATATTTACGCGGACGGCGTTTATCATCCAGCGCATAGCCCTGACCGATGGATACCCGGGTTTCGTGGGCCTCAAAATCATCGGCTTTGATAAAGCGTACATCGTTGGTAGCGACCAGCGGAATACCAAAAGAATGCGCCATGGCCAGACCAGCCTTGACCAGAGTTTCATCGCCGGGGCGACCGGTACGCTGTACCTCAAAATAAAAGCGGTCACCAAAATGCTGCTGATATTCCTGCGCCAGCTGCTCAGCAGCCTCAACCTTGCCTTTAATTAAACGCTGACCAATATCACCATCACGGCCACCGGACAGCAGAATAAGGCCATCGTTTTTCTCGAACAGCCATTCTTTTTTAAGTATGGCCAGATCGTAGTGCTGGTTTTCCGCATAGCCACGGGAAATCAGTTCGCGCAGACCGAGATAGCCATCAGAATTCTGACACAGTGCGGTCACGCGGAACGGCTGAGTCATGTCTTCCGGGTTTTCCAGCCACAGGTCAGCACCGAGAATCGGTTTAATCCCAGCCCCCAGGCACCCTTTATAGAACTTGACCAGAGCGTACATATTCATCTGATCGGTCAATGCCAGAGCTGGCATGCCGAGATCCGATGCTTTGCCGATCAGTTTCTTTACCCGGATGGTGCTGTCATACAGCGAGTACTCAGAATGAACCCTGAGATGGACAAACCCCTGCGTCATAAACCCGCAATCCTGAACCAAAAGAGCGATTGTAACTGATCGGCGCTGAACTCAGAACCGCATTCACCGACTTCCCGGCGATAACGGTCTGCGTACCGCCAGCCTGTCGGAGCCTTCTTTTCTGCACAGCTGCGGCGCTGTGCCGCATCCGGACGACTCATAGCTGAAGATCAGCCTGACACTGATCAAGATTTGCACAAAAAGCCACGATACACTCAGTAACCTGAAAAAGTGTATGGATATAACGGAGGGTACAGTATGACAACGCCACTGATCGCGGTTGCAGTATTGAAGAACGGAACGGTATCCGGCCATGCCGGGCGCACCGTTAACTGGGATGTCTATGCCGTTAACGGCGCAGAACCGGAACTGGTGTGGAGCATCCGCCTGACGAAGCCTGGCAGCCTGCATGAATGGCATGTGCGGGGTAACGGTGAGCGCCACCCTCTTCACAGCGTCGATGTCGCTATCTGTGGCTCGGCAGGAGAAGGGGTTACCCGGCGCCTGGCCGAGCGTGATACCAAACTGATCACCACCTCAGAAACCGACCCGCTGAAAGCGATCGCAGATTATCTGAACGGCACACTGGCAGCAGGTCTGCCGCACGAAGAAGCTGAGTGCCTCGATCCGGATCACCGCAAAGAAGTCAGCGGTGCCTGATTCCCTGCACTGACTTTCACTGACCGGGGCGGACTCCCCTTTTACACCGGTCGGGATATGCGGAGATGCGGAGAGTAAGCGCTTGTGCGACTAAGTCTTAGCGCCCCTTATGAGTCATGCTTATAATAATCGTTATTGCAGGCATAACGATTCATAAGGGGCGAGCCAAATATGGCCGACACAAACGCCGGACGTGACAACCACACAGCAACCGCGATCACCATCGCTGGTATCAGCATTGAACCGGGGGAAACCCGGCAGATAGAAATGCCGGCCGGGAAGCTCTATACAGATACCGCTATGTCAGTACCTGTTTATGTAAAACGCGGACGCAAACCTGGCCCCGTACTCTTCCTCAGCGCCGCGATTCATGGTGATGAACTGAATGGCATCGAAATCATTCAGCGCCTGATCAACTCCCGTCAGTTCAGTAAACTGCGCGGCACCGTGATCGCTGTTCCCATGGTAAACGTATATGGCGTGCTCAATCAGAGTCGCTATCTGCCTGACCGCCGCGATCTGAACCGCTCGTTTCCCGGCAGCGAAAAAGGCTCACTGGCCGGACGCATGGCACACCTGTTTCTGCAGGAAATTGTCAGTCAGTGCGACTATGGCATCGACTTCCATACCGGTGCGATTCACCGCTCAAATCTGCCTCAGATACGCGCCAATCTGGATGACCCGGAAACCTCCGAACTGGCCCATGCGTTCGGCGTTCCGGTGCTGCTCAATGCGAACCTGCGCGACGGCTCACTGCGTGAATCGGCCAATGAGATGGGCGTTAAAATCCTGTTGTATGAAGCAGGCGAAGCGCTGCGTTATGACGAACTGTGTATCCGCGCCGGTGAACGTGGCACGCTGAATGTAATGCGCCATCTGGGCATGCTGCCGCAGAGCCGCAGCCGCAAACAACAGATCGAACCAGTCACCGCCCGCACCAGCAGCTGGCTGCGCGCCACTGACAGTGGTTTTGTGCAGCATCTGAAGCAACTGGGCGACTACGTCGAAGCCGGCGAAACCCTGGCCTGTATCCGCGACCCCTTCGGCAAACTGCTCGATGAGGTGGTCAGCAGGAACGACGGCATCATTATCGGCAAGCAGAACATCCCATTGGTACAGGAAGGTGAAGCCATGTACCACGTCGCCTACTTCCGCCAGCCGGATGATGTGGTTGAAGGTATTGAACAACTGCAGGATCTGCTGCCAGACGACGGGCCTGTGGCTTCCTGACAGATCCGGATCAGAAAAGTGCAACCCGCAACCAGCGCTGGTGACTGGCTTGTCTGTCTGTGATTTCCTGCCATTTCTTTCACTGCTGGCCTGATACGACCACCACCCATGACAAAATTCGTCACAACAGACTATTTGCGTGACAAATTTTGTCACATTTCACAAATACGCTGTCCCATAGTGAATACCATAGCCAGATTGATGTGCTCAAAGCACAGTCTCAGCAAGGAAATTCACTATGCCGACTCTGCTCTCAGATGAAGCCAGCCAACATGGACGTAAAGTGCGCGCAACGCGCAGCACCACGAATACCGCCGGAAAAAGTACTGATGCAGTTGCCATGGCACATGCCGCAGGCGCTCAGACCGAGGCTCTGCGCCCGGCAAACGTCATGGAACGAGGCCGCATTCAGGCGCTGTACAACGATGTTTACTGGGTACAGGGAGAAATGCCGGGCTATGGTAACGATCACCGCCGTAATATGGTGATTGTGCGCGATGGCCACCAGCTGACGCTGATTAACCCGGTGCGCCTGTCGCCACTGCAGGAGCGTAACCTGCAGTATCTCGGCCGGATCGCGCATGTGCTGCGTCTCGGTGATGAACCAACCGCCGACGAACACTATTACCGCAGCCGCTACTACGCCGCACTGTGGGCATTACCCGGCCAGGTTGATAAACCACGCCACAACATTCTCAAAGAAGATGCTCCCTTACCCATCGCCGGTGCCCGTCTGCTGAAGTTAGAGCACAGCCGGCGCTCACAAGCTGTCCTGTTGCTGGAACGTCATGGGCTGCTGTTAAGCGATGATCTGCTGCAGCATTACGGCAACTGGCAGAACCTGAGCCTTAAAGACCAGCTGCTGATGCGCTTACAGGGCTTTCACAAAGGCATGAATCTGTCGCGCCACTGGCTGCGCTCCGCCACCGCGAAAGATTTCAGTTTAAAAGATGATATTCAGCGCATTCTGACGCTGAACTTTGACGCGCTGCTGGGTGCCAGCGGCACCCCCATGATGCTGGGAGCAAAGCAGGCACTGCATGGCGAAATTGACAACGTGTTTCACTGAAGGCCGATAACTCCACTCGCTCAGGCCCTGCGCAAGCAGGGCTGTGATCAGGTACAATGTGTGCTCCACACATTGTTTATCTGATTGGTTATGAGCAAGAAAAAGCGCCGCGACATCGTGCAGTACGGACTGCCGATCATTGAAACCCACTTCCACCTCGATTACCTGAAAGAAGGCTCTCCTGCGGAAATTTTGCAGGCAGCGCGGGATATTGGCGTCGAACGCTTTATGACCATCAGTGTTGAGCCGGACAATATGCCCAGCGCGCTGGCACTGGCAGAAGCTCACGCCGACGTCTATGCCACCCTTGGCGTTCATCCGCATGAAGCGGCACTGTTCAGCGACGCTACCACAGCCTATATCCGCACCCACGCTATCCATGAAAAAGTGACTGCCATCGGTGAAATCGGTCTCGATTATTTTTACGATCACTGCGACCGTGAAGTACAGCGTAAAGTATTTGCGCAACAACTGGCGCTGGCCGTGGAATGCGATCTGCCGGTGGTGATTCACACCCGTGAAGCCGATGACGACACCATGGCCATCCTGCGTGAATACGCACCACAAATGAAACGCAAAGGAGTGGTGCACAGCTTTACCTCAGGCATGGAGCTGGCACAGGTCGCTATTGAGCTGGGTTTCTGTCTGGGTATTAATGGCATTGTTACCTTTAATAAAGCCGACAACGTGCGTGAAGTCGTTGCCGCAACGCCAATGGAGAATCTGCTGCTGGAAACCGATGCACCTTTCCTTACCCCTATCCCTTACCGCGGTATTGAAAATGCACCGAAATTCCTGCCTTTTGTCGCGGAAAAAATTGCTGAGGTAAAAGACCTGCCGATTGCCGATGTGCTTAAGCAGACTTATCAGAACTCTCTGCGTGAGTTTTTCCCCGCTGGCTGACAACTGCAACTGACAGCGTGTAACGTCGGCCAGTGCTGAATTTATGGTTCAGGGAACGAACCAAAACGGAGATCCGCCAACCATGTTCACTTGCCTGCCGCATTGCCAGATCAGCGAACTGGGATTACTGGATTGGGGCTTACTGATCGCCTTTGGCATCAGCGTATTTATGTTATCCACTTTATGGCGGCGCTGGGCGTTCAGCCGCGAAAGCCATACGCCAGAACATTTACGCTGGCATTTACCAAGATTTATTTACGTGCTGTTTGTAACAGCCATGCTGACGCTATTGCCGGTTGCCACCTTTCTTGGCAGCGACAGTGGTTACTGGTATGGGAAATTCTTTCTGTTGCCGACAGCGGCTGTCGCTTATTTCGCCTGGTTAATTGTCGATATAAACGATCCGGACAAACAATAAGCCAGGCTAAAAATAGCGTATCAGCTCATCTGCGCGGGCGGCATCCGTGCCGCAGCGTTACATTATTTCCCGGACATTGTTTCTGGAGCGTTGTTTCTGGACAGGTTTCTGCCGTCGGGTGTCCTGTTATTTATTCATACGATTACGGTACATAGGATCATTGGCCAGACCAAAGCCCATAGGGTCCAGCGACTTCAGACCGCGGGCCAGAGCCTGCGCGTATTCGCCAGAACGGGAACCAGTAAAACATACGTACAGACCGTGCATTTTTAATCCGGCCGGATCAAACTTCACCTTGCCTTTATATTCGTTCAGGGTTTTATCGTTGCTGACCAGATAATTCATGACGCGTTTATCGACGACAGCAAGATCAACCCGCCCATCCAGCAGCTGATGGATATTCTCAACGTCATTACCGGATTTAACTACGGGGATACGTCCGTCAGACACGGCACTGTCAAAATTTTCTTCATTAGCATAACCACTGACCACGCCAACAACATGCTCCGCCAACGCTTCTAAACTGGTGTGATATTCCTCACCATTACGTTTGGCAAAGCCCACCAGACTGGTACCGATTTCATCGGAAAATACGCACTTTTTAGCACGTTCTTCCGAATAATAGGCGGGGAAATAACCGGCAACTTCTTCGGTATTTTCGGCGCGGGCAACCGCTGTACTCCAGGGCTCGACCTCGACGTTAAGCTCATAACCAACGCGGGCGAATGCCTGTTTAACAATCAAGCTGGTCATACCACCACCGGTAATAGCAGGAGAAGAAAAAGGAGGCCAATCAAGGGAGGTTAAGGTGATTTGTTCTGTTGCAGATACTGGCTGCACTGCCGCAAAAACTGATGACAAGACTATAAACATTATTTTTTTCATAGTAATTCCCCGTGATCAATTTGGATGGGGAAATCATACGGACTTTCATTCTGTACATTATTCCACCAGCGACACAGGACGAATTATTTGAGTCGTTTTTAAACAAAATAACAAAGTCATTATTCAATCTGAACAATACTGTGTGGACTTTAGTGTTATTTCTGCTAACCAGTCCGCTCCACTGATCAAGATTAAATACACTGTTGAAACAATAGCGCTGCTGCCCCCCCCCCTTGTTACTGCTTTCATCACGTTCACAAATACCACGACCAGTGAGTCACCTGGCAACTGCTGTTTATGTTGTGTCCAAAACAGTCCTGTTTCTGCACGTCAGCCGTCGTGATAAAGCTCAGGTATTTATCCACGACAGGGACAATCCGCACTAAAAACACAGTATTAATAGCAATGACCAGTGTTACACTGCTATCTGATTATTTTATGACCTGCCAGGACGATTCAGATGGAAGACATTATTATCAGCGACCTTTCGCAACCGGAACACGGCCAGGCCGTACTGGATCTGCTGACCGAATACGCTCACGGCGATACCGGCGGTGGTGAAGGCCTGCCGGAATACAGTCAGCAGAACCTGATTGCAGAACTGCAGTCGCGCAGCAATCTGCATGTCATTCTGGCGTTTGTGAATGATTATCCGGCAGCCTTGCTGATCGCCATCGACAGCTTTTCAACCTTCACCTGCAAACCCATCCTGAACATTCATGATGTCATCGTCAGTGCCGGCTTCCGGGGTCAGGGTCTGGCCAAACGTATCTTGGCCAAAGCAGAGGAGCTGGCACTGATCAAAGGCTGTGGCAAGCTCACACTGGAAGTGCTGGAAGGCAACACCACAGCGCAGAAAGTCTACACAGACATGGGCTTCGCCAACTACCAGCTGGACCCGGAAATGGGCCGCGCCATGTTCTGGCAGAAGGTCTTGTAATAAACCTGTGGTGCAGCCACCGAAAGGCGGCTGTCTGCCGGACGCCATGACAGGCTTCAGCCTGATCATCAGCTGAATCCCAGAACGCCTCGCTCCGATATGGTACGCCAGCACCGTTCACTGAAAGCCCCACTCATTGAAAGCGCCATTCAATGAAAGCGCGCTTGTCTGATCGTCATACAAAAGAGGTATTTCTTTCAGTGGCTCCGCCATTCCACCTTGATCTTGTATCAAAACAGGCCACGCCGCCCTATACTCTGCGCCACAACTACGTACGGTAAACTACTGACTCCTCAGAAGCAGAGTTAATCCGGGTCAAACCTCAATGACCTGTAGATATAACCGGCCGCAAACACCGGTTAAAACACACCCATTTAGAACAACCCGCTAAGGAGCTTGCTATGAAGCTGCAGAATAAAGTGATCGCTATTACCGGATCAGGCCAGGGCCTGGGTCGTGCTATGGCCGTGCATCTGGCGAAAGAAGGCGCCCAGATCGCTGTCATCGACCTGAATCAGGAACATATGGACGAAACCAAAGCTCAGGTAGAAGCAGCAGGCAGTAAGGCAGCTACTTTTGTCTGCAACGTAGCGGATGAAGCTCAGGTAGAACAGACGTTTCAGGCAGTCAGCGCGCAAATGGGCGGTCTGCACGGCCTGATCAACAACGCCGGTATTCTGCGTGACGGTCTGATGATCAAAGCCAAAGACGGTGAAGTGAAAAAAATGTCACTGGCACAGTGGCAGGCCGTCATCGATGTGAACCTGACCGGTGTATTCCTGTGTGGTCGTGAAGCGGCTGAACAGATGATAAAAACCAATGAAGGTGGCTGCATCATTAACATTTCCAGCATCGCCCGTGCCGGTAACTTCGGTCAGACCAACTATTCTGCCGCCAAAGCCGGTGTAGCAGCGATGGCGGTGACCTGGGCAAAGGAACTGGCACGCTATAATATCCGTGCCAACGCTATTGCTCCGGGCTTTATCGCAACCGAAATGACTGCCAGCATGAAACCGGAAGCACTGGAGAAAATCTGTGCCGGTATTCCGGCTGGCCGCATGGGCAGCCCGGATGAAATCGGTGATGCGGCAGTCTTCCTGCTGGCCAACGACTATATGTCCGGCCGCATCATTGAAGTCGACGGTGGTCTGCGCCTGTAATCGTCAGGTCTGATGCATCCGTCATTCAGGAACAGACAATGACTGACTCAACGAATGCTCAGACCGATGCCCGCCAGCGTCTGTACACGGCACTGGCGGGCATTCCCGCTGGCTATGTCATTACCTACGGTCAGCTGGCAGCCCTCGCCGGATTCAGCCGTCGCGCCCGCTGGGCAGGCCAGGTACTGAAGCAACTTCCCCAGGACAGCCGCCTGCCATGGCACAGGGTCATTAACGCTCAGGGCAAAATCAGCCTGCCGGGCGACGCCGGTGAAAAGCAGCGTGCCTTGCTGGAAAGCGAGGGAGTGACCGTCAGCGATAGCCTGCGCATCGATCTGAGTTTATTCAGCTGGCAGAAAGCAGATACTGAATAAACAGCTCATTTCCCGCCATGGCCGAATAAAACCCCCTTATTTACGCCAACCTGACTTCTGCTGTCCCTGCCTTCTTCATCGTTACAACGCTACTAAGAAGTTAGCTCACCTACCGTTCTGAACCAGAAAATTCAGACTGCAATAGCCTGAGCCAAAGAGAACTCATGCTCACGGCCGCAGTTAATACTGCAACTGTATGCCGGATAAGCACCGTGATTCATACAGATAATGACAGCACGGAACCTGTTTTCATCGGGCGTTCTCGCCGACAGTGGCAGCCATAATAAAAAAGACTCCGCAGGGAGGACATAAAATGGCAAACGAATATTTTGATGTAATCATTATTGGCGCGGGCTTATCCGGCATCGGGGCAGCCTGTCACCTGAGCAAAGAATGCCCGGAGAAATCCTTCGCAATATTTGAAGGGCGCGATGCCATCGGCGGCACCTGGGATATTTTCCGCTATCCAGGCATACGCTCTGATTCTGACATGTTTACCCTGGGTTACGAATTCAAGCCGTGGACCAACCGCAAAGGCATTGCCGACGGTGCCGATATCCGTGATTACATCCGCGAAGCAGCCAATGAACACAGCATTACACCGCACATCCGCTTCGGCCATAAAATACTGTCTGCCGAGTGGCAAAGTGATCTGGCCGTATGGCAAATCACGGCCCAGCTGAATGACGGTGAAACCCGTTTATTCAGCTGCAATTATCTGATCAGCTGTACTGGCTATTACAGTTACGAGGAAGGATTTACACCGGAATTTAAAGGCCGTGAGCAATTCTCCGGCGAAATCATTCACCCGCAATTCTGGCCAGAAAACTACGACTATTCCGGTAAAAAAATCGTTGTCATCGGCAGCGGCGCAACCGCCGTAACCCTGGTACCGGCGCTGTGCGATAAAGCCCAACAGGTAACCATGTTACAGCGTTCACCCAGCTATGTGGTCAGCGTACCGCAGCAGGATCCGATGGTTTCCGCGTTGCGCAAAATTCTGCCACAGACATGGGCTTATCGCATTATCCGCGGCCGCAATATATCCATCACGCTGGCACTCTATAATTTCTGCAAAAAGTTTCCCCGTGCCGCACGCGGATTACTTCAGTTTGCAGTCAAAAGCCGTTTACCGAAAGACTTTGATATGAAGCATTTCACACCGAAGTACGCGCCATGGGATGAGCGCCTGTGTGCAGTTCCTGAAGGCGATATGTTCAGGGCGATGAGCTCCGGGAAAGCACAGGTGGTAACCGACCATATTGATCATTTCACAGCGGATGGCATCCGCCTTAAAAGCGGTAAGACGCTTGCTGCCGATGTGATTATTACCGCCACCGGCCTCAAAGTGCAGATGTTTGGTAATATGACGGTTAAAGTGGATGGTGACGTATTCGTACCGAATCAGAGTATGAGCTATCGCGGTGTGATGTTTGAAAATCTGCCCAATCTGGCCATGGTATTTGGCTACACCAATTCGTCATGGACGTTAAAAGCGGATCTGATTTCACGCTGGGTTTGCCGCCTGTTAAAAGCCATGGATAAAAAAGGTGCGCGCCAGGTAACGCCGCGTTGCAATTCCGCCGAAATGGAGCGTCTGCCATTTATCAATATGCAATCCGGCTATATCGCCCGGGTGAAGGATCAGATACCGAAACAAGGCAGTGAACGGCCGTGGAAACTGTATCAGAACTATTTCGCCGATATGGCCCAGCTGCGTCTGGCGAGTATGAATGATCCGGCACTGGAATATCGATCGCCAAATCAGCATGGGTATAAAAACCCGGCAGGCTCAGACAGCAGAGAAGAATCTTCGGCAGTAATGCCGAACTCCTGATCCTTAAATCTACTGTCGACCGGACAAATTCAGACAATAAAAATGCCGGCTTAGCCGGCATTTTTATTCTTCTTTTTTAATCAGGATAAACTCAGAGCTTACCTTCCGGATAAGGGTGAGCAATCACGTCATACGGATCACCATCACCACAGATCGCCGCCCACTCCTGCGAACTCAGCCATTCCAGCGGATCACGGCCACTCAGTTTGGCAAGCGCTGCCAGAGCATCGGCCCAGGTACAGCGATTGGCGAATAACAGCGCTTCAGTATTCAGTGTACCGCCCTGATTGATATAACCCAGAGCAACCGTATGCGCAGGCCCTAAATCCAGCATACGTGCGTGAGCCAATAAAATTTCCGGACGGGTGTGAGTCATAAAAACACGCTGCTGAACCCGTGCCGGGAACAAGGCGTCCAGCACGGATGGATCCGCCTGAATATCAGATTCATAACCATCGCGCGGAACCCTGAAACGGCCTGGTTCGAGCAGGTAAATCAGCGAGTGTGAAACGCCCTTCTGCTTCAAACGGTCTGACGCCTTTAAAGCCTGCTGTAACTGGAACGCCCCGCAGGCCACCAGCTGCAGATCTGCTGCGCAATTACCGCGTACACAAATAGCGCCGTCCTGCACCAGAGTCACTGCCTGGGCACCGCTAAAAAAGGTTGGTAAGACCGATTTCGGTACAACCATATTCCAGATCACACCGAGATCGCCGTAACAGGTTTTTAAACAGGCCATAGCCGTATTGCCATCTGCCGGGAAGACCACGCGCGACATATCTGACATCTCGCCCAGCATAGCTTCCGCCAGACTCGGGTCCTGATGGCTTTGCTCATTCTTTCCGTTTTCCCAGACATGGGAGGTCGAGATAACCGGCACACCCAACCATGGAGCAGGATCGTCAGCTTCTTTCTGATGGCGGGCAAAAATAATACTCTGCCGTAACGCTCCGAGCATTTTTGTGGCAAAGGCTTCATAAGAAACCACCAGATTTAAACCGCTCTGATTTGCCAGACAGGCACTGACCACGGCTTCTTCATTCAGCGCAGTAACTACTGCGCCATCAACCGCCTCAGCCACACCCTCTTCCGGATCAGTAACACGGTGTTTCAGCTGATCCAACGTCTGGTTCATGCGGTTGGAGCGCAGTTCATCCGGATTACCCACCCGGACTCTTAGATGAGGATTTACTTCGACAAGATCAATAAAATAATTATCAATCGCTGCCATCGGTGCGATCGGATCTTTTTGCCAGTGCGGGTCATGGCGGTTAATGGTGACAGCAACCGGTGGCAGCGGCGCTTTCGGCTGCTTAAGCTCATTAACAGCTGAACGCCAGACACTTTCCTCCTGCCACAGTGCTTTTGCACCGCGGACAAAATAGGCAAGCGCCTCAGAATCACGGCGCGGATTACTGCCCAAAGGTAAACCATGAGCGGCGTTCGTACCGGCTCCGGGGAAACCATAACCCTTAACTGTTTCAGCGATGCAGTAAGGCATTGGCACCGGATAACTGGCCATACCGCTGGCCACGGTTTCCGCCGCATTACTCAGGTGCTGTTCCATAAAATAAATGGCGCAAACAAAAGCTGCCGGGTCGCGCCCGTCAATAACAAAGGGCGCAAAACCCTGATTGCTCAGATGCTCCATAAACCATTCACTGCCGCCCTGCTGAGCAACTGTTGTGCGCTGATCAATGCGACGGCCATTGGCAATCATCACCGGACTGACCAGACCACAGTCTTCAGCCCGCCACCAGCGTGCCGCCCAATCGCTGCCACGCTGCTCTTCAAATGCACCGTCACTTAAGAAAGCGACCAGTCGTTGTCCCGGTAATGGCTGGTGCACATACTGCAGCCCGGCAAAGCCCAGATAGCCACCTTCAAGACGCGCACCAGCGGTATTAACATTCACATGACTGCCTAGTGGCGACAGAGGCTTACCATCCGGGCGTACGCGGTAATTATAAAAATCCTGCACGAAGCGACTGAGTCCTTCGTCGCTCAGCCCATATTCTTTTTTACGCTCTGGCAGCGCAGTACCTGTCAGCAATTGCAGGGCATCAATAGCAGCCACACAATGCCCCTGTCCCATCAGCCAGTCACGATGTTGGCCTGTAAGCGTATTGACCGCCATTAATGCCGCATAAGCCGGCACCATATTCAGTGATCCACCGGTATGCCCTTGTGGATCGCGTTTGAAATCCTCCGCGACCAGATCGCGGCCATCCAGGAATACGTGTTTGGTGTAGGTCATATGGACCACCAGCCACATCGCCTGGTTAGTAAGCTGATCCAGCGCCGTCAGCGTACGGTAACAGTCTGCCTTGCTTTGAATGAGACCACCTTCCTCGAGGGCGGTAGCCAGTTCAAACACCTGCAATTGTGTAGCTGCAGTATGTTTAACCACCCCACACCCTTCCGCCCAGGCAGCAAATTCCTCGTCGTATTCCCGGTGTTGCCGGGCTTCCGCTTCGATTTCTTTCTGTTGATACTGCTGGCTGAGTTTCTGGTAAAGATTAAGACTCATCAGTTTTCTCCATGCTGGGCCCGTAAGGCCATCTTTGCTGTTCGCCTTCAGGCCAGCGGTTTTTGCAACATGCTCAGTAATTCATTACAAAGCAGCGGTGTAATATCAATTGCGTTGCTGGTGTGCGGAATGCAATTGCAGGTCACTATGCCTGCAACCGGGCCGGCCAACATTTCTTCTTCGGCACCGGGATTGCCATTTTCTCCCTGCGAAAAAACCGCATGCACACCAATACACAGAGGTGGATTCAACCCCTGCGCCACCAGTTCTTCCGCGGTACGCAACATGGTGCGCCCGGTAGAAATAATGTCATCCACCAGCACCGGCTGATGTTCAGAATATTTCTGCACATCCGGGATATGGATCACCACATCACGGTCGCCGGAACGTGTTTTACGCAGCACCAGAAATTCGCATCCGGCCACGCCGGCTACTTCACTGGCCCATTGTTCACTTTCTTCATCCGGCCCGACGACCAATGGGTTTCTGACCTGATTTTTCAGATAGTCACCGATTAAATCGGTCGCATGCAAAGCCACCGCAGGAATACGGTAAATCTCACTGAGGGATTTATAGCGGTGCAGATGCGGATCGACGGTAATTAAATAATCGAAACTCTGGTTAATCAGTTCGGCAAAATATTTCGATGTCAGACATTCGCCCGGCTGAAAGCGGATATCCTGACGCATATAGGCCAGATACGGTGCCACCAGTCCAACGCGGGCCACGCCCATATCGCGCAGATGATGGGCCATAAACCACAAAGCCAGCGTTTTATCGCTGGGCTGATGCAGATGGCAGACCACAATCACATCGGCACCGGCCATATCCTGCGGCAGGTTAAAATACAGCTCACCATCGGGAAAATGGCGGCTCTCCAGTGCCAGTACCTGACACTCTCGTCCGGCATTTGTCAGCTGCATTGCCAGCGACCGTGCCAGCGACTCATGGCCATCAAGAGACAGAATACAGGTGCGCTTTACTGATGATTCAGCAGCCGCCTGAGCGCTTATATTTCCGTTCGTCATACGACTTCCTCTTCAATACGGATCACATCAGTATGACCATCAAGAAACTCCAGAGCGTAGGCCAGCTCTCCCGGGGCTTCAGCATAGAGAGTAAATAAAGGTGCCCCGCAATCGATAACGTCTCCTGACGCTACATGCAGTTCAATGCCCGCAGCCTTTGCATTTGGAGCCCCGGCCAGCGATGCCAGCTTGGCCAGAAAGCGGTTATTGAAATAAGAAACGACGCCTTTTTTCTCCGCCCGGACACAATGACGGAATTCAGCCATCTGTGGCTCATGAAATCCGCCCTGAGCCTGACAGATAGCTTCAAATTTTTGCATGGCCGCACCACTGAGCAACGTACTTTGCGCCAGCTCATAGCCCTGACCATCCGCAACTTTACCCGCCATTTCCAGCAGAATACCGGCCAGCTGTAGTGACTTTTCGCGCAGATCCTGCGGCGCGTGACCATCATTGCGCAGCACCTGTAACACATCCCGGGCTTCAAGCGCCGGGCCAATACCGCGGCCAACAGGCTGACTGCCATCACTGATAACCGTACGCACATCCAGTCCCAGCGCCTGGCCGGTTTTTTCCAGCAGGCTGCGCAGCGTCTGCGCCATTGTCTGAGAGCGGACCTTGGCCGTTGGACCAACCGGAATATCAATCAGCACCTGTTTCGATCCGGCAGCGACTTTCTTGGAAATAACCGACGCCACCAGCTGACCTTCACTGTCGAGATCCAGCGCCCGCTCAACACGAATGATGAGATCATCGGTTGGACTCAGGCTGACCGAGCCACCCCAGGCCAGACAGGCACCCTGTTCTTTTACGACGCTCTGCATGGCATCAAAGGACAATGCTACCGGCGTCATGGCTTCCATGGTGTCTGCCGTTCCGGCCGGAGAGGTGATCGCACGGCTGGATGTTTTCGGCATCAGCAGACCGTTAGCAGCAACAATCGCTACAACAATGGGGGTTGTACGGTTACCCGGCAGACCGCCGACACAGTGCTTATCGAGCACCACATCACTGTGCCAGTCAAACTGCTGACCAGCAGCAACCATAGCGCGGGTAATGGCGATGGTTTCATCCAGACTCAGGCGGTCGCCGGCGCAGGCAGTCACATAGGCAGACAGCTGAATGTCACTGTACAGGCCATTGTTAATATCACGCACAATCGCGGCGGCCGATTCATCAGTAAACGCCTGACCGTAGAGCTTGCCGCGCACAAACGACATGGAATCCACAGGATGGGCGTGACGGAAGGTCGCTTTGCTGCCTTCTTCAGGACAGCCCAGACGGTGCCACGCGGCCTCTGAAAGACCGGCCTGCTGGTGGGAAAGCAGTTCATTTGAAACCAGCACCAGGGTGGCGACGACACTTTTGTCCGCAACGCTGACCTCCACCCGGGTGTGAGCAAAAAATCCCTCAGAAATGGCAACATGACAATCCTGTCGCATATATACGACAGGTTCCTGATGGGTATTCACGCCCAAACGATGGAGATAGAGATAATCGGGATTGGATTCCATAAGCTTTCCTGATTTATGAAGCAAAAGTGTAGAAGTCTGGCCGCTTAACCGCCTTGCGGTAAATCAACCAAGCTTCAGACTCTGTTTCCCAAAGTGAAACGGGTCTGCCAAACTGCAGTCAGATGTGCATTATCCTTCAGAAGTTTCAGGAGTTACACCATGCAAGCCCCATTTCAGGTTCAGTTCATTGGCGCCACCGGAACCGTTACCGGCTCCAAATATCTGGTGAAATACGACCGCTATAAGATTCTTATCGACTGCGGCCTGTTTCAGGGGATTAAAAATGTGCGTAAGCGCAACTGGGCCGAATTGCCGTTTGCCGTTGAGGCACTGGATGCTTTATTGCTTACCCATGCCCATATAGATCACTCCGGTTATTTACCCGCACTGATGAAACAGGGCTTCCATGGTCCGGTTTACTGTTCAGAAGGAACACATGCTTTATGCAAAGTATTACTGCCGGATGCCGGTTACCTGCAGGAAGAAGATGCCAAATACGCGAACCGTAAGCGCTTCTCCAAACACGATCCGGCAGAGCCTCTGTACACCGAAGAAGATGCCCGTAAAGTACTCAAACAATTTAAACACCAGCAGGCCGGAGAAGTACAGGAATTACCTGGCGGTATGACGGCAACATTTACTCCGGTGGGACATATTCTTGGCGCCAGCGCAATTCGTCTGGAATATCAGGGAAAGAGCATCACCTTCAGTGGCGATGTCGGGCGCAGCAACGACATAATCATGTACCCGCCAAAACCGCTGGCCGCCACCGACTATCTGGTGGTGGAATCTACCTACGGTGACCGTCGCCATGAAGAAATTGATGCCGAAGCGGCAATCGCAGACATCATTAACCGCACGGCCAAACGGGGCGGAATTGTATTAATGCCGGCATTTGCCGTGGGTCGTGCGCAGCTGGTCCTGCATATTCTGCAGAAACTGCTGGCAGAAAAACGCATTCCGACTATGCCCATTTACCTCAACAGCCCAATGGCGATCCGCGCCACGGAAATTTTCTTTGACTTACATGAATCGCACAAATTAACCAAAGAAGACTGTGAGCGCATGGATGCGATTACCCACTACGTAAAAACGGTGGAAGAATCCATTGAGCTTAACAGCCGTAAATTTCCGTCGGTCATTATTTCCGCCAGCGGTATGGCCAGTGGCGGCCGTGTTCTGCACCATTTAAAAACCCTGATCAGTGATCCGAAAAACTCCGTGCTGTTTCTTGGTTATCAGGCTGCCGGCACCCGCGGAGACTCGCTTACACATGGAGCCGAGCATATTAAAATTCACGGTGAGTACTATCCCGTAAAAGCAGAAGTTGCAAACCTGCAGGCGTTATCGAGCCATGGTGATTACGTCGAAATCAGTGACTGGCTGAAGAAAATGCCAGGCCGCCCGAAGAAAGTCTTTGTTACTCACGGTGAAGCTTCCGCGGCTGACGCGATGCGCCGCCATTTACATGACGAATTCCACTGGGATGTGGAAGTGCCGGAATACCTGGATATCGCCCTGCTCTGACAGCGCTGAAAATGTAAGGCAGATTATGACAGACATAAAAACGCTCAGACTGTTTCAGGTGGATGCTTTTATCCGCCCGGCGCAGCGTATCGCCAATAGTGGAGTAATATTCTCCGGTAATCCGGCAGCAGTCGTGCCGCTGGAACAATGGCTTCCTGATCAACTGATGCAGGCCATCGCAGCGGAGAATAATCTGTCTGAAACTGCATTTTTTACCGGCTCAGACGGCCACTACCATATTCGCTGGTTTACCCCCGAAACCGAAGTGGATTTATGTGGCCACGCCACTCTGGCATCTGCCTGGGTCATTGCACAACAACTTCAGGACCAGAATAGCGAATACAGATTCACCACAGAAAGCGCAGGCGATCTGAGCGTTGTTGTAAGCGGCGAGCCATCTGATCCTCTGCTTGAACTTAACTTTCCTCAGCGGGTACCGGAAACTCTGGATGACGCTCAGTTAAAGAAAGAACTGAGCATTGCTCTTGGCCAGAATGTTGTCGCGCTGAGCAGCAGCCGTGATCTTGTGGTAGAACTTGAAAATGCAGAGGCGGTCATTGGCTGCATCCCTGATATGCACCGCATTGCTGAGCTGACATCAAAGTGGTTTGCGGTGATCATTACCGCCCGCTATGAAACACCTGAGTATGACTTCGTCAGTCGTTTTTTTGCGCCGTTGCAGGGAATAGCCGAAGACCCGGTGACGGGTTCGTCATTCTGCAGTCTTGCGCCCTACTGGGCTGAGAAGTTGAGTATCAGCCAGCTGAAAGCCTGGCAATGTTCAGCCCGTGGCGGCGATGCCGAACTGGAGATTCACGACGACAGGGTTAAAATCCGCGGACGCTGTTTTTCGTACCTGAGTGGTAACATTAACCTGCCAGCCAGTTGAAACGATTTCAAAAATCCGTCCGCCACTGCAAAAGATAACGGTGAGACTGGGTACGACTTTCAGGCTCATAGAAGGAGAGCGTACCGGCACTACCTCGCTCTGATGCCGCAGCCCAGCCATTGCGGAATCGGTAAGACAGCGACAGCTCGCTGGAGCGCCAGCTCAGCAGTGGATATTCTGCAGACAGCCACCATTCGTGGCCATCAGCCAGATCAACATCCGCCTTGCCGTAACCATAGTCAGTGAAATCCACCTCCAGCTCTCCGTTAAACAGCAGACGGTACCCACCCTTAACCTGCAGAAGGCGGTCGATGAAAACGACATCGTAGCCAAGACCAGCGGACACGAATAACCATTGATAGTATTCATCCAGCGCACCGGTAATATTGTTGGCGCGAATCATACGCTGCCAATCGGTTTTACCAGCAGATAACAGTAAAGCTGGAATATAGCCATCAGCATGGGTAAATGCCCCAACTTCATAGCTGCGGAAATTTTCATCCGTGGTTGTTCTGGAAGGCACACCCGACTGACTCTCGCCAATATACTGCAGTGAATCATAAGAGCGATGAAAACCAACACGCCAGCTGACCGCCTGCGTCACAGGGCCTGCTACGGAGACACTCAGGCTCTTCATCCAGCCAACTTCCCGGTCCAGCTCACGGCCACGCTGGTCGTACTCATGATACGACATACGTTCAACACCAAAGCCTGCTACCAGCTGATAAGAAGAAACTTCATCCTGCTCAGCATAAACGGCACAGCAGAAGACACTGCTCAGAAGCAGAAGCACGAAGCGGTTGTTACAAGTGTATGCAGACATCGTCTCTCTTTTATCCTTTGCCTTCTACTTTCTGACTTTAATCCTAAGCTTTTTAAAAAATAAGAAGCGACTGATTTCTTAAAACTACTCATCAATCACAGGCTCAAGGTTAATCATTACTGAAAACGGCCAAGTATTGATCAGAGCCGTGGCTTCCGTTTTATACCATATTTCCGCCGTGAATCTTTACAGCAATCAACGCAGGACTTAACCAGAGCACAGCACTGAAGCCCCATGCAAAAGAAAAAACATAAAGCACTTATCTCTGCGCAAAAAAATGGGGCTGCAATGCAGCCCCATTAATGCAATGAAGGTAATCGCCCGCTTACAGAGCAACACCGTCCAGTACGATAGTCGGTTCGTTACCACAACCGCTGAAAGTGACGCTCAATTCAGTGCCGTCATCATCGGTAAGCACGATGCTGCCACTGCCAATGCTGCCATCGCTACAGATGCTGATATTGCTGGCATCCAGTGTTACTGAACCGTATTCAGGATGGTAGAAGGTTGCTTCAACAGAGTACTGACCATCAATAGAGCTTACGCTCGCATCACTCACCTGGTAAGTGGTACCGTCAGAGCCCACGAACTGGTCGTAGTAGGTACAGTCGTAGTTGCTGTTGCACGTCATTGAACCTGTGATGCGCACAGTCTCGCCATTCATTGTGTAGGTCAGATTCCAGGATGAATAAGACAGCTCGTATGATTGGCTATCTGATTCAATAACATAGGTACCGTTAACAGTTTCAGTGATGCCCTCATAGGTGTACTGGAGGTTGTTGTAACGCAGAGTAGTACGTGTGGTGGAACCGCTGGTCGAGCTGGTAGCGTCCACAGTACCGTTCATAGTCATACTGTATTCACAGTAGTCATTATAAGTAATAGTAAAGTCATTTTCGGAGCCGGAGTAATTAACAGAACCACCACAGCTACCAGCGACGGTTTCGTCCACTGCCACAGGCATAGACAAGCTGCTCTGTTCAAAGCCAGCAACCGTTTCTGCGGTAATATCCAGCACAGTCTTCACTGCTGTAGAGTCTGCTGCTGCTAAAATACCGGTCGGAAGGTTGCCGACATCGGCACCGGATTCATCGCTTTCAATCAGATCACTGACGATCTCACTGGAGCTGGAAGCAAAATCAGAACTGTTATCGGTATCAAAACTGGCTGGCGTTGTGACACCATCGTACTCAACGATATCATCATCAGAACCGGAAGAGCTGCCGCCGCCTCCACCACCGCCGCCACACGCGGTAAGTACACCAGTCACTGCAAGTAATAAAAGATAATTATATTTTGACATTTTTTGTCTCCATGACAATACGAGGGCTTAGGCCGGGCAATATCCAGCAAATTGAATATACAACAGACATATTCCCAACACACCTCTGATTACACGATCAACATCATATTTTTACGCTGGGTAACAATTAATTTGATATCTGTCATTCTGTGGCAGGAAATAACCCTGACTACGATAACAAATGAATTACAGATCCGACAGAAAGGCTGTCTGAGATTGTATGTAGCAGCACTTTTAAAAATTCAGGTATTATTAATTTTATCATTACTTAATAACAACATAGTTATTAAGTAATAACTACTGAAATATACGTCGCGCACACGCTCTTTTCATACTTCAAAAATCTGACGCGAAACCTTGCGCAATGATTCGCCCGCTGACATCTGCTATTTGCTGCAAAACCCGTCTTTGACTAAGAGTCAATTATATGTCCTTATTGAGCGCCATATTTATGACTAAGGAATCAATGGTTGATCTGAGCTATAGTCTCTGTAGTGCCGTACACGGGTTTCATACTCAGCAGATGGTGAGCATTGCTCAGTAAAGATCAGTACAGAACAATTGCAGCCAGCACAGAGCAGTACTTATAACGCTTACATGAACAGAAGCCGCATCTAAGAGCGGGCGAAGAGCGGGTGACCAACAGAGAATGAACGTCCTTCCAGGCAGTGTAATCTCAACAGCTTATGTCGATAACGCCAGCAGGAAACCTGCGTACGGTGACAGGCTGCCTGAGGAAGAGAACCAGGGTTCTCGTGAGCCATATGAGACCATCAGCAAGCCCCAGACCGTCGCCGAATACATTCCTGCCTACCCTGACGACACCGAGCTACAGCAGTACCGGGAACGCCAAAACCAGAACGAAAGTACAAATAATTTCAGTAAAACATTTATGGCGTTTTCTTCCGATATGCCCGACACCAACAGCAAGGGACGATTCGTTGATATCACAGTCTGATAAAGGGATTTAAATCGAAGATAAAAACAGGAAGGAAAAGGGTCAGCAGTCCGCGCTGGCCCTTTTCTGTTTCATTTCCATTTTCTGTTTTAACTCTGCTCTGGTGCGCTTCTGCAACATTCCCTGCACCCATCCCTGCACCAAATAACACAACAGCAAAGAAGCTTTTCTGTTACCGGACTGCCGGCACAAGCTCCAATGAGTAGTCGTTGCAGCCATTAACGGTAACCCGCCAGGTGTCTCCAGAGCCTGTCATCGTGAACTGGCCAGAGCGCAGACCGGGTTCATCAAGGCACCGCTGCACACTGCGTTCAACAGCATAAGCCACCCGGCCAAAATCAGACAGATCAACCGCCCCCTGCTGCCAGCGATAAACCTGGCCTCCCGCGGAGTAAAGTATATCCGTCTGAGCTGAATCATCTGAATCAAAGAATACCGTGGACTCCAGCAGGTGATTGCCGGCAATGACCTGTTCATTCACGACTCTGCGGTTACGATAACGAACGTCCCGGCCTGCAGTGCTACCGGATACCGTTGAGACATGAGACTCACCTTCCACCCTCAGACGGGCCTGATCGCCGTTATCGTCGATAGTAAAGTCACCAGAGAACTCTGCACTGCGAACCCGGTCGTTGTACGCCGGCATAACACCGTTATCGGTATAGGAATGATCTGAATAAACAACATTTCCGCTGCCATCGAAAAAGACGCTGTCGTCGCAGAAACCAGTGAATACAACACCGGTATCTGTGTCCAGCTCCACTCTGTCTATGCCGGCAGCTTCAGGCGCACTATGCTGATAATCCGCTGTAATCTGTACCGTACCGCCGCAGTCGCCAGGCTGGTTATCGCTGTATTGACTGTCTATAGCAGAAGATGGCGATGATACTGACGGCGCCAAACCCAAAAATACCGCCTGTTCAATAAATGGCAGATAATCCAGATTATTAACAAAAGCAGTCATACTGACGATTTCCGGATCATAAATGATCTGAGAGTGTTGATAGTAATGATCGGATAGAGACTGCAGATACAGAAACTCTGCGACCTGCTCAGCGATCGCTGAGCTGTTGTCGCTGTTCAGTGCGGCTGGCGTACTATCGCCGGTAAACGTCAGGGTACGTACTTCCGGCACAGATGAATCACCGTTGCCTGTATTGCCGTTACCTGGATCGCCGTTGTTGCCATCATCCGGATTAGCAGCGATATCTGTATCTGCACCACCGGAAGAAGCACCACCGCCTCCTCCGCCACCACACCCCGTCATCAACAAAGAAACGCTGGCGACAGCAATAAAAGAGAGAGACTTCAGACTGCTTATACTACTTCCCATCTTATATCCTTAATTGTTCTGTATTGCTTAAGAATTTCGGTATATCTATTCGATTATCCCAATTAAACACAACCGGATAATTGGCATGACCAATTGTATTTAAAACCGAACAATTGTTTGGTTTTAACTTCAAATTAACTAATGAAACCTAGCGAATCAAATGAAATTCGTAAAGTTAAATATCCGAAAAAGATTTAAATAATGGATATCAAACAACTGCACTTAAACTTTCGAAAGGATAAAGGCAAGAGGAAAGAAGTCGTTCAGGCAATCAATGTATAGAGATGATTATCTTTTCTTTATTCACTATCAGTAATAATGGGATAACGAAGAATTCTTCTTCGCTATCCCATTCAATAATCAGCTCAGAACTCTGTAGGAGCCAAAGCGACAGTCGGTGCAACGCCACACCCATTAAAGGTAATCGTCGCAGCAGTAGAGAAAGCATCCCAGAACTCAATGGTTCCGGTATTAAAGCCAGAGCCATCGGCACAAAATGTTAGATCCTGAGCATCAGTGAATATTACGCCATAGCCGGTGTACGATGCTTCCAGACCGAGATCCAGATATCCCCCTTCTAAAGAGACACCTCTCAACTGGTGAATCAAAAATACTGATCCATCATAGGCGAGAATTTCATCGTTGGTGTAAGATTCAATTTCACTTTCTGAGTCATATGAAGACAGGTGAATTTCAGAGGATTCAACGATCTGACCATTAATAGTCAATCGCTTGTTATCGACTTGCTCACCATTACCAGCATAAACACTGGGGTCTGTACGGTTATCTGCATATTCAAGTCCGGAATTGGTCTTATTCTGCTGATAACGGCCGGTCAGCCCCTCTGCTGAGACAGTTACATCGACGATTAATTCAGCATTAACTTCGAATGAACCATAATCGTATCCACCTTCAGTACTGTCCGAATCGTTATAAAAACTTACATTACCCGCAAATTCTGCGGTTCCGGTAAATACGGTAGCATTCTCATTGTCTCCAAAGGAGTCATATACACAGTAATCTTCAGAGAAGTTGGCATTGGAATCTTGCGTAAGAAGGGTCTCCCAGGCAGCTCCGACCTCACTGTCTTCGCCATAGCGTTGCTCGACAGAGGATTCATAAGAGAGCTCTGCTGTCCCACCACACTGTCCTGCCCGGGTTTCACTGCCAGACATGGTGTTCTGGCCGACAGTCTCCAGATCCAGATCTAAAGCTGAAGTTGAGCGGCGACTATAATCCTGAAAGTAATAACCACCGTCTTCACCTAACAATTCTTCTTCCAGAAATTGCATTTCTGCCAGGTATGGCTGTACGGTTTCAACAAGACCTCTGCCATAGGTGAGTTTTATAATCTCTGCTGCCACGACATCCAGATCAGCCTCTGAAAGATCCGCGTCATCATCTTCACCGGTAAATACCAATGTTTCTGGCTGAGGATCAACGATCGGCTCTGGTGTTGGTTCAGGTGATGGCTCCGGCGTTACAACGACATCAGGTTCTCCGGAGGATGAACTGCTTCCACCACCACATCCAGCCATTACTAACGAACAGGTTCCTACCGCCACACATATAATATTTTTTAATAATTTTGATGAATCACTCATATACTTCCCTTAATTATTTCCTTTCAATTTAATTTCCCTACTATAAACAGGGCACCAAAGACATATCATTGCGACATATCAACTATTGGCTTCTGACTACTCTGGGCTTACAGATTTCATCCAGTGTGAAATCAGCGCCCCAGACATTGCCATTACATGCATTTTTCAGATTTGATATAACTTTGGAGTCGTTCTCCTCCCCATCAGTAACGATCAAATCTGAAAACAGCGGAAATGGCAAACCAGACATCAAAACGGAATCATCAGTCAGCGCAACAACCCCAAAATCACAATCCGCATCAGAAACGATCTGACGCCCTGCCTCAAAGAACTGGCACTCTGAACGGGACTGCCCTTCGTCAAATCGTGATATGTGCTTGTTGAAGTAAGCGACTGCTGATTTTCCTGCTTTCAAGGCATTATTATATAAACCCTCTGCCACACTATCTGCATCTTTCCCTGTCACTAACACAAGAGGGATCATGCCGCTGTTTTTTACAAGCTTTGCGAGAATCTTTTTATAAACGGAAAGGTCTGTGTAAGTGCCAATACCTGGCTGGGAATTTACCTCGCAGATAGCCGCACCGCTCTCCTTCCAGGATATTCTTATATCCGGAATCAATAAATCGACACCTGCCAGATCGAGTCTCAGCACTTTCACTGCTCTTATTGCCAACGCAGAATTATCAGGATGAACGTCATCAAAAACAGCAACAGGCATCCCCCCCGACGATACGTTAGAAATTCTGCGGAGCGTCACGACCTGATCGGGCTTTGGGATACTTTTTTCGGTCAGTTTCTGTTTAGCCAACATGAATTTGGCTTCATCATCAAACTCTATGCGCGTCAAAGCCGTACGTCGTTCATTTCCCCGCTCCGGACTTGCGTTAACCTGATCAATTAACTGCCTGACGGTCTTAACACCATCCCCTGTCACCTGCGCCGGCTGACGTTCAATAGCCCAGACAAGTTCACCCTCAAAGACCGTAAGACGGTAATCTTTCCCAGAGAAATGCTTTTCAAGCATGATTCTCCGGCCTTTTTCAGCGCTTTTAGCATAGGCTTCACGCAGTTCTTTGTCATTTTTGATTCCGGCAATTACACCATAGCCACGGTCAAGATCCAGCGGTTTCACTACAACCGGGTAACCCATTTTTCCGGCAAGATGTACAGCATCATTTACGTTATTCACGGTAACAGAAGGTTGAACCGGCAGCCCATTCATCCTCAGCATCTGAACCGTGGCCATCTTATTTTTGGCCATATTAGAGCCGACAACCGATGTCGTATCAGTAAAGGTACTGTCCAGCCAACGGCTGTTTGCGCCATAGCCAATCTGATGAGCGCGGGCAGGCAATGAAAAATAAGGGAGATTCAACTCATATGCAGCCCTGAGAAAAGACCACATGGTTGTAGACTTTAACGCGACCGAACGAATTTCAGCGAATATTTTCTGAAAGTCCTGCTGACGGGTATAGCGGCTTCTTGTTAAATCTTTCTCATGCAAAAGTGAGATAAACCAGGCAATTAACTTTGTAGTAACCGCCGCTGAAGCCGGCGTTACAGGCACCAGCAACTCAGCTTCAGTCTCTCTACTGTCGAGCACCTGACCTGACTGCCACACCGGAACCATGGCATCCATCTGAATATTAAACACAGCCGCCAGAATAAACTCTGAAACATCATGCAGAAAGTCTGCTGCTTCCGGAAAAACATGTTCACTAAAGTCTATGCCAGAAAGCTGAGAAGCTGCCTGACAGTAGCTACTGAAGTCGACATTTCCTTCAAGGTCAGTGCGTACAGATACAATAATGGAAGGATTGGGTAATCCTACCCGATATGCAGAAGTGGAATACTTTTTTTGACTAACTTTCCAGTTCATAAAGCCAGATAACCATATACAAAGTTATCAGTATATTACCATCAAAAAAAAAGAGGGCATAAGCCCTCTTTTCTTATCAAGCTACATCATTCCGCTACAGGAACCGGAGCAACATACGGCTCGATAGTTGGAGCAGTGTCACAGCCGGTAAAAGTGATGGTGCCATAAGCGTCATCATAATCACCGAACATAAGAGTACCAGCGGAGAAGCCAGAGCCATCGTCACAGAGCGTCAGTTCGTCACCTTCGAAGTAAACATAGCCAACACCAGACAATGCAACACTACCGCCTTCACTCAAATCAAAGACATTGTAATCTGGACGCGAGATCGCTACGTAATCCACCAGGAAAACCGAATCAGCAAAAGCAATCAGCTCTTCGGAATCACCAGTTTCGGTAGTTTCGTTATATACATAAGTTGATTTGTATGTGCGCTCAAGTGTCTGACCACGGAAAGTAAAGAGTTCATTATTAATCTCTTCATAATCCTCGCCGTAGCTAGGGGTTTCTGAACGTTCATCATCAAAATACGTGTTAGTTTCAGAGAAATCAAACTGATAACGAAGCGACTCATCTTCAACTGTAAAAGTCAGGTCGCCAGACTTCTTAACAGAATATTCGTCACGCTCGAAACCATCCTCGCCATCATAGTCTTCGTAGTAACTTTCAGAGTATTCACCTTCTAAATGACCCGAAACTCCGATCTGAGGAGCGCTTTCAGCAAGCATGCCAGGGCCTCCGTAATAGCTAAGCGACTGACAATAATCGTCAGAGAACTCGGCATTTAAAGTCATATCCTCAGTATAATCTTCACCGTAAGCACCTTCTTCTTCTGCCATACTGAACTCGTAAGAAGATTCTTTAGCAGCTGTAAACGTACCACCACAGCTACCCGCAACGGTCACTGATTCAGAGTCAGAAGCACCGGCGACCAGTTCCAGATCCAGGTCCAGAGCGTCGGTAGCAGAATAAGGGCCAAAACCGATATTGCCGAGGTATTGAAGCGGCATTCCATTAAACACGTTATCTACTTGACGAGGAATGGAACTGGTTACGTCATCAGCCATTTCCAGCAATACAGAAGCCAGAGTCACTTTAATTACTTCAGAACCCACGGCACTGAGATCAGCAGTACTGAAATCAGCATCATCTTCCGAGCCAGTGTAAGTCAGAGTCTGCGGAGTTGGTTCCGGAGTTGGTTCCGGAGTTGGTTCTGGTGTCGGTTCTGGTGTAACAACAGGATCCTGCTCATCAGACGATGAGCTGCTGCTGCCACCACAGCCAGCCATAACCAGAGAGCAACTGGCTACAGCAATGTAAGCAAGGTTTCTTAATGTTTTAGATGAGTTAGACATGAAAATTCCCTTCAATTATTTATATGGTTTTATTCGTCATACGTTCGCTACGGAATATGGCACCCCGAAATCTGACCATATGGCTTTAAGCTCACAGCGAAACAAAATAACAACTCAAAAAGCTATCATCATGTTCATAAATCTGTTGATTTCTATTTTTGCGCCAGATGTGAATCATTTATTCTGATGAATACATCAGCACTTTGTAAGGAGGGCATTAAGCCCTCCCACGTATTTTTATATTATTAGAGTGACACGATTGGCGTTACTGACGGCGCAACACCACAGCCATTGAATGTAATCAACATGGCCGTAGATTCGTCGTCATAAAACTCGATGGTACCGGTAGCAAAACCAGAGCCATCTTCACAGAAAGAAAGTCCGTTTCCATAAGCTTCGATCAAACCATACTCGGAATAATACGCATCAAGTTCAAGGCCGTAATCACCCTCATCCATCCACGCATCAGCGTAATCCAGAAGGAATACTGAGCCATCGTACGCCATTAAATCCTGCTCTGAGCTACTACTACTCTCGCCATTATAGCTATAGGAGTAGCTCTCTGTGGTTTCGATAACAGAACCATTGATGGTGAAACGTTCATTCATAGCATTCGTATTTTGCTGGCTAACAGTACGCGTTTCGCCGCGGTCGTCATCGAGCAGACCGCTGGTCGTACTGGCATCGAACTGATAGCGGCCATTGAAACCGGTAGCCGCAACAGTAATGTCACCAGCCATTTCCGCTGATCCGCTCACACGGAAATAATACCCACCATCGACCTCAGGAGTATCGAAGCCCTGATCAATGTAAAAATCCATCTCCCCGTTAAAGCTGGCAGTACCATTTAACAGTGGTGATTCATCATTTACGTAATATTCATCATTACAGTAGTCATCGGTCAGGGTAACCGAAGATGTACGTGACTCCTCATATTCCTCACCATAACCAATCGCTTCATCGTAACCAGAGTACTCACTGGCAACAGACTCATACTCAAATTCCGTAACGCCACCACAGGTACCAGCATAAGTTTCACTACCTGAATCAGAACCACTGATGACCAGAGCCATATCGAGGTCCAGAGCATCGGCGGAACTGAGCCCACGGCCGAAGAAATATCCACCAAAGTCACCGGCTAATTGACTGATCAGATCGTCCATACCGTCGAGATACGGTTCAGCAACTTCAAGAGCCACAGCAGCAAAAGACGCTTTGATAACCTCTGCCGCAACGGCATCCAGGTCTGCTTCAGACAGGTCTGAATAATCTTCAGAGCCGCTGTAAACCAGAGTTTCTGGCTGCGGATCAGGCGTTGGCTCCGGAGTAGGTTCTGGAGTAGGTTCTGGATTTACAATAGGATCTTGCTCATCAGCGGATGAGCTGCTGCTGCCACCGCCACAGCCAGCCATAACCAGTGAACCGCCGGCAACGGCGATGTAAGCGAGGTTTCGTAAGGTTTTGGATAAGTCAGCCATAATACTTCCCTTCAAGTAGTTTTCTGTCTTTTTCTGTGTGTCGCGTCAGGCCAGCAATACGCGGCGAGCGATCTTTTCTGCTGCCCGATTTCGCCAACAGACAGGGCCAAAACCCGAACCATTGTTCATCTCTCTGGACAGATAAATTTTGCACCGAGACAGTAACGCTTTGTAGCTGCTTAGTAAAGGATGTAATTTTTTGTCACGGGTGACATTTTTTGTCACCCCGGATATTAAAAAATGCCCGGAAAGCGGAATGGCCTGAACCGGATCATACGATCCAGAATAAGCATCCGCCTTAAGACGGATATTGAGCGGAAAAATGCATAATTACGCAAGAAGTCAGCAACATAGGAAGGAAATCGTTGTGACAAATTTTGTCACCAGCATGAGTATAAAGTCAGTCTGATTTTATAAATCATGCGCAATTATGACATTGATCAAAGTGCCGCAGTTTTGTAACAGAACAGGTGGCAATCGGATGCAAAAAGCTGGCGAATCAGTTCAGAGAGGCAAACAAATCATGGCTAAGATGCGGCGTCTCATTTGTCACCTTGAGTCGCACCTTTAAGTGATATTTCTCTTATTAAATACAACCCAAACTCCATTCCTTCGAACCGCTTAGCCAACACCTGATTAGCGACCATGCCTGAGTAATTTTCAGGCATAAAAAAACCGCCCTAAGGCGGTCTTTTCATCGCTGTTCAGCGAAGGTATTCAGCCAGCATTAAGCAGGCTGCTCTACACCTTTCATAGTCAGCTTAACGCGACCTTTCGGATCAACGTCAGCAACGTGTACGTTTACAACCTGACCTTCTTTCAGGTAGTCAGAAACGTTTTCTACGCGCTCTTCGCTGATCTGAGAAATGTGCAGCAGGCCGTCTTTGCCTGGCAGTACGGTAACGAATGCACCGAAATCAACGATCTTGCTGACGGTACCAGTGTAAGTAACACCTACTTCGATCTCAGCAGTGATGCCTTCAATCATTTCTTTCGCTTTGTCAGCAGAAGCTTTGTCTGCTGCGAAGATCTTGATTTCGCCGTCGTCGTTGATATCTACAGAAGCACCGGATTTCTCGGTGATGTCACGGATGGTCGCGCCACCTTTACCGATCACGTCACGGATCTTGTCAGAAGCGATCTTCATGCTGGTCATGGTCGGAGCGTTTTCAGACAGCTCTTTACGTGGCTCAGCAATCACAGCATTCATCTGTTCGAGAATGGTGAAACGTGCTGCTTTGGCTTTTTCCAGCGCGATTTCCATGATCTCTTCAGTGATACCTTCGATCTTGATATCCATCTGCAGTGCAGTAATACCTTCGTCAGTACCGGCAACTTTAAAGTCCATATCGCCCAGGTGATCTTCGTCACCCAGAATGTCGGTCAGAACAGCGAATTTTTCGCCTTCTTTCACCAGACCCATAGCGATACCGGCAACCGGTGCTTTCATTGGTACACCAGCGTCCATCAGAGACAGAGATGCGCCACATACGGAAGCCATGGAAGAAGAACCGTTGGATTCAGTAATTTCTGAAACCACACGCACGGTGTACGGGAATTCTTCGTGAGAAGGCATCATTGCCTGCACACCACGACGGGCCAGACGGCCGTGACCAATTTCACGACGGCCAGGAGAACCCATACGGCCAGCTTCACCTACAGAGTATGGAGGGAAGTTGTAGTGGAACAGGAATGGATCGTCTTTGGTGCCGTGCAGGAAGTCGATCATCTGTGCGTCACGGGCAGAACCCAGAGTGGTCGCAACGATGGCCTGAGTTTCACCACGGGTGAACATAGCAGAACCGTGAGTGCTCTTCAGAACGCCGGTTTCGATGGTCAGTGGACGAACGGTGTCGTTGTCACGGCCATCGATACGTGGAGCGCCGTCGATTACGCGCTGACGTACTACTTCGTATTTCAGTTCGCCGATCATCTCAGCGATTTCGTCTTTGGTGAAACCTTCTTCACCTTCAGCAGCGGCCAGTTTTTCAACAGCAGCGGCTTTGATTTCGTCCAGCTTGCCGTAACGCTCCATCTTGTCGGAGATGGTGTAGGCTTCGCCGATGGCAGCAGCAGTTTCTGCTTTAACCGCTTCGTACAGGGCAGTGTTCTGCTCTGCCGCAGCCCAGTCCCAACGCTGAACGTTCAGCTCAGCAACCCACTCGTTGATGGCAGTAATGGCTGGCTGGAAGGCTTTGTGTGCAAATAGTACTGCACCCAGCATTTCGTCTTCGGTCAGTTCGTCGGCTTCGGATTCAACCATCAGCACGGCGTCCTGAGTACCGGCAACCACCATGTCCAGCAGGGAATCTTCCAGCTGAGAATATTTAGGGTTGAGGATGTAACCTTCGTCTTCGATGAAACCAACGCGGGCGCCAGCGATAGGACCATTGAACGGTACACCGGAAACAGACAGAGCTGCAGAGGTAGCGATCATGGCGCAGATATCCGGATCAACGTCTTTTTCAGAAGACATAACGGTCAGGATAACCTGAACTTCGTTCATGAAGCCTTCCGGGAACAGAGGGCGGATCGGACGGTCGATCAGACGGGAAGTCAGGGTTTCTTTTTCAGAAGGACGCGCTTCACGCTTCAGGTAACCACCAGGGATACGGCCAGCGGCGTACATTTTTTCCTGATAGTGAACAGACAGTGGGAAGAAGTCCTGACCTGGCTTGGTGCTTTTCGCAGCAACAACAGTCGCCAGAACCTGAGTTTTACCGATAGTGGCCAGAACAGCGCCGTCAGCCTGACGGGCAATGCGACCGGTTTCCAGAGTGACGGTATCGTTACCGAACTGGAAGGTTTTTGTGTTAGCAACAGGTTTTGTGCTCATACAGTATGTGTTTCCTTTACGATTTCAGATCATCCTGCGCACTGCCGGTACTTCTAAGGATTGGCTCTTTTGCGCCCATAAAAGGGCAAAAGCCAATGGTTAGAAGCACCACCACTCAATCAGTGGGGTTGGCACCACAGTCTGGCAGGTTGTATGTGTATAAAGAGGGAGCTATCAGCCAGATACAACAAAAGCCCCGGAGGGCTTTTGCTGTAAGAGAGATCTTAGCGACGCAGACCCAGACGACCGATCAGAGCGGTGTAACGGGATGCATCTTTACGCTTCAGGTAGTCCAGCAGTTTACGACGCTGGTTAACCATGCGGATCAGACCACGACGGGAGTGGTGATCTTTACCATGCGCTTTGAAGTGGTCCTGCAGGCCAACAATGTTGTGGGTCAGCAGTGCAACCTGAACTTCAGGAGAACCAGTGTCGCCTTCAGCAACCTGATACTCTTTTACAATCTCAGCTTTCTTTTCAGCAGATAATGCCATCTTTCAAACTCCATAGAATGTGCATCAGGCTCAGCCTGACTGTTTAAAAAGCATTGCCACCGTGCACATTAACAGTGGTATGCGTGTGCCTGTCGGCACAGTTAAAAACGGGTTTTCATGACAAGGCTCAGACTTCAGGCAGGCTGACCTGCATAAGACGTCTCGCTTTGATCACGCCACCTTCGACAGAACCAATGCCTATCATCTGGCGAATCCCGGATTCAACGGCCCATAATTGTACAGACGTTGCATCCGCCAGGCCAGTATTTATCGGCTGACCCTGCAGCATTTTAGCAGCTTCTGCTAATGTCAGCGGTACTTCCGGCCAATCAGGAATGGCACTGTGTGGCGGCAGCAGCAGATTATCCAGTGCAGAGAAGTCCGCGTCATCGCCCTCTCCTGCCTCAATGGCCAGCTGCTCCAGTGCCTCAAGCGTCACCATCTGACCACTGTGATACGGCCCACAGGCGGTACGGTGCAGGCGGCTGACGTAGGCACCACAGCCAATACTTTCACCGATATCTTCGACCAGGGTACGGATATACGTGCCTTTGGAGCAGCGCACAGAAAGATCCAGCTGGGTTTCCCGGCGTTGATTCAGTGTCAGTTCAAAAATGGTAATGGTGCGGCGTTTCTTTTCCGCCACCGCCCGCATTTCTGCTTCTGACATGCCCTGACGGGCCAGCTCATACAGTGGCTTGCCGTCCATTTTCAGTGCTGAAAACATCGGCGGCACCTGTTCGACATCACCGCGGAAGCGGCTGAGCACAGCCTCAACCGCAGCGTCATCCAGCTCAGGCACCTGCGCCGTGCGGAAGACTTCGCCTTCGGAGTCACCGGTAGAGCGTACTTCCCCCAGCTGGGCTGTGGTGTCGTAAGCTTTATCAGAATCGAGCAGCAATTGGGAAAACTTGGTCGCCTCCCCCAAACAGATCGGCAATACCCCGCTGGCCTGAGGGTCCAGCGCGCCGGTGTGACCGGCTTTACGGGCATTGAAGAGGCGTTTCACCCGCTGCAGCACCTGATTCGAGGACAACCCCAGCGGCTTATCAATAACAATAATGCCGCTGATATCGCGGCCTTTTTTCTTACCCACGCAGTCGCTTACTCCGCACTGTCGTCCTGCTGATCATCATGATGACGGGACTTATCTTCGTCCGTCGCCTTTTTGATCAGGGAAGTCAGTTTCATACCGCGATCCAGGGTTTCATCATAATGGAAACGCAGGTGCGGTGTGATACGGGTACGCAGAATGCGTGCGAGTTCAGTGCGCAGGTAGCCTGACGCATCGTTAAGAATGCGTTCGGTCTGACGACGGATTTCGTCATCGCTTTCACCACGGGCACCCATCACTGTGAAATAAATATCGGCATACCCCAGATCTTTCGCCACTTTAACGTGGTTCAGGGTCACCATACCCAGACGTGGGTCTTTCATTTCAAACTGTATCATCTGCGCCAGATCCCGCTGGATCTGCTCACCAAGGCGCGATGTACGGCTGTAATCTTTTGGCATTTTATCCTCCGGTTTTACCGGCTTTACAGAGACAGCAAAGCCCGACACTCTGGCCGGGCTTTGCTGCTGAGTCTGATAATATGGGTTACAGCGTACGTGCCACTTCACGCACGTCGAAGACCTCAATCTGGTCGCCCGGGCGGACGTCCTGATAGTTCTTCACACCGATACCACATTCCATACCCTGACGAACTTCCTGTACGTCGTCTTTGAAGCGACGCAGGGATTCCAGTTCACCTTCGTAGATCACCACGTTTTCACGCAGTACACGGATCTTCTTGTTACGGTAAACCGTACCTTCGATCACCATACAACCGGCAATCTGACCGAACTTAGGCGAGTTGAACACGTCACGTACTTCCGCAGTACCAACGATTTCTTCACGCAGTTCAGGCTCAAGCAGACCGCCCATGGCTTTCTTAACGTCGTCCAGCAGATCGTAGATCACGCTGTAGTAACGCATATCAACGTCATTGGCTTCGACCACACGTTTGGCAGCGTTGTCAGCACGGACGTTAAAGCCGAACACCACGGCACCGGAAGCAACCGCCAGTGTGGCGTCAGTTTCTGTAATACCACCCACACCGGAGGATACTACGTTCACTTTCACTTCATCGGTAGCCAGCTTCTGCAGTGAAGCCACGATGGCTTCCAGAGAACCACGTACGTCGGTTTTCAGAACCACGTTCAGAGAAGCAACCTGACCTTCGCCCATACCAGCGAACAGTGCATCCAGCTTGGCAGCCTGCTGGCGCTGCTGATGTTGTTCCTTCAGTTTGGTTTCACGGAATTCAGCAACCTCACGGGCTTTCTTCTCGCTTTCCACAACCATGAAGTGGTCACCGGCGTCCGGCGTACCATTCAGACCGAGAATCTCGACCGGAATGGATGGACCAGCTTCACCAGTCTGCTGACCATTTTCATCCAGCAGTGCACGGGCACGGCCGTAGCAGGTACCGGCCAGAACGATGTCGCCTTTGTTCAGCATGCCGTCCTGAACCAGCAGGGTCGCAACCGGACCACGTCCTTTATCCAGACGGGATTCAACCACAACACCCTGTGCCGGACCGACAAAGTGTGCTTTCAGTTCCAGCAGCTCGGCCTGCAGCAGAACCGCTTCAAGCAGCTCTTCAATGCCCTGACCAGTGTGTGCAGATACCGGGATGAATGGTACGTCGCCGCCCCAGTCTTCCGGAATCACATCACGGGCTGACAGTTCGTTTTTAACACGATCCGGATCAGCAGATTCTTTGTCCATCTTGTTGATGGCAACCACCAGAGGAACGCCAGCCGCTTTTGCGTGCTGAACCGCTTCTTCAGTCTGAGGCATCACGCCGTCATCGGCAGCAACCACCAGGATTACCACGTCAGTAGACTGAGCACCACGGGCACGCATGGAGGTAAACGCCGCGTGTCCCGGTGTATCCAGGAAGGACACCATGCCGTGATCGGTTTCTACGTGGTAGGCACCGATATGCTGGGTAATACCGCCAGCCTCGCCAGAGGCCACTTTGGTACGGCGAATGTAGTCCAGCAGCGAGGTTTTACCATGGTCAACGTGACCCATAACGGTAACAACCGGCGCACGGCTCTGTTCTTCGCTGTCGTAAGTAACGGATTCGGTAACATCCTGCTCCAGCTGGTTATCAGCAATCAGCTTGGTTACCTTGTGACCCATCTCTTCAACCACCAGAGAGGCAGTATCCTGATCCAGCGTCTGGTTGATGGTTGCCATAACCCCCATCTTCATCAGCTCTTTGATCACTTCACCGGCTTTAACCGCCATTTTACCTGCCAGATCACCAACAGTGATGGCTTCCGGCAGTTCAACTTCTTTGATCACCGGAGCGGTTGGCTTAGTAAACGCATGCTCGTTATTGCTCTGCTGCTTACCACGTCCACCACGACCACCTTTGGCAGACAGCTTTCCGCCTTTGGCTGGCTTAGCGCCTTTACCCGGACGACGACGGCTGTCACCGCCACTGTTGTTGTCGTCATCATCGCGGAAACGGCTGTTTTCACGTTGATCGGTACGCTTTTTATCCGGAGTCTTGGTTTTCTTACGGGTATCTTCCTGACGTGCTGCTGCAGCTTCAGCTTCGGCACGCTTCTGCGCCAGTTCTTCTTCCGGAGTCAGTTCAGGTTTAGCGGCTTTAGCAGGTTTATCTGCTTTCTTCGCTTTTGCCTGTTCAGCCGCCGGTGCAGCTTCTTCAGCTTTTGCTTCAGCCACCGGAGCTTCTTCAGCAACCGCTTCTGCAACAACAGTTTCAGCTACAGGCTCTTCAACAGCAACCTGTGGCGCTTCAGCTACAGCAGCTTCCAGCGCTGCTGCTTCTGCCTTAACGTCCTGTTCCTGCTCAAGCTCATCACGCTTCACGTAAGTACGCTTTTTGCGGACTTCAATGGATACCGTTTTCTTACCGCCCTGACCAGCTTTCAGTGTTGTATTCACTTTACGCTTCAGGGTAATTTTCTTTGGCGCAGCCGCAGCATCACCGTGGCTTTTCTTGAGGAAAAGCAGCAGTGACTGTTTCTGTTCATCCGTCACAGACTGAGCAGCGTCAGTCTGTGGCAGGCCAGCTTCTTTCATTTGGGATAACAGGCGGTCAACACTGGTCCCAACCACGTCGGCGAGTTCTTTAACCGTTACATCTGCCATACGTTTCTCCTATGCCGAGCGGTTGATTAGTCATTGCCCTCGAACCAGGGCTTACGGGCGGTCATGATAAGCTCCGCCGCTTTCTCTTCGGTCATGGCTTCAATGTCCATAAGGTCATCGATGGACTGCTCGGCAAGATCTTCCATCGTACAGATACCTTTACTCGCCAGACGCAGGGCGAGATGTTTTTCCATACCTTCCATATTCAGCAGGTCTTCGGCCGGCTCGGCGCTGTCCAGCTGTTCTTCAGAAGCAAGCGCCTGAGTCAGCAGTACATCTTTCGCGCGGTTACGCAGCTCGGTAACAACCTCTTCGTCCAGACCGTCAATCGCCAGCATCTCATCCATCGGAACGTAGGCAATTTCTTCCAGCGTGGTAAAGCCTTCTTCCACCAGCAGGGTGGCAAAGTCTTCATCCAGATCCAGGGAATTCATAAAGCTTTCGATAAAGCCGGATGCTTCCTGATTCTGTTTTTCAACCGCTGCTTCTTCGGTCATGACGTTGATTTCCCAACCGGTCAGCTCTGATGCCAGACGGACATTCTGTCCGCCACGGCCAATCGCCTGGGCCAGGTTATCTTCCGCAACAGCAACGTCCATGCTGTTGGTTTATTCGTCCATCACGATGGACGCTACTTCCGCCGGTGCCATGGCATTGATCACCAGCTGCGCCGGGTTGTCATCCCACAGCACGATGTCGATACGTTCGTTTCCACCCAGTTCGTTGGTTACAGCCTGAACACGCGCACCGCGCATACCCACACAGGCACCAACAGGGTCGATACGTTTATCGTTGGTTTTTACTGCAATCTTGGCGCGTGAACCCGGATCACGGGCAGCACCTTTAATTTCAATAACTTCTTCCGCGATTTCCGGCACTTCGATGCGGAACAGTTCGATCAGCATCTCAGGGCAGGTACGGCTCAGCATCAGCTGTGGGCCACGGTTTTCCGGACGAACAGCGTGCAGAATCGCACGCACACGGTCACCCATGCGCATGATTTCACGACCGATCAACTGATCTTTCGGCATCAGGCCTTCGGCGTTATTGCCGAGATCGACGATAACGTTATCGCGTGTCACTTTTTTAACAGTACCGTTGATCAGTTCACCAACACGGTGCTGGTATTGATCAACAATCTGCGCGCGCTCTGCTTCACGTACTTTCTGTACGATGATCTGCTTCGCTGCCTGCGCTGCAATACGGCCGAAATCAGGGTTTTCAATCTGAACTTCGTAGGTGTCACCCGGCTGCAGATTGGTATCAATTTCGTGAGCCTCTTGGAGAGTCAGCTCATCACCCAGACCTGGCACCACGTCATTGCTGACCACCAGCCAGCTGCGGTAAGTCTGGTAATCACCAGTACGACGGTCGATATCGACGCGAATGGTGGCTTCCTCATCTTCGTAGCGCTTCTTTGCGGCCGCGGCCAGGGCTGACTCAATCGCTTCAAAAATAATCTCTTTTGAAACACCCTTTTCGTTGGAAACCGCTTCAGCGACCAGGAGAATTTCTTTGCTCATCTTCTAGCCTCGCTCTGCAACCTTAATCCTTGAATTGTGGAACAACATTGGCTTTTTCAATCAGTTCAATCGGCAGCAGATATTCGTGCTCATCAACGACCAGCACTACATCTTCCTGTTCGACACCAATTAATTGGCCTTTGAATTTACGACGCCCGTCAAAGGGCATACGCAGACGCAACTCGATAATATGGTTTGCGTACTGCTTGAACTGCTCAAGCGTGAACAATGGACGATCCATCCCGGGGGACGATACTTCCAGTGTGTATTCCTGAGTAATCGGATCTTCCACGTCCAGAACCGCACTGATCTGGCGGCTGACTTCTGCACAATGGTCGACGGTGATTCCGTCCGGTTTATCTATAAAAACCCGCAACATTGAGCGCTTGCCGTTCGGCATAAACTCCAGCCCCCAGAAAGTGAATCCCATGGATTCCACCACTGGTGCCAACAGTTCTTTTAACTGCGCATCTTTTGCCAAATATCTACCCTCACCACAAACAAAAACTGGGCCACTCAGTGCCCAGTCCGCTACCTGCCTTATGCAGACCGCAACCCGCGCCACAGCCCGGATTCCGGTACGCCTCAGCGACTTATGCCGCCCGGGCCTGTGTCTGAAAAGCGACTACTAAAAAGCCCCTGACTTGAGGGGCTTTTTAGTAGTGCTCTATCAAAGCACGCGCATTATATGCGCTTTAAACAAAAAAAGCGAACCGTGTTCGCTTTTCAGTAATTTGGTGCGGATGGCGAGACTCGAACTCGCACGAGCTTAGCTCACCACCCCCTCAAGATGGCGTGTCTACCAATTCCACCACATCCGCACTAAAACTGTATGAGCCTTATTTTTCAGTCTCTTCGACTGCCGGCTCATCCGCATCAGAAGCATCCAGGTCGGGTGCATCTGAAGACGGCGCGTATTCTTCCACAACTGGGGCGTCCTGCTCAAGCTTTTCTATCACTTCCTGGCTAGGAATTCCCAGATCCTGCGAACTTTCTACCTTCTGACGGGCATAAATACCCAGAACCAGACTGGTTACGAAAAATAAAGTTGCAAGAATCGCGGTAGTGCGGCTTAAAAAGTTACCGGAACCACTGCTGCCGAAAACAGTCTGGGACGCGCCACTGCCAAAAGAAGCACCTGCATCAGCACCCTTACCCTGCTGCATCATAACGAACGCGATGATGCCCACAGCCAGCAGAATGTGAACGATTAAAACAATGGATTCCATAACTTACCTTATGCCCGACAAATAGCTGTAAATTCCGCGGCGTCGAGAGAGGCTCCCCCGACCAGTCCGCCATCAATATCCGGCTGCGAAAATAATTCCGCCGCACTGGCAGCTTTTACACTGCCGCCGTATAAAATACGGGTTTTTTCCGCCACCGTATCACTGACTTTTTTCAGTTCGGAACGGATAAATGCATGCATCGCCTGCGCCTGCTCAGGAGTGGCAGTCTCACCGGTACCGATAGCCCAGACCGGTTCGTAGGCGATGATAATTTTTTCCCAGTCTGCATTGCTCAGTTCAGCAATAAGCAGCGACAGCTGCTCAGAAACCACAGACTCTTCACGCACTGCTTTACGCTGCTCGATGGTTTCACCCACGCAAACAACCGCAGTAATGCCGTTAGCCATCAGCTGACGCACTTTAACCAGCACATCATAATCCCGTTCGCCATACAGGGCGCGGCGCTCAGAATGACCAACCAGAGCCATGGAGCAGCCAATGTCGGCCAACATGGCAGCGGACACTTCACCGGTAAAGGCACCGGATTCTTCCGCAGCAACGTTCTGGGCTCCCACCATCACCGGCGTTCCTGCTGTTTCTGCAACCGCCTGAGTGATGTACGGGAACGGAGGGAACACAGCTATATCGCGATCGGCCGGTAAGTTTTCCAGGACACCGGTCAACAGACTGCCAGTCATCTCTGATGAGGCATTCATTTTCCAGTTTCCGGCTACCAACTGTCGACGCATAACGAGTCCCAAAATTTAAAGAGCGCAGATACTATCTAAGAAGCTGTCCTGAGACAAGCAGATCAGGCTAATACCCGCTCCACGACCCCAGCCAGCTCACTGGCTAATTGATGAATCAGAGCAGAATCTTCACCTTCTACCATCACCCGCACAACAGGCTCGGTACCGGATGGACGTAACAACACGCGACCACGGCCTGCAAGCTTGTCTTCAACAGCAGCGACGGCAGAAACGATTTCACGGTCAGAATTCACATCCACATTGCGGCTGCGCTTCACGTTAATCATGGTCTGCGGCATTTTGCTCATTTTAAGCTGCCAGTCAGACAGATCGGTTTCGGTATCCTGCAGCGCCTGCATAACCTGCAGTGCAGCGACGATTCCATCCCCCGTAGTATTGGCATCGAGGCACAGAATATGTCCGGAGGATTCACCACCAAAACGCCAGCCCTGCTCATCCAGCATCTGCAACACATAACGGTCGCCGACTTTGGTACGCAGGAAATCGATACCCTGATCCTTCAGGCCCAGTTCAAGGCCGAGGTTACTCATCAGCGTTCCTACCACACCGCCGTTCAGGCGCCCCTGGGCTTTGGCATGGGAAGCAATAATAAACAGGAGCTGATCACCGTCGAGCAGCTCACCGTTTTTATCCACCATGGCAACACGGTCACCATCACCATCAAAAGCGATACCCAGATCGGCTGATACTTCCTTAACTTTCGCCTGCAACGCTTCAGGCTCGGTAGAACCCACCTGATTATTGATGTTCAGGCCGTCTGGCTGAGCACCCATCACCACGATTTCAGCTCCCAGCTCGGAGAACACCAGTGGCGCAATCTGATAGGTCGCACCATGGGCGCAGTCGAGCACGATTTTTAAGCCGCGCAGATTCAGCGCATTGACCGTGCCCTTACAGAATTCGGTATAGCGCCCAGCAGCGTCATTAACCCGCCAGGCTTTACCCAGCGCAGAGGATTCAACACAGCTCATGGGTTTATCCAGCCAGGATTCAATTTCCAGCTCGACCTCATCCGGCAGCTTACGTCCTTCACCAGAGAAGAATTTGATGCCGTTATCGTAGAACGGATTGTGCGAAGCACTGATGACTATCCCCGCCTGAGCGCGGAAGGTACGGGTCAGGTAAGCAATGCCCGGAGTAGGAATCGGGCCTAACAGACCGATATCCACACCGGCGGATGACAGCCCCGCTTCCAGCGCAGATTCAAACATATAGCCGGAAATACGCGTATCTTTACCGATGAGAATTTTACGCGCCCCCTGCGCAGCAAAGACTTTTCCTGCTGCCCAGCCAAGTTTCATGACAAATTCCGGATTAATCGGATAGGTACCAACCCGCCCACGGATACCATCGGTACCAAAATATTTTCTACTCATTCCCTTCCCTCAAGGTCGCACTCAGCACACGAATTGCCTGCGCGGTTTCTTTCACATCATGAACGCGGAGGATTTTCGCACCTTTCATTGCACAGATCACGGCACCAGTCACACTTCCGATCACACGCTCATCCGCGGCATCCACGCCACTGGCCTCGCCAATCATACGCTTCCGCGACAAACCGGTTAACAGCGGCAGGCCAAGTTCATGCAAAGATTCGAGTCGGTTCAGCAGCCTATAGTTATGCTGATGGTTTTTACCGAAGCCAAAACCCGGATCGAGCAGGATTTTATCGCGCCCAATACCTGCGTCCTCACAGACGCTGACACGCTGCTGTAAAAATTGCTTCACCAGTTCTTCGATCGGTTGCTGATATTCGGGTGCGTTTTTCACAGCCTGAGGATCACCATCCCAATGCATCAGACACACAGGCAAACCAGTCTGTGCTGCTGCCGCCAGGGCACCATCACGACACAGCGAGCGCACATCGTTAACCAGATGAGCCCCGGCCGCGGCACTTTCCGAAATAACAGCCGGTGTACTGGTATCCACAGAAATGACAACATCAAAACGTTGCGCAATGGCCTCGACTGCCGGGATAACCCGCGCCAGTTCTTCCGCTTCCGTCACCGGATCAGCCCCCGGACGGGTGGATTCACCGCCAATATCGATCACTGTCGCACCGTCAGCAATCATTTGCTGCGCGTGCTGCAATGCCACATCAATGGAACTGAAGCGACCACCATCGGAAAAAGAATCCGGGGTTACATTGAGAATGCCCATCACATTGGGCACGGAGAAATCCAGCTCGCGGTTTCCGCATTGAAATTTCACAGGCTATTCACGCTTAATATTGAGTATTACTGACACACATAAAAACAGACGTAAAAAAAGCGGCCGGGGCCGCTTTTTTCTTCAGATCAGTGACCGGATCAGCTCTCTTCGCCAGCAGCATCACCGACCGCGTCATCATTCGGATCACGGGTCATATCACGGCTTTCTTCTGCCGGTGACGCAGGACCGGAACCATCACCACCCCAGGATTTAGGCGGGCGAGGTTTCTTACCGGACATAATGTCATCAATCTGATCCGTATCGATGGTTTCATATTCCATCAACGCGTCTTTCATCAGCTCGAGTTTGTCACGGTTCTGTTCCAGCAGAGTGTAAGCACGCTGATAACAGGTATCCAGCAGACCTTTCACTTCGGAATCGATCAGACGGGCAGTGTCATCAGACAGATGAGACAGCTGACCACCACCGGAACTGCCCAGGTAACCATTCTGTTCTTCTTCAGTAAACAGCTGAGCACCCAATTTTTCCGACAGACCCCATTTGGTCACGTAGTTACGTGCGTACTTGGTCGCACGCTCAATATCGTTGGATGCGCCCGTGGTTACACCGTCTTTACCCAGTGTCATTTCTTCCGCAATACGGCCACCGTACAGAGAGCAGATATTGCTTTCGATACCGCGTTTGCTGATGGAGTGACGATCCTCTTCCGGCAGGAACATAGTCACACCCAGAGCCCGGCCACGGGGAATGATGGAGACCTTGTACACCGGATCGTGTTCAGGCATCAGGCGACCAATAATCGCATGGCCCGCTTCGTGGTAAGCCGTATTGGTTTTCTCTTTCTCAGACATAACCATGGTTTTACGCTCGGCACCCATCAGGATCTTATCCTTGGCTTTCTCGAACTCTTCCATGGTGACCAGATTACGGTTGGCACGGGCTGCAAACAGTGCCGCCTCGTTCACCAGGTTGGCCAGATCAGCACCAGAGAAGCCAGGTGTACCGCGGGCAATAACGGATGCATTCACATCATCTGCCACCGGCACTTTACGCATGTGCACGCCCAGAATCTGTTCACGGCCACGGATGTCCGGCAGACCAACCACTACCTGACGGTCAAAACGGCCCGGACGCAGCAGCGCAGGGTCCAGAACATCGGGACGGTTAGTCGCGGCAATGACGATGATGCCATCGTTAACTTCGAAGCCGTCCATCTCCACCAGCAATTGGTTCAGAGTCTGTTCGCGTTCGTCGTTACCACCGCCGATACCTACGCCACGGGAGCGACCCACGGCATCGATTTCGTCGATAAAGATAATACATGGGGCCTGCTTCTTTGCCTGATCGAACATGTCACGCACACGGGATGCACCAACACCAACGAACATTTCAACGAAGTCAGAACCGGAAATAGAGAAGAAAGGTACACGGGCTTCACCGGCAATAGCTTTTGCCAGCAGGGTTTTACCGGTACCAGGCTGACCCACCATCAATACGCCACGCGGAATCTTACCGCCCAGACGCTGGTATTTGCCCGGGTCACGCAGGAATTCAACCAGCTCTTTTACGTCTTCTTTGGCTTCATCACAGCCAGCTACGTCTTCAAAGGTGGTTTTGATCTGATCTTCACTGAGCAGCTTGGCTTTGCTTTTACCGAACGCCATCGGGCCGCCACGACCGGAACTGCCCCCCTGCATCTGCCGCATAAACAGCATAAAGACGGCAATAATGATCAGAATAGGCAGAGACGCCAGCAGCAGCTGAGTGAAGAAACCGTCTTTTTCTGGTTTCTGACCCACCACCTGTACATGGTTATTCAGCAGAGTATCCATCAGCTTGTCATCATACGTCGGCATGATGGTCTCGAAAGACTCGCCACTGGAATTAAGACCGCTGATGGTCTGGCCGGATATGGTAACCCGCTCCACCTGACCGCTCTCTACCGCCTTGATGAATTCTGAGTAGGCGAGCTCATTCCCTCTTCCAACACTCTGGAAGTTGTTGAACACCATCATCAGAACGGCAGCGATCACTGCCCACAGTATGAAATTCTTTGCCATCCGGCACTACCTCACTGGCTGTCGTTGCCCGGCCGAATGCCGGGGGCCTTGCTATCTGCTTAGCTTAGCAAGCAATTGCTAAGCGCGGAAACCTTTACCTACTATGTAAACCTCACGGGATCTCGCTCTGGAGGCCTTAGGTTTACGAATCATTACTTTACTGAACGAAGTCCTGACATCATCGAGATACTGATCAAACCCTTCTCCCTGAAAAACCTTTGCCACGAACTGGCCATTCGGGCGCAGTACCTGACGAGCCATATCCAGCGCCAGTTCAACAAGATACATAGCGCCTGGCTGGTCAATTGAGGCCACTCCACTCATATTGGGGGCCATATCTGAGATTACAAGGTCTACCGGCCGACCATAGATAACAGCCATCAGCTCATCGAAGACAGATTCTTCCGTAAAGTCACCCTGAATGAAATTCACATCCTCTATCGGGTCCATTGGCAGAATGTCCGAGGCGATGATCGTGCCGTTGCCTTTCAGCAGCCGCGTTACCACCTGAGACCAGCCGCCCGGCGCCGAACCCAGATCGACGACGGTCATGCCCGGCTTTATGAGCTGATCTTTCTCGTCCAGTTCAATCAATTTGTAACTGGCCCGGGTCCGGTAACCATCCTGCTGGGCTTTCTGCACCCAGATATCGTCAACATGTTCTTTCAGCCAGCCAGCACTGGTTTTTGAGCGCGCCATGCAGGTTTATGCTCCCGCCTAAGGTATAATGGTTCTAATCATACCCGGATCGTACATCCGGGCGTATGCAGAAGAATATTACCACTGAATAACCGAGCTTCCGAATATATGGCATTATCAAACGAGCAAAAGAAAGCCTACCGCGCTATTGGCCACACTCTGAACCCTATTGTGACCGTAGCAGCGAATGGCCTGTCTGAGGGCGTGATCGACGAACTGAACCGCGCTCTGGACGATCATGAGCTGATCAAAATCAAAATCTCAGTGGGTGATCGTGAGGTCAAGAAGGCTGTGATTCAGGAAATTCTGCGCATCACAGGTGCGGAAATGCCACAACAGATCGGCAATACCGCCCTGCTGCTGCGTCACAATCCAAAAGCCAAGGCTAACCTGTCTAACCTGAAGCGCTGACCCCTGACAGCAGGCCAAAGTCGTGAACTTTGCCTGCTGCATTTCCTGTAACGGGCAAACCGCCTGAATCTCTGGCCGGTTACCGCCGCCAATCAGCCATGCCGGCGATCACGCACCAGTACCTGAGCTGGCGCCATCATAAGCCAGATAAGCCCCAGCAGTGAGATGGTGTGCAACATCATCATCTGCAGCTTCCACCAGGGCATCAGGGCGAAATACATCAAAGACAGCACCATCATCACCAGCATGATCTGCAAAGGTGTTTCCCGCCACTGCAACGGTTGGGAAAATCGCGCCAACAACAGCATGATCGCGCCGCATACCAGCCCCAGACCATCCATTACATGCAGCACCTCCATACCGTGCTGCGGAAAAAAGCCCCGGTGCTCTAACAGAGGCCGCACCAGATAAACACTGGCCCACAGCCCACCGAGCCAGAAAGTACGCAATAAAATCAGGTAATGCCGGACCATAACACCTCCGTCCCGGGTGACCAGATCAGCATAACCCAAACGAAAGTTGGACGGGCGCACTTTTCCGGCGATAATGTGGCCAATCATAATAAGGGCCGCAACCCAGGCCCTGGCTCACAAAGTAAAATAAAGGTCACACAACACATGTCGAATATTGTTATTTCCGGTACCGGACTGTTTATCCCCCCACACGTCATCACCAACGAAGAACTGGTACAGGCATTTAACCAATATGTCGACAACTTCAATGCCCGCAATGCGGATGCCATTGCCGCGGGCGAAAAAGAAGCTCTGTCCTACTCCAGCCCGGAATTCATCGAAAAAGCCTCCGGCATCAAAGCCCGTTACGCCATGTATAAAGATGGCATCCTCGACCCGGAAGTTATGCACCCGGTATTCCCGATGACCGAGGAAGGCAAAACACCGGAAATGGTAACCATGGGTATTGGCGCAGCTAAGCAGGCGATGGAACAGGCCGGCAAAACGCCGGAAGACATCGATATGATCGTAGTCTCCGGTACCTTCCGCCAGCGTGATTACCCGGGCATGTCTGTGGAAATTCAGCGCGATCTGGGCATCAAAGGTTTCGCCTATGACATGGGCATCGCCTGCTCATCCGCAACCTTCGGCCTGATCAATGCGTACACGGCGCTGAAAGCCGGTACCGCCAAATGCGTACTCTTCATCAACCCGGAGTTCACTACCCCGGGTCTGAACTTCAAAGACCGTGACAGCCACTTTATTTTTGGTGACGTCGCCACTGCAGCCATCCTGGAAGCAGAAGAAAACGCGAATCCAGAGCACGCCTTCCGTATTCTGAACACCAAACAGTTTACCCAGTACTCCGACAACATCCGTACGGATCAGTCCTACGCTGATTACTGTTTCGACAATGTGCCGGAAGACCGCTATGCCTTTAAACAGCGCGGCCGCAAAGTATTCAAAGAACTGCTGCCACTGGTGACCAATTTCATTGAAGAACAGATGTCAGAAAACCAGATGACGGCTTCTGATCTGAAACGTATGTGGCTGCACCAGGCGAACGTCAACATGAACATGTTTGCGGCGAAGAAACTGCTGGGCCGTATGCCTGAGCCAATTGAAGCACCTGTGGTGCTGGATGAATTCGCTAATACGGCATCTTCTGGCTCCGTTATCGCCTTCCATCGCTACAGTGAAGACTTCCAGCCGGGTGAGCGTGGCCTGATCTGCTCCTTCGGTGCCGGCTACTCCATTGGCAGCCTGCTGGTCGAAAAAGTCTGATAACGACATAAGCTCCCCAAACTGCAGGTCTAACCGGACCTGCAGCTCGCATATTCCCTGGCCTTTCCGGCATTCTTTCCTTTATTTCAAAAAAGCTTCATTAGCTATAGCTATGGTTTTGTGTCACTGTTTCGACATGAACATCCTTTAAGACCGAGGAAACTGAATGACCCGCCAGGAAAGTTACAACCGCGAAGAATTATTGGCCTGTGGCCACGGCGAATTATTTGGCGAAGGGAATGCACGCCTGCCTCTCCCGAATATGCTGATGATGGACCGCATTACAAAAATCAGCGAAGAAGGCGGCGAATACGGTAAAGGCGAAATGATCGCAGAGCTGGATATCGATCCTTCCCTGTGGTTCTTTGACTGTCACTTTGAAACTGACCCTGTTATGCCAGGCTGTCTGGGCCTCGACGCTATGTGGCAGCTGGTTGGCTTCTATCTGGGCTGGCGTGGCAACCCCGGCTGTGGCCGCGCACTGGGTTGTGGTGAAGTGAAATTCCGTGGTCAGGTACTGCCGACCGCGAAGAAAGTAACTTACCGCATCAGCCTGAAGCGCGTGATGGAACAGAAACTGGTAATGGGCATTGCCGATGCAGTAATGGAAGTCGACGGTAAAGAAATTTACTGGGCGAAAGATCTGCGTGTCGGCCTGTTCACTTCAACCGACGATTTCTGATCATTTCAGTCAGGTAACGTCCTGATTGTCCTGCCTACACATGGGTTCAGTTATCTGAGCGACTGAACCCATGTTCAGATACCTGATAATTCAGTTAAAATGGTATGACCGTAACATGAGGAAACCATGTGGGACATATCTCTGAAACTGTGATGACCGAACTGGTCACACCCGATCTGGCAAACTTCTCCGGCAAAATGCACGGCGGAGAATTACTCAAACTGCTGGATAAAGTCGCCTACACCTGCGCTATGCGCTACAGCGGTTATTACGCTGTTACCCTGTCTGTAGACAACGTTTTATTTAAAGAACCAATTTATATCGGTGAACTGATTACCTGTCTGGCGACGGTGAATTTTACCGGTAATACCTCCATGGAAGTCGGTATTAAAGTCGTTGCAGAAAACATTAAGGAAAAGACTGTTCGCCACACGCACTCGTGTTATTTCACCATGGTTGCCATGGGTGATGATGCCAGGCCAACACCTGTTCCTAAACTGGAACCAATGGACGAAATTCAGATCCGTCGCTGGAACAAAGCCCTGAAACGTCGCGAAGCACAACGCAAGCTGCAGCGCATGCTGAAAGCCATCGAGCAGGATGATGACGACGATTTTGAAGATCTGCCTTTAATCCCCTGTCCCTGACGACTCAGCCTCAGTACCGAGTAAAAATCAGACATAAAAAAACCGCGCAATGCGCGGTTTTTTTATCGACGGAATTCAGCCCTCAGAGGTGCTGAACTTCATCAATTTCGTACTCCACCATGCCGCTTGGGATTTTCACCGCCACAACATCGCCTTCTTCTTTACCAATCAGTGCACGGGCAATTGGCGACGAGACAGAAATGCGATTATTTTTAATACTCGCTTCGTCATCGCCGACAATTTTGTACTGCACTTCTTCTTCAGTATCGACATTGATAATGCGAACCGTGGTACCGAACAACACCTTACCAGTGTGAGGGATAGTTTTAATATCAATCACCTGAGCGTTGGACAACTTTCCTTCAATTTCCTGAATACGGCCTTCAATAAAACCCTGCTGTTCACGCGCAGCGTGATATTCAGCGTTTTCTTTCAGGTCTCCGTGCTCACGGGCCTCTGCAATCGCGGCAATTACCCTTGGGCGGTCTGTGGACTTCAGCTGCTGCAGTTCAGAACGCAGCGCTGCTTCCCCTTCTACCGTCATCGGAAATTTCTGCATATCAATCTCCTTGTTTAATCACGCAACCTTACGACTTAATTTACGGTTGCATGTAATTCTTGTAAGCGATGAACTTCTTTCAGACCTTCAGAACGCAGCGCTTCAACCACGGCTTCTGCCCCCGCCATGGTGGTGGTGTAGTACACCTTATGCTGCAGCGCACTGCGACGGATATCCGCTGAATCAGCAATTGCCTGCGGACCGTCAGTGGTATTAATGATCAGAGAGACTTCATCATTTTTGATCATATCAACGATGTGTGGACGACCTTCGGTCACCTTGTTCACGCGCTTAACGTCAACGCCAGCTTCTTTCAGTACACGACAAGTGCCTTCGGTAGACACCAGGCTGAAACCGATTTCAACCAGGCCTTTCGCCACAGCAACGACATTTTTCTTGTCGGCATCACGCACTGACAGGAAAGCCACACCTGAGTCCGGAATGCTTGCGCCGGCTCCCAGCTGAGCTTTGTAATAAGCTTCACCGAAAGTTTTACCTGCACCCATTACTTCACCGGTGGATTTCATTTCCGGTCCAAGAATCGGGTCAACACCCTGGAACTTGTTGAACGGGAACACGGCTTCTTTCACGGAGAAATACGGTGGAATAATTTCCGTGGTAAAGCCCAGTTCAGCCAGTGTTTTACCCGTCATCACTTTGGCCGCAATCGCTGCCAGAGAGGTACCGATACATTTGGATACGAACGGTACAGTACGGGATGCACGAGGGTTCACCTCGATCACATAGATCTCGCCATCCTGATAAGCCAGCTGAGTGTTCATCAGACCGACAACGCCCAGCTCCAGAGCCATGGCAGCCACCTGCTCACGCATGGTGTCCTGCACGTCTTTTGGCAGACTGTAAGGCGGCAGAGAACAGGCGGAGTCACCGGAGTGAATACCAGCCTGTTCAATATGTTGCATGATACCGCCAATCACTACCTGTTCGCCGTCACATACGGCATCAATGTCCACTTCAATGGCACGATCAAGGAAGTAATCCAGCAGAACCGGTGAATCGTTAGAAACTTTTACCGCTTCCGTCATATAACGGCGCAGAGCAGTTTCATCGTTGACGATTTCCATCGCACGACCACCCAGAACATAGGAAGGACGCACAACCAGCGGATAACCGATTTCCAGTGCCTTAACCACGGCTTCTTCAGCAGAAGTTACCGTCGCATTCTGTGGCTGCTTCAGTCCCAGACGCTGAATCATATGCTGGAAGCGCTCACGGTCTTCCGCACGGTCGATCGCTTCCGGTGACGTACCGATAATCGGCACACCGGCTGCTTCCAGTTCTTCCGCCAGCTTCAGTGGTGTCTGACCACCATACTGTACGATCACACCTTTCGGTTGTTCTTTATCGACAATTTCCAGCACGTCTTCCAGTGTCACCGGCTCGAAATACAGACGGTCTGACGTGTCATAGTCAGTGGACACAGTCTCCGGGTTACAGTTCACCATAATGGCTTCATAACCCAGTTCTTTGGACGCCAGCGCTGCGTGTACACAGCAATAATCGAATTCAATACCCTGACCGATACGGTTAGGACCACCACCGAGCACGATGATTTTTTCACGGTCAGACGGGTTTGCTTCACACTCTTCTTCGTACGTGGAATACATGTACGCAGTATCAGTCGCGAATTCAGCCGCACAGGTATCCACACGTTTATAAACCGGGCGGATATTCAGTTTCTGACGGTATTTACGGAAGGTTTTTTCAGTAACACCCATCAGCTCAGCCAGACGCGCATCGGAAAAACCTTTACGCTTCAGGCGATAAATGCGATCTGCATCCAGAGACTGCAGGCTGCTTTGTGCAACCGCAGCTTCTTCTTTGATCAGATCTTCGATCTGCACCAGGAACCACGGATCAATAGCAGAGTGCTCGTACACTTCGTCAACACTCATGCCAGCACGGAAGGCATCGCCCACGTACCAGATACGCTCGGAACGCGGTGTACGCAGTTCAGAAATAATTTTGTCTTTGGCACCAGCGTCGTTCAGATCCACTTTCGGATCAAAACCAACAGAACCCACTTCCAGACCGCGCAGTGCTTTCTGCATGGATTCCTGCTGAGTACGGCCAATCGCCATGACTTCGCCCACAGATTTCATCTGAGTGGTCAGACGGCCATCTGCCTGTGGGAACTTTTCAAAGGTGAAACGTGGAATTTTGGTCACCACGTAGTCGATGGACGGCTCGAAAGACGCCGGGGTTGCACCGCCGGTAATGTCATTCTGCAGTTCATCCAGGGTGTAACCTACTGCCAGCTTGGCAGCCACTTTAGCAATCGGGAAACCGGTTGCTTTGGAAGCCAGTGCAGAGGAACGGGATACCCGCGGGTTCATTTCGATCACGACCATACGGCCGTCTTTCGGGTTCAGACCGAACTGAACGTTAGAACCGCCGGTTTCCACACCGATTTCACGCAGTACTGCCAAAGAGGCATCACGCATGATCTGGTATTCTTTATCGGTCAGCGTCTGTGCAGGTGCCACGGTGATAGAGTCACCTGTGTGCACCCCCATGGCATCGAAGTTTTCGATGGAGCAGATGATGATGCAGTTGTCGTTTTTATCACGCACAACTTCCATCTCGTACTCTTTCCAGCCGATCAGTGATTCGTCGATCAGCAGCTCATTGGTTGGCGACAGGTCCAGACCACGGGTACAGATTTCTTCGAATTCTTCTTTGTTATAAGCGATACCACCACCGGTACCACCCATAGTGAAGGAAGGACGGATAATGCATGGGAAGCCGAGGCCTTTCTGCACTTCACGGGCTTCTTCCATACTGTGCGCAATACCGGCACGCGGACACTCCAGACCGATGGATTTCATCGCCTGGTCGAAACGGTCACGGTCTTCGGCTTTGTCGATGGTATCCGCGTTGGCACCGATCATCTCCACACCGAATTTTTCCAGTACACCAGCCTGTTCCAGACCCAGCGCACAGTTCAGTGCAGTCTGGCCGCCCATGGTTGGCAGCAGCGCATCCGGACGCTCTTTTTCGATGATCTTGCTTACCGCTTCAATGGTGATCGGCTCAATATAGGTCGCATCAGCCATGGCCGGATCGGTCATGATGGTGGCCGGGTTAGAGTTCACCAGAATAACGCGGAAACCCTCTTCGCGCAGCGCCTTACAGGCCTGGGCACCGGAGTAGTCAAACTCACAGGCCTGGCCGATAACGATTGGGCCAGCGCCGATAATCAGAATACTTTTTATGTCAGTACGTTTTGGCATGTCTCGGTCTGTCCTGTTATTACGCTTTGGCGGCTGTCATCAGTTCAATGAAGTGGTCGAACAATGGGGCAACATCTTTCGGACCCGGGCTCGCTTCAGGGTGACCCTGGAAGCTGAAAGCAGGCTTATCGGTACGGGCGATGCCCTGCAGAGTGCCATCGAACAGCGATTTATGAGTGGCTTTCAGATTGGCCGGCAGACTGTCTTCGTCAACAGCAAAACCGTGGTTCTGGGAAGTGATCATAACCTTGCCGCTTGCCAGATCCTGCACCGGGTGGTTACCACCGTGGTGACCATGACCCATTTTTACAGTCTTCGCTCCGGAAGCCAGCGCCAGCAGCTGGTGACCAAGGCAGATACCAAAAACAGGGATTTCGGTTTCCAGAATATTCTGGATGGCAGTAATAGCGTAATCACATGGCTCCGGGTCACCAGGGCCATTGGACAGGAAAACACCGTCCGGATTCATCGCCAGTACGTCTGCGGCCGGAGTCTGGGCCGGAACAACCGTCAGCTCACAACCACGCTCCGCTAATAAGCGCAGAATGTTGCGCTTCACACCGAAGTCATAAGCAACGACTTTGAATTTTGCATCTTTCAGTTCGCCGTAACCTTCGCCCAGAGTCCAGTCTGTTTCTGTCCACTGGTAGGCTTCTTTAACAGTCACTTCTTTCGCCAGATCCATGCCTTTCAGGCCAGGGAATGCCGTTGCCTGTGCCTGTGCTTCAGCGATGTTGTCTTCGCTGTAAGCGTCTTCAGCCACCAGAATGCAGCCATTCAGAGAGCCTTTTTCACGCAGAATGCGGGTCAGGCGACGGGTATCAATATCAGCAATACCACAGACGTTGCGTTCTTTCAGATAAACATCCAGAGCCTGTTCGCTGCGGAAGTTAGAAGCGATCAGAGGAAGATCGCGGATGATCAGGCCTTTGGCAAAAATGGCGGCAGATTCTTCATCTTCGCTATTGGTGCCGTAGTTACCGATGTGTGGATAGGTTAAAGTGACAATCTGGTTAGCGTAGGATGGATCAGTCAGAATCTCCTGGTAGCCCGTCATGGAGGTGTTAAATACAACCTCTCCAACAGCGTGACCAGTTGCACCAATGCTGGTGCCCTTAAAGATACTGCCGTCCTCAAGCGCTAGAATGGCTGGCGTAGACAAAGTTAATTCCCCGAACAAAGAAACAAAATCTGCAGATGACGCACCGCTGAACCGCCTAGGCTCTGGCCGTAAAAAAGCGGAATGGTGACATTCTGACTCCATTCCGCTAATTTCGGGCTGTTTTCGGCGGCTTTTCAAAGTAACCGCAGTACGTGCTTTAATTAACCCTAAAGGATACTGAAAACAGTGGCTTATGTCCATTCATAAAGTACCCTTAAGTAGCAGCCCTCTTGTCCGGCAACGACGCCGCAGTCCTCATTTCTCCGCACACACTCCCACAACCCCATACACCCGGTAACAACCACCCGGGCGCGAAAATTCAGCGTGAAATATCAGTACTTCTACCGACTCAATGACAGATTACATATTGTTACAATATATTACATACAAATTTACACTCGATAAAACTTCACTCCATCGCCTGAGAGTTCTTAAATAATCGTTATTGAGAGGGTTAACTACTGAGAGAACCTACAATAGTGAAAACCATTCTCAATAACGCACATTTTCACTGAAAGACCGGGCAGACCGTGCTGTCCGCCGATACACAATACAATATTCTAAGAGGTACTTTATGCCCGTAGCTGTCGAAGGTCGTCGCCGCCTGCAACCCGAAGAGCGCAAAAAACTGCTGCTGAGAGACGCCGTTGAAGTGTTCGCAAAACGCGGCATCGGCCGTGGTGGTCACACTGAAATTGCCGAACTGGGTGGTGTATCCGTTGCCACCGTGTTCAATTACTTCAAAACCCGCGAAGCGCTGGTTGATGCTGTCCTGACCGAAGTGGAAGACTACCTGCTGGGCATGGCCGAGCAGATCAACGAGGAATACAGCAACCCGGTTGAAGCGATCCGCGCCAACGTCAATGGCTTCCTGCAGGCCTGTGAAGACAACCCGGATTACATCAAAGTATGGCTGGAGTGGAGTGCTTCGGTACGCGATGAAATCTGGCCTCAGTACCTCGCCTTCCAGAATAAAATTCTGGATATCTTCAGTGATCAGGTAGACCGCGGTATCAAAATGGGTCTGCTGGATATGGGCCTGGCACCGCGCGAACGTGCACGCTGGGCACTGGGTAACTCACAGATGCTGGTGTCGATGATCTTTGATCCGGCCGGTAAACCAGCGGGCATGGAGCAGATGGTCGAGCGTGGTTTCGACCATATCCTCGGTGTAAAGCACTGATCTGAAAAAGCCTCACCCATAAAAAAACCGCTCAATTGAGCGGTTTTTTTATGGCGTTCTCAATACAGGTAAACCGGCATCAGAAGCCCAGCACGTCCTGCATGTCGTACAGGCCATTTGGCTGCTCGCCAACCCACAGTGCTGCACGTACCGCACCTTTGGCAAAGGTCATACGGCTTTGCGCTTTGTGAGTGACTTCCACACGCTCACCCTCTGCGGCAAACATCACGGTGTGATCACCCACCACGTCACCACCACGGATAGTTTCAAAACCGATCTGCTTGTGCGGACGGGCACCGGTCTGACCTTCACGACCATAACAGGCCACTTCATTCAGATCCCAGCCCATGGTTTCAGCAACCACTTCACCCATACGCAGCGCGGTACCGGATGGCGCGTCCACTTTGTGGCGGTGGTGCATTTCGATCACTTCGATATCGGAATCTTCACCCATTACAGAAGCAGCCATTCGCAGCAGATTCAGACACAGATTTACGCCTACGGAATAGTTCGGCGCAAATACAATCCCCATATCCGCCGCTTTCACTTTCATCTCGGCTTTCTGTTCATCGCTCAGACCGGTGGTACCAATCACGATCTTTTTACCGTGCTGGCGACACAGCTCAATATTGGCCATGGTCGCAGCAGGTGCGGTGAAATCGATCAGCACATCAAACTGATCAATAACCGCTTCGAGACTGGTTTCTGCAACAACATTCAGGCTTGTGCCCTGACCGGCAATCGCACCGGCATCGACACCAGCCATAGGATCGCCAGGCAGCACAATGACAGCGCCCAGTTCAGCTTTTTCTGCGGCGCACACCGCTTCGATCAGGATTCGGCCCATGCGGCCTGCGGCACCGGTAATAGCAATACGGGTCATGAGTTCTTCCGGGTAAGAGTAAATACGGCGCTAAGGATATAGCGATTGAACGTCAGATGCGAGGCGCCCGGGCCATGCCGGGCCACCCCACTCAGTTATCGGACCAGCGCTGGCTGGTGATCAGATGTCTTCGAAGAACTTCTTCACACCTTCAAACCAGCTTTTCTTCTGTGGCGAGTGTTTTTCACCGGTCAGCGATTCCTGGAACTTCATCAGCAGATCTTTCTGCTCTGAGGTCAGGTTAACCGGCGTTTCTACCTGCACACGACACAGCAGATCACCAGCCGGGCCACCACGCACCGGGGTGACACCTTTACCACGCAGACGGAAAAGTTTGCCGGACTGAGTTTCGGCGGGAATCTTCAGTTTGACCCGGCCATCCAGTGTCGGCACTTCCAGCTCACCACCCAATGCTGCATCAACAATGCTGATCGGCACATCACAGTACAGGTTACGGCCATCACGGTGGAACAGATTATGTTCACGCACGCTGACCTGCACATACAGATCACCAGCCGGACCACCCATGGCACCCGCTTCGCCTTCACCTGCCAGACGAATACGGTCACCGGTATCCACACCTGGCGGAATTTTCACCGACAGGGTTTTGGTTTCTTCTTTTACACCGCGACCGTGACAGCTGGTGCACGGATCATCAATCATAGTGCCCTGACCACGACAGCTCGGACAGGTCTGCTGCACCGAGAAGAAACCCTGCTGCATACGTACCTGACCAGCACCGTTACAGGTGGTACAGGTTTTTGGCTTGGTACCCGGTTTGGCACCGGTACCATCACAGGTTTCACAGGATGCCAGCGTCGGGATGCGGATTTTCTTCTCGATACCGCGCACCGCTTCTTCCAGCGTCAGCTCCAGCGTATAACGCAGATCGGAACCACGTTGCGGGCCGCCGCGACCACCGCCGCCGCCACCAAAAATATCGCCGAACACATCGCCGAAAATATCGGAAAAGTTGGCACCACCTGCACCACCACCAAAGCCACCACCGGCCTGACCATCAACGCCAGCGTGACCAAACTGATCATAAGCCTGACGTTTCTGCGCATCGCCCAGCACTTCGTAGGCTTCGGTCGCTTCCTTGAATTTTGCATCGGCGTCTTTATCGTCCGGGTTACGGTCCGGGTGATACTTCATCGCCAGCTTACGATAAGCTTTTTTCAGTTCTTTCTGGTCAACGTCACGGCTGACTCCAAGAACCTCGTAATAATCTCGTTTTGACATATTGCACCTGTTGTTAATCTGCTGCCTGCGATGTCGTTCAGATCAGCAGGAACACAATCGGCTGTAACTTTTTCTATCAGATTTCTTTCTGGCTTTTTGCGAGTTTTCTTCAGGCAAAACAAGCAAAAAAACGCGACAGCCCTCGTAAAGGAAGACTGCCGCGTTCTCAGATGATCAATTCAAGGAATTGATTACTTGTCTTTCACTTCTTCAAACTCGGCGTCCACAACATCGTCATCCTGGCTGGAAGACTGGCCACCGGCGTCGGCGCCAGCAGCTTGCTCAGCCTGAGCCTGTTCAGCGTACAGACGCTGCGCCAGACCACTGGATGCTTCAGTCAGAGCGTTGGTTTTCGCTTCGATGTCAGCTTTATCGGAACCTTTCAGAGCTTCTTCCAGATCTGCGATGGCTTTTTCGATTGCTGTTTTTTCATCGTCAGTCACTTTGTCTTTGGCATCTTCCAGCGTTTTCTTAGTCGCATGGATCAGGCCATCGGCAGTGTTACGTACCTGTACCAGTTCTTCGAATTCACGGTCCGCTTCTGCGTTTGCTTCTGCATCGTTAACCATTTTTTCGATTTCATCGTCACTCAGACCAGAAGACGCTTTAATCACAATGGACTGCTCTTTACCGGTCGCCTTGTCTTTCGCGCTTACATTCAGAATACCGTTAGCATCGATGTCGAAGGTTACTTCAATCTGTGGCATTCCACGTGGCGCTGGCGGAATATCAGCCAGGTCGAAGCGGCCCAGAGATTTATTCTGCGAAGCCTGCTTACGCTCACCCTGTACCACGTGAATGGTTACAGCAGTCTGGTTGTCGTCTGCGGTTGAGAACACCTGAGATTTCTTGGTAGGAATCGTGGTGTTTTTCTCGATAACCGGAGTCGCTACGCCACCCATGGTTTCAATACCCAGAGTCAGCGGAGTTACGTCCAGCAGCAGAACGTCTTTCACATCACCGGACAGAACCGCACCCTGTACCGCAGCACCAACGGCTACTGCTTCATCCGGGTTCACGTCTTTACGTGGCTCTTTACCGAAGAAATCAGCAACGCTTTTCTGTACCAGTGGCATACGGGTCTGACCGCCCACCAGGATCACTTCGTCAATCTCAGACGCTGACAGACCAGAGTCTTTCAGCGCGATNCGGCAAGGTTCCAGAGAACGGCTTACCAGATCTTCTACCAGAGATTCCAGTTTCGCACGGGTCACTTTAACGTTCAGGTGTTTAGGGCCTGTAGCGTCAGCAGTGATGTACGGCAGGTTAACGTCTGTCTGNGANGAAGAAGACANNTCAACCTTGGCTTTTTCCGCAGCTTCTTTCAGACGCTGCAGNGCCAGTGGATCGTTGTGCAGATCNATGCCGCTTTCTTTCTTGAATTCTGCTGCCAGATATTCAATCAGACGCATATCGAAGTCTTCACCACCNAGGAAAGTATCACCGTTGGTTGCCAGNACTTCGAACTGTTTTTCACCGTCAACGTCAGCNACTTCGATAATGGAAATATCGAAAGTACCACCACCCAGGTCGTATACCGCAATGGTACGGTCGCCGGATTCTTTATCCAGACCATAAGCCAGAGCCGCNGCTGTTGGTTCGTTGATAATACGTTTTACTTCCAGACCAGCGATTTTACCGGCGTCTTTGGTTGCCTGACGCTGGGAGTCATTGAAGTACGCAGGAACGGTAATAACNGCTTCCGTTACTTTCTCGCCCAGGTAGTCTTCGGCAGTCTTTTTCATTTTCTTCAGCACTTCAGCAGAGATCTGCGGTGGTGCCATTTTTTCGCCTTTTACTTCAACCCATGCGTCACCGTTGTCCGCCTGAATAACTTTGTAAGGCACCATAGAGATGTCTTTCTGTACCACGTCATCAGTAAAACGACGGCCGATCAGACGCTTGATAGCAAACAGCGTGTTAGTCGGGTTAGTCACCGCCTGACGTTTTGCAGACTGACCTACCAGAGTTTCGTCGTCAGTGAACGCAATAATGGAAGGCGTAGTACGATCGCCTTCAGAGTTTTCAACTACTTTGGTTTTGTCACCATCCAGAATCGCAACACAAGAGTTGGTGGTGCCCAGGTCGATACCAATTATCTTACCCATTTGTATGTCTCCGTTTTGGCAGCTTGCGCTGCGCTCAATCTGTAACTGTTTTTCAGCGTTGACTTCTATATAAGTCCGGCAAAGCTGCTTTCAAGGGCCTTAAACAAGAAAAATCAGGCGTTTTCGTCGATTTTTGCTGCGCCTTTGCTGACCATCACCATCGCCGGGCGTAACAGACGGCCCTGCAGGGTGTACCCTTTCTGCATCACAGCAATCACGGTGTTCGGATCAACATCCGGATTCTCAATCATGGACATCGCCTGATGCAGTTCCGGATTGAAGGTTTCACCCTGTGGATCAACCGCTTCCACCTTGAACTTGGACAGACCGGCAACCAGACCACTGAGGGTCATTTCAACACCTTCACGGATTGCTTTGGTGGCTTCGTCATCGCCCGCCGCTGCCGCCAGGGCACGCTCCAGGTTGTCGACCACGGTCAGCATCTCATTGGCGAATTTTTCTACGCCGAACTTGTGGGCTTTTTCCACATCCGTTTCGGCACGGCGACGAACATTCTGCATCTCAGCCTGAGTACGCAGCATCTGTTCTTTGAGGTCCGCAATTTCCTGCTGGGCTGCCGCCAGTGCATCAACACCCTCTGCTGCCGATTCGCCAGTGGATTCTTCGGCTTCAGGGGCTTGGTTTACCTGCTCTTCGTTCAGCTGCTCCTGCTGCTCTTCCTGAATCTTTTGCTCGTCCGACATTGTTTATCCTCTGTCACTGTTAATGGAACTGTCGCCTATATGGGGGAGGCTTTTACGAGATTCAAGGGCTGGTTAAAAAATAAACTTGACAGATCCTGATACTGTATATAAAAACACTGTATATATATTCAGATATGGAGCATCGTATGCTGGTTCATCTGTCGATTCATCAGTTTGCCCTGGTAGACCACCTGGAACTTGAGGTGCACGCCGGGATGTCCGTTATCACCGGGGAAACCGGTGCCGGTAAATCCATTCTATTGGATGCCCTGGGTCTGACTCTGGGCGATCGTGCCGATGCTGACTGCGTACGTCAGGGAGCCGACAAAGCCGAAATCGCTGCGACCTTCAGTATGAATCCTCAGGCCAGCCTGTGGCTGCAGCAACGTGATATCCCGGTGGATGACGACTGCATTATTCTGCGCCGCATCGTTTCCGCCGAGGGCCGTTCCCGTGGCTACATCAATGGCCGCCCGGCAGCAGCAGCGGATCTGAAAGACCTTGGTCAGTTACTGATCGAAATACACTCCCAGCACGCTCATCAGCGGCTGCTGCAGAAAGAAACACCGCGCCAGCTGGTCGACGCCTTTGGTGGCCTCAGCCTGCAGGTCAGCGAAGTGTCTCTGGTCTGGTCCGAATGGCAACAGCTGGCAAAGAAACTGGCAACACTCAAAGAAGAAAGCGCTGAAGTAAAATCCCAGCGCCAGCTGCTCACCTATCAGGTCGAAGAACTGCGTGAACTCAGCCCCGGAGAGGAAGAGATTCCGGAGCTTGAGAGTGAACAGAAACGTCTGTCCAACGCCGAAGGCATGCTGCTCAGCGGTCAGTACGCTCTGGCCGCCTGCTACGGTGATGACAACGGAGAACTGGCCGCCGTACAACTGGCTCAGCAGGCGATTGCACGCCTCAATGAAATCGACGATCAGCACCCGCTGCTCAATGAGGCCCGTGATCTGCTGGTGCAGGCTCAGATTCAGCTGGATGAAGCCGGACGCTCACTGCAGCATTATCTGGATCTGGTGGACATCAATCCGCACCGTTTACAACAGGTAGAAAGCCGCCTTTCTGACCTCTACCGCGTTGCCCGCAAACATCAGATTCAGCCGGAGCAACTGTATAACTATTGGCAGGAACAGGAAGCGGCGCTGGCCGAACTTAATCTCAGTGACGACGATCTGGCGGAGATGGAACAGCAGGCCGCAGCGCTGGAACGCGAATACCGTCAGCTGGCTGCAACACTGAGCGAATCCCGTCGTGAAGCCGCAGCGCGCATGGATGCTGAAGTCGAAGCACACTTTGAAGCACTGGCACTGGGCAGAGCGAAGTTTGTAACCCATTTCGACGCCGTGGACGAAGGCAGTGCCAGCCGTCATGGTATCGACCGTATCAGCTTCAATGTACAGACCAACCCCGGCATGCCGGCCGGAGCACTGGCGAAAGTCGCCTCAGGTGGTGAACTGGCGCGCATCAGCCTGGCAATTCAGGTGGTGACAGCCGCCGTGAGTGACATCCCGAGCCTGATCTTTGATGAAGTGGATGTGGGTATTGGCGGCGGTACGGCTGAGCGGGTTGGCCGCCTGCTGCGCTCACTGGGTAAAGATGGTCAGGTCTTATGTGTGACTCACCAGCCACAGGTCGCAGCTCAGGCCAATCAGCATTATCAGGTGAGTAAAATCAGCGGCGATACAGCGACCCACACGCAACTGCGTAAACTTAACAGCAAGCAGCGCTCTGAAGAGATCGCCCGCATGCTGGGTGGTGTCGACATTACACGCCAGACGCTGGCACACGCCGAAGAAATGCTGGCACTGGTTAAGTAAACGCCCTGCAAAACAGGGCCTCTGGCCAGGGCTGTGCGTTCGCTCTGTGTGAATCGCAGGCACAAAAAAGCAGCCATCCGGCTGCTTTTTCTTTGCTTATCATCCGGCACTGCGGCCAGCGACAATCAGTGCTTCTTACGTACGTACAGCACCAGACTGTGATCGACCAGATCAAAACCGTGTTCTTCAGCAATCACGTGCTGCAGTTTTTCGATCTGTTCGTTGGTGAACTCAATCACGGTACCATCTTCCACGTTCACCATGTGGTCGTGATGCTCACCACGGGCCAGTTCGAACACAGAATGGCCACCATCAAAGTTATGGCGGGTTACCAGACCAGCGCTCTCAAACTGGGTCAGAACCCGGTATACCGTCGCCAGGCCTACATCTTCACCAGCCTCAATCAGAGACTTGTATACGTCTTCAGCGCTCATATGGGCATCAGGATTGGTTTCCAGAATGCTCAGGATCTTCACCCGTGGCAGAGTGACTTTTAATCCTACTTTGCGCAGTTCCACGTTCTGATCGGACATGGTTTTCCTCTAATATTTCACAGCAACTTGTTTAATCGGGTATTATCCCTGCTCCATGCGCCAACGCAACTTACGAGACAGCACTTTGATTAAGAGAGCGACAATTCTGATTGTTTCACTCGGCATTGCAACCCTTTACGGTTGTGTCTTCCCGGGGGTCTACAAACTCAACGTCCAGCAGGGCAACATCGTTACCGCCGACATGCTGGCCCAGCTCAAACCCGGCATGAACCAGCGCCAGGTCACCTACATTATGGGGAAACCCGTGCTGGAAAACCCGTTTTCCCAGAACCGATGGGATTATATTTATACATTAGAGAAGCGAGATGAAATAGTAAAAAACTATAAGATCAGTCTTTTCTTCAACGAAGCGGGCCAATACGTCCGTTACGAAGGCGAACTGCCGAATGATGAGTTCAGTGAAGAGAATCAGATGAACTCCATTCCAAAAGAAGAATCCTCGCCGAACACCATCCAGACCGACATGCCTGGCAGCTGAGCCAGCGGTTTTTCAGGATCTGAACGGCGAACATTAAAAATGCCCGCAGCAGCGATACTGGCGGGCATTTTTATAGGTGCTGTTACGCAAGCTGGATTATTTGCCTTTAGCCGCCCGGTTAGCTCGGGCCTGCTTCGGATCAATAATGAGCGGGCGATAGATCTCCACCCGGTCGCCTTCGCGCAGAACATCTGTCTCCGGCGTACGCGTTGCCTTCCCGAAGATACCAAACTTAGCCTCAGCCAGATCCAGTTCCGGAAATTCCCGCTCAATGCCCGACTGCTTCACAGCCTCCAGCATTGTTGTGCCCGCTTCGACATCCACCGCAAGGATTTTCTGCTTTTCAGGCAGCGCGTAGGCTACCTCTACCCGGATTTTGTCAGCCATAAACTTCTTTTGCCCGTTTAACAAAGGCATCCACCATGGTGTTGGCTACCTGTTTAAAAACCATTCCCAGAGCCGCTCCTGCCAGCAGCCCTCCGACATCAAATTCCATATCCAGCGACACTTTGCAGGCATCGTCAGACAAAGGCTGAAAGCGCCAGATACCTTCAAATTTACTGAAAGGACCATCCAGCAGGCGCATTTCCATCCGCTCCGGACGGTACAAATCATTATGTGTGCTGAAGCTCTGATTCACCCCCGCTTTGGAAATGGTCAGTGTTGCTTCGATAAAGTCATCACCCTCTGCAATCACTTGCGTGGCTTTGCAGCCATTGAGGAATTCAGGGTAACGACGCACATCGTTAATCAGTTCAAACATCTGCTCCGCACTGTACATCACCAGTGCGCTGCGGCTAATAGTCGTCATCTGTAATCAGAGAAGCCCATTGATAAAAATAAACAGAATGGCCAGCGGCGACAGGAAACGTAACATAAAGCGCCAGACGTTATACACCGTCTCGTCCGCCTGCAATTCATTCGCGCTGTCTTCCCGGCGCATCAGCCAGCCTACAAATACAGCAATGGCCAGACCACCCAGAGGCAGCAGGATATTGGCTGTCAGGAAATCGAGTATATCAAAAAACGTCTTACCGCTGATGGCTCTCTCCGTTCCTTCTGCCAGAGGCACAGCCTTCAGATCGGTAGTATTGGCATATAAATGGAAACTGGACGACAGCGTCTTCGCCGATACTTCACCGGAGACAGGGTCAGTAACGGATTCAGAGATGGTCTCGGTCACGAAGAACTGTTTATCTCCCCATTCGTTAAACGACAACACAGTACCCACCCCGAGAACCCAGGCCAGCACGCACACCATAATGGTGGCTGTGCCCCGTTTGATGCCCTTCTCCACCGCCCAGGCCACGGCAGGCTCTGCAATGGAAATAGCAGAACTCCAGGCAGCAATCGCAACCAGAACAAAGAAAGCGGTTCCGATCCATGCGCCACCCGGCAGCGCGCCAAAGGCAATTGGCAGAGTCTGAAACATTAAGCCTGGTCCGGCGGCTGGCTCCATGCCATGAGAAAAAACGATCGGGAAAATAATCAGACCGGCGACCAGCGCCACCAGAGTGTCCAGAAACGCGACGGTAAAAATAGTTTTCGTCAGCGAAGCCTCAGACGGCATATAAGCGCCATAGGCCATGATCGCACCCATACCGAGGCTCAGAGTAAAGAAGGAATGACCAAGAGCAACGACGATGCTTTCAGTGGTCAGTTTGCTGAAATCAAACGAGAACATAAAATTCCAGCCCTGACCAAAGCCCGGCGTGGTGATGGCATAGCCCAGCAGCAGAATCAGCATCACGAACAACAGCGGCATCATCAGACGCACGCCGTCTTCCAGGCCATGTTTCACACCACGGGCAATAACAAAGCCCGTCATAATCATAAAGATGGTGTGCAATCCAAGCAGAACCCAGGGACTGCCAAGCAGATTACCAAAGGTTTCCCCGGCCACCGTTGCGTCGGCGCCGTTAAAAGTACCACTGGCCATTTCACCGATATAGGCCAGCGTCCAGCCAGCGATGACACTGTAAAACGACAGAATAAAGAAACCGGACACTGCACCCATCCAGCCAATGCCTGAGAAGAAACGCGGAGCATTCTGACGCCGGGCTTCCGCCTGCATGGTATGAATCGGGCTCATGCGTCCGCGACGGCCAAGCAGCACTTCGGCAATCATCACCGGTATGCCGGCCACCAGAATGCACAAAAGATAGACAAGCACAAACGCCCCACCACCGTTCTCACCGGTGATGTAAG
>PAJK01000035.1 GCA_002706025.1 Oceanospirillaceae bacterium
TTGCCAATAACGCCAAGCAGGATGACATCGACGTTAAAATCGACACCGCCCTGCGCACCGTCGAGAAAAACAACAAAGCCCTGTGCGGCGCACTGCCAGATAACTACTTTTCACGCTTAGGGCTGGATGCCAGCAAACTCGCCGCCCTGATCGACGCCATCAACAACATCGACACCATTGTTGGTGAAGAAGGCTCAGCAAGTGAAACCGACATCGTCGGTCGTGTTTATGAATACTTCCTCGGCAACTTTGCCGCCACCGAAGGCAAAGGCGGTGGCGAGTTCTATACGCCCAAGTGCGTGGTTAACCTGCTGGCCGAAATGATCGAACCCTATCACGGCAAAATCTACGACCCGTGTTGCGGCTCCGGCGGCATGTTCGTGCAGTCGGTCAAATTTGTTGAAAACCATCAGGGTAACAAAAAAGACATCTCCATCTACGGCCAGGAACAGACCAGCACCACCTACAAGCTGGCCAAGATGAACCTCGCGATTCGCGGTATCAGCGCCAATCTCGGCGACGTACCAGCCGACACCTTCTTTAAAGACCAGCACCCGGACTTAAAAGCCGACTTCATCATCGCCAACCCACCGTTCAACTTAAAAGAATGGCGCGGCCCGGATGAACTCACCAACGACCCGCGCTGGGCTGGTTACGAAACCCCACCCACCGGCAACGCCAACTACGGCTGGATACTGCACATGATCAGCAAGCTCAGCGACAACGGCGTTGCGGGCTTTGTACTGGCCAATGGCTCCATGAGCACCAACACCAAAGGCGAAGGTGAAATCCGCAAACAGATCATCGAAAACGACCTCGTCGACTGCATGATCGCCCTGCCGGGGCAGCTGTTCTACACCACCCAGATTCCTGTATGCCTGTGGTTTTTAACCAAAAACAAAAAAGCCCAGACCTTCAGCGACGGCCGCAAACAACACCGCAACCGCGAAGGCGAAACCCTGTTTATCGACGCCCGTAATATGGGCAGCATGATCAGCCGCATACATAAAGAACTAACCGCCGACGATATCGCCGAAATCGCGCGGACGTATCATCTGTGGAGGGGGGAGTCAGTTGGCGAGTCAGACGTCAGACGTCCGACGTCCGACGTGGAAACACAGACGTCAGACTCATACACCGACATCCCCGGCTTCTGCCGCAGTGCCTCATTAGACGACATCAAAGCCAACGACTACGTCCTCACACCGGGCCGCTACGTCGGCGCTGCAGAAATCGAAGACGACGGCGAACTGTTTGAAGAAAAAATGCAGCAACTCACCCAAACCCTGTTTCAGCAGATGCGTGACGCGCAGGAGCTGGATGCCGTAATTAAACAGAACCTGAAGGGGCTGGGTTATGGGGAGTGAGTGGGAGAAGCTATTACTTTCTGAAGTAGCGAATTCAATAAATACTGGTTTGGACGCAATACGCCGTGCGCCGATAATAGAGGGGCCATCGGAGATCCGTTGTCTGCGAATACAGGACATATCCCAGTCAAAGCCATTTGAGCAGTGGGGGTATACAGAAACTAAGCCGCAGGACTATCAAAAGTACCAGTTGAAAAGAGATGACATCATCATGGCTCGAACTTGTTCGACGGGTATTAACTACCTTGTTAAACAAGATATGGATGCTGTGTTCAATAATGGATTAGCTCGTATTCGCTTAGACACAAATAGGATATATCCTGAATTTGCATATTACGTCTTTCAATCTGCGGATTTTGCTAGCTTTATTGATGGAATATCAGGTGGTACTTCTGTTCAGCTGAATATGAAAGTTGGCGACCTAGCTCGCTATCCCGTGATGTTGCCATCACTTAAAGAGCAAAAAAACATTGCTCAAATCCTCGGCGCCCTCGACAACAAAATCGCCCTTAACCGCCAGATCAATACCACCCTCGAATCCATGGCGCAGGCATTATTTAAAAGCTGGTTTGTGGATTTTGACCCGGTGATCGACAACGCCCTGGCCGCCGGAAACGAAATTCCCGACGAGCTGGCCGCCCGCGCCGCCAGACGCGAAGCGCTGCGCCAGCAGACCAGCAAAACCACCAACAAAACCACGGGGGCCACCGGCGCCGTAAGCGTAGAACAGGCCCTGCCTGAAACTGGTTTATCAGACCAGCGCCTGCCGCCTGAGATACAACAACTTTTCCCGGATCGGTTTGTATTGACCGAAGAAATGGGCTGGGTGCCTGAGGGGTGGGAGGTTGACCAATTATCCAGTTACATTAACGTCAAGCATGGCTTTGCATTTAAGGGCGAGTATTTCTCGGACAAGGAAACGAGTGACGTTTTACTAACTCCTGGAAATATAGCCATTGGCGGTGGATATAAAGGCGATAAGCTCAAATTTTACGAAGGCCCGATTGACTCAGAATATATTTTGCAAGAGGGCGATCTGATTCTGACGATGACTGATCTTAGTAAGCAGGCCGACACTTTGGGCTATCCAGCTCTGGTTCCTTTCGATGAGGAAAAACGCTATTTGCACAATCAACGACTGGGCAAAGTTGAATTGAAGAAAGAGGTGTTTGGATTTGGATGGTTGTATTACTTCTTCTGCTCACAAGCCTATCGAGATGAGATTTTGTCAGGGATGTCAGGAACAACGGTTAAGCACACATCCCCGAAGAAGATCATGGCAAATAAAATCGTTACTCCAGAAAAAGCTTTACTACAAAATTTTGAAAAAACAGTTTCTGCTTTATTGAGGAAGAAGAGCCTGCTTCTTCAAGAAAATAAAACGCTATCCAACCTCCGCGACTCTCTGCTCCCCAAACTCCTGTCCGGCCAGATCACTATCCCTGACGCCGAGCAACAACTGGCTGAGGTGTTGTAAGGTGTCGGGCGGGGCGTTGATTCAACTGTCCGGAATTTCCGGACTGTTGTCGCAAATATTGCGACAACTCTATTTGGTCAGTTAGCGGGCAGATAAAACCATGATCCAGATACACGCCACCAAAAAGCTACTCGCCAAAATGCCTGCCCAGACGAAACCTGGGGCGGAGGACATTCTGGCAGCTCCGCAAAGTAAGCTGGGCAGTTGGCATGCCAACCTGCTGACCATTCAGCGCCGCAACTGCCTGCTGTTTGTGCACGACCAGACGCGCTTTCCGCTGTTTATTCCGGCGTTGACCAAACCGGATTTGGCCAATATCGACTGGTGTTTTGAAGATGTTCTGATGAATACCTTATTGAAATGCAACGCTACCGAAAAACAGAGAATTACCGCCGCCGCATTGTTGCAGCCACTGGCGTTTGTCGGCGGTACGGATCGCTCGGTGCTGGGCACGCTGAACAGAACGGCTCAGGATATTGAGCATTCTATTTACTTCGATTCGCTCGATGTTGCCGAATTGACGGGCTATTCATTAAGCGCCTGGATGGCGCAGCGACCCTGTATGGTCAAAAACAGCAAAGACTTTATTATGCCTGGTAAAGCATTTCTGGCGATGCTGGATGATCTGCATCCGGGCAAGAAGCCTACAGGTAGGAAAAAAGCGGAGCAGGAGCCATTACCTGACAATGTGGTAATGTTGGATCTCTTCAGAGACGATAACGAAGAGCAGTAGCGAATCGGCAACGCAGTAACAGCAATGAAGTAACAGCAACACAGTAACAGCAAAGAAGAAGCAGAGGCAGGGAATGGGCTTTACCGAGGCCAGACTGGAACAGGCAATTATTGATTTACTCGCCGAGCAGGGTTACCCGCATGTATTGGGTAGCACCCTCGACCGCGCCCTGCATGAGGTGCTGATCAAAGAGGATCTGCGTGCCTACCTGAACAAGCGCTATCAGGCCGATGGCATTACCGAGGCCGAAATCGTTTCGGTGATTAACCGCCTTGATCGCATGCCTGCCGCTGACCTGTACGACTCTAACCGCAGCATTCATAAGCTGGTGGCCGATGGCTTTTTGCTGAAGCGTGAAGACCGCTCGAAGAAAGACCTCTATGTTCAACTCATTGACTATGCCGGGTTGCCCGAGCAACGACTGCCTGAAGACGGTGAGGTCGAGTCGATTGATGCAAGAGCCCCTGAAAATCAGATCGCCAACAACACCGCTGCTTATGGCACCGCCAATATCTACAAGGTAGTGAACCAGCTTGAGATTGAAGGCAAAGAGCTGCGTATTCCGGATGCGATTCTGTATATCAATGGTCTGCCGCTGGTGGTGTTTGAGTTTAAGAGTGCCGTCCGCGAAGAAGTTAATATTGAAGAAGCGTACAAGCAGCTGACTGTCCGTTACGCCCGTGATATCCCTGAGCTGATGAAGTACAACGCACTGTGCATCATCAGCGATGGCGTGAACTCGCGCATGGGCTCGCTGTTTGCCCCGTATGAGTTTTTCTATACCTGGCGCAAAGTCACGGGCGATGAAACCATCGAGCAGGATGGCATTAACTCGCTGCATACCATGATTGAGGGGCTGTTTGATCACACCCGCCTGCGGGAGGTGATCCGCCACTTTATCTACTTCCCGGATACCTCAAAACGGCAGGAAAAAATCGTCTGCCGTTATCCGCAGTTTTATGCGGCCAACAAGCTGTATCAGAATATTCTGCGCCACCGTAAACCCGAGGGGGACGGTAAAGGCGGCACTTACTTTGGGGCTACCGGCTGCGGCAAAAGCTACACCATGATGTTTTTAACCCGGCTGCTGATGAAAAGCGTCGAGTTCGAAAGCCCGACCATTGTGCTGATTACTGACCGTACCGATCTGGATGATCAGCTCTCGGGCCAGTTTACCGGTGCTAAGGGCTATATCGGCGATCAGCATGTGATCAGTGTCGAAAGCCGCACCCACCTGCGTGAGCTGTTAAAAGGCCGCAACAGTGGTGGGGTTTTCCTGACCACGATTCATAAGTTCACCGAAGATACCGAGTTGCTGACCGAGCGCAGCAACGTGATCTGTATTTCTGACGAAGCGCATCGCAGCCAGATCAACCTTGAGCAGAAGGTCGTTATTGATAAGAAGAAAGGCATCGTCAGAAAGACTTTTGGCTTCGCTAAGTATCTGCATGACTCATTGCCCAACGCCACCTTTGTGGGCTTCACCGGCACACCGATTGACGCCACGTTGGATGTGTTTGGTGAAGTCGTTGACAGCTACACCATGACAGAGTCAGTCAAAGACGAAATCACGGTGCGTATCGTGTATGAGGGCCGTGCCGCCAAAGTCGTGCTGGATAACGATAAGCTGAAAGAAATTGAAGACTACTACAGCGACTGTGCCGACCAGGGCGCCAGCGATTACCAGATTGAAGAGAGCAAAAAAGCCAGTGCCAATATGAATGCGATTCTCGGTGATCCGGATCGCATTAAAGCGCTGGCGAAAGATTTTGTAGAGCATTACGAAAAACGCATCGAAGAAGGCGCAACCCTTAAAGGCAAAGCCATGTTCGTATGCAGCAGCCGCGATATTGCTTACCGCTTCTGGCAGGAAGTGATTGCCCTGCGCCCACAGTGGAACAAGGTGCTGATTGCCGAGGAAGGCAGCCAGCTCAGCGACAGTGAGCAGAAAGAAATCAAGCCGATGGAACGGATCAAAATGATTATGACCCGCGGCAAAGATGATCCGAAAGCACTGTATGAGATGCTCGGCACCCAGGAATACCGCAAAGAGCTCGACCGCCAGTTTAAGAATGCCAAATCCAATTTTAAAATCGCCATTGTGGTGGATATGTGGCTGACCGGCTTTGATGTGCCGTTTCTCGATACCATTTACATCGATAAACCGATTCAGCGCCACAATTTGATTCAGACCATCTCGCGGGTAAACCGCAAGTTTGAAGGCAAAGAGAAAGGCCTGGTGGTCGACTACATCGGCATCAAAAAGCAGATGAACCTTGCTCTGGCACACTACAACAAAGCCGATCAGCAGAACTTTGAAGAAATCGCCCAGTCAGTGATCGTGGTGAAAGATCACCTCGATTTACTGGGTAAAATCTTCCACAAATTTGATACCAAACCCTATTTTAACGGCACTCCGCTGGAGCAGCTTAACTGCCTGAATATGGCGGCGGAGTTTGTGCAGCTTACCGATAAGATCGAAAAACGTTTTATGGCGTTGGTAAAACGCTTAAAAGCCGCATTCGATATCTGCAGTGGTTCAGAAAGTATCAGTCAGGAAGAGCGCGATTTGGTTCACTTCTACCTGGCCGTGCGCTCCATCGTGTTTAAGCTCACCAAAGGCAATGCACCCGATACTGCACAGATGAACGCCCGCGTGCGTGAAATGATCGCCGAAGCACTGAAAGCCGATGGCGTAGAAGAAATCTTTAAGCTGGGAGAAGAGCAGGGCGGCGAAGTCGATATCTTCGATGACGACTATCTGGCCAAGATTGAAAAAATCAAACTGCCCAATACCCGTATCAAACTGCTGCAACAACTGCTTGCACGCGCCATTGAAGACTTTAAAAAGGTCAACAAAACCCAGGGCATGAACTTCAGCGAGAAATTCCGCAAGCTGGTGGAAAACTACAACGAGCGCAACGAAGACAGTGTATTGGTCAGTGATGTGCTGGAGGACTTTTCGGAAGANCTGGTCGACCTGCTGCAGGCACTGAAGAAAGAGAAAGAATCTTTCGCNGACCTTGGCATCGACCTCGAAGAAAAAGCTTTNTATGACATCCTGCTGAAGCTTGCCCACAAATACGACTTCACCTATCCGGAAGACAAACTGCTAACCCTCGCCAAAGCAGTAAAAGAATTGGTGGACGACAAAGCTCAGTTTACCGACTGGGACCAGCGNGAAGANATCAAAGCAGAACTGAAAGTCGGGCTGATCCTGCTGTTAGCCAAACANGGCTACCCGCCNGTNGANAAAGANGAAGTGTACAANGAGATTTTTGANCAGGCNGAGAACTTCCGGAAGTATCGGNAGGGGTAGTGGTTGCAAACTCNTTGTTTATAANTAATGACTTTCCGCAATCTATTGTTGAAAGAAATANGAGTGAGTGGTGATAGTGCATAAGGANATGACTGATAATGAGAGNGCAATTCAGGACGAAGCGACTGAACACGCCCGGAAGATAAAAAAGAAGTTTGCNAAGACCGTTNCTGATAAAGCCAGATACCCTAAGGAAGCGGACCCGGTTTCGGTGTTTATGGCAGGTTCNCCGGGGGCTGGTAAGACGGAAGCGTCTAAGGCACTGCTTGAGCAGTTNGATAGTGAAGTTATCCGCATTGATGCTGACGAATATCGGGATGAGTTCAGAGAACAGGGTTATACCGGTGATAACTCCTGGTTGTTTCAGCCAGCGGTTTCGATTCTGGTGGAGAAAGTCTACGACCTGGTCATCGGGCAAAAGCAGAGTTTTATCCTTGATGGCACGCTGACCAACTATGAAAAAGCGAAGAAAAATATCGAAAGGTCCCTTGGAAAGGGCCGGTCCGTTCATATTCTCTATGTATATCAGGACCCCGTCCGTGCCTGGGAGTTTGTAAGGGCCAGAGAAACCGTCGAGGGCAGAAAGATCCCAAGAGAGCGGTTTATTGAGCAATACTTTGCTGCAAGGGATTGTGTGAACGCACTGAAACGGCATTTTGGTAACAGGATCAGGGTCGACCTGCTGTTGCAGGACAGGGATAACCAATTAAGCCGGTACAGTGCCAATATCGACAACATTGACAGCCATGTGGTCGAAAAATATACTACTTCGTCTCTTGAAGACCGGCTAACCAGCGACTAGATTGGAAGTTATGATGAAATTTATTAAGAAAACACCGTCTACCAGTTCTTCGTTTGCTGAGTTTATGAACCACGCTTCATCGGCTGAGAAGAAAAAGGTCTATAAGACTGTTCTGCGCCGGGCATCAGAGCAGCAAAAGGCTGTTGTCGATAAGGCCTCTGCTCCTGCTGCCTGATCCTGACTGAAAGATCGCTAAACGAAGACGAAGCACGCCAATCGGCGTGCTTTTTTGTTTCAGCTTCGAAACAGGAGCAGGCGTAGAGCTTTCTCAGATTTAAACTTGAAAGTACCCAATTGGGGTCCTATAGTACCCAAATTGGGACCGGGTGTGGCTTTTTGCGGACCGATCAGATCAGGCAGCAGGAGTGATGGAGAATATGGCGGGCAGTCTGGCAGATACCTTATTTACTAAGGCACAGCAAAAGGTGCTGGCATTGCTTTTTGGCCAGCCGGATAAAAGCTTTTATCTTAATGAGGTGGTCCGTGCAGCAGGTATGGGGAAAGGGGTTATTTCCCGGGAACTTACCAAAATGGCAGATGCGGGCCTGCTGACTGTGGTAAAGCAGGGCAACCAGAACCATTATCAGGCAAACCCCGCTTCACCTGTTTATGCAGAGCTGGTTAGTCTGGTTAAGAAAACTTTCGGTGTAGCCGGGTTACTGAAATCCGCAATCCGCCCTTTNCTGCCCAACCTTGAGAAGGCTTTCATATACGGTTCTGTTGCCAAAGGCGAAGAGCACAGCGGCAGCGATGTGGATGTTATGTTGGTNGGCNATGNGTTAAGTTACAGNGAAGTCATGGCGCTGTTAGAGGATGCAGAAGAACAGTTNCATCGCCNNGTTAANCCAACNCTNTANTCNCCTCAGGAGTTTGAAACACGGCTGGCTGAAGGNCAAAACTTNCTGAGTAAAGTGATGGAGCAGCCCCGNATTAATTTAATGGAATAAATGAAAGATGTAAGAGCGCAGGAGGCGATATGNAGGAACTGGATAATCTGGTCAAAATCAACAAGCTCAAGCAGGANCCGGCTGATGCAAAGGAATTCGCAGGCATGGTTCAGGCNGGCGATACNAAACTNAAAGATTCGCAGATNGCAGGTTTAAGTNAAGACAGTCAGTTTTCACTGGCATACGGTGCNGCCCATGCTTTNTCNCTTGCGGCATTGCGCTGGCATGGATACCGCAGCGACAGCCGGTATCTGGTNTTNCAGTGNTTGCAACACACGGTGAACCTGAGTAAAGCNAAATGGCGNGTGCTGGATAAATGNCATAACACNCGCAATNTNGCTGAATATGANGGACANCTTGATGTTAATCCGCAACTGNTNCGGGAATTGATCNGCATTACNCAGGAAGTNCAGGCNCTGGTTAAAGCNATGCCNCCCATTGAATAATCTGAAATGATATTAGGGTATNCNGGCTCCACCCATCCCCCCATCAATGTTATGATNCAGCCCNGCTATCAAACCAAACAAGCAACCAACCCCAACCAACACTCAGGAATCCTTAGCCCATGTCCAAAAGCTTTGAAGCCCAGGGAATCATCCATTCCATCGACGAAACCCGTTCTTACGGCGCTAACGGTTTCACCAAGCGTGAATTCGTGATCAAGCTCAGCGGTGANGGCGAGAACCCGGATTACCCTAACTATGTCGCGCTGGAGCTGATCAAAGACAAGTGTGCGCTGATGGATGCNTANCAGCCGGGTGATGAAGTGATGGTGACGTTCAACCTGTCTGGNCGNCTGTGGAACAAGCCGGGTAATCCAGAGAAGTGCTTTACNAGNCTGCAGTGCTGGAAGGTTGAAGGCGCAGGAAGCGGGGCAAGTGCCGCTATGCCAGCAGCGGGTTCATCCGATCCGTTCTCNCANATGATGCCGGACTATGATGACGATGTACCGTTTTGATCCGGTACAAGCGGAAGAGCACCGTTCTGAACCGGTACAAGCTAAAGAGTACCGTTCTGGTCTGGATTNTCTGATTGACCGATATATGAATATCTGAAAAGCGCTCTCTGAGCGCTTTTTTGTTTTCTGGCCCGGGTCTGGTTTAATTCGCTAAGAGTCCTGTCAGTAGTGGCGTTTACCGGTCTGACATGGGTAGGTGCTCAGTCACTCCGAATGTAAAGCCAGAGACACAGCCAGAAACAAAGCCAAGCGTACAATCACAGTCGGGCACTTAAAGATTGATGGCCGCACAGACATTGGCAGGTATCGGGATACGGCCAGCTGAAAAGACAGAAGGAACCCAGATGTTAAAACACAGATTCGTATTCTCCACACTGTTGACCGCACTGGTTGCTGTAGTGTCGGTCTTCTCTGCGGCCAGCGCTCTGGCCGACTCCGCCGTGTGGAAGGTCAGTAAAGGCTCGGATTATTTTTATCTTGGCGGTTCGGCGCATCTTTTACCCGCATCGGATTTTCCGCTGCCTGCGCCGTATCAGCGCGCATTTGCTGACAGCGATGTGTTGGTGCTGGAGACCGAGTTACCAAAAACACCACAGGCGCAGCAGGAATTTATCAGCATGCTGCAATACAGCGATGGCCGTACGCTGCAGCAGGTGTTGTCTGCGGATGTGTATCGTCAGCTGGCAGATTATCTGACCGCTAACGGCGCCAACCTGAATGATCTGCAGCGTTTTACGCCGGGGTTTATTCTGATGCTGGCCACTCAGATTGAGAGTCAGAAAATCGGTATTGCCGGTGAGGGCGTGGATGCCTATTTCCAGCAGCAGGCAGAGAATGCAGAAAAGCCGATATGGTTTCTCGAGGCCCTGAGCTATCAGGCGCAGGTTCTGGCGGAATTGGGGCAGGGCGATGAGGATGATTTTGTAGTGCGTATGCTGGCAGAAGTGCCGGAAGCCGGGCAGGTGCTGCAGGACACCATCGCCGCCTGGCGCAGTGGTGATCTGGCGACTATTCAGCGGGTGGTGAACGAGCCGATGCTGGAAGACGATCCGGCGTCGTATCAGGCGTTGTTCACCCAGCGCAACGACAACTGGATGCGCAAGCTGCTGGGCTATTTCCGCAATGCTCAGCGTGAGTTTGTATTGGTCGGTGCGGGGCACCTGGCCGGTGATGATGGTCTGATTGCGCAGTTGAAGGCGCAGGGGTTTGTTGTTCAGCAACTGCCCTGATTCTGATTGCTGATTTTCCGGGTCGTTCTGCAAGGCCCGGATTCGTTCTCATCCTGTAAAGATTTGTCTGGGCTGAACCCGCTTCTGATCCTGTTGCAGTCCAGCGCAGCCGCGGCGTTGCGCGCTCCCGGGGTATATTGCGTTTAGGTCGTAGTATATTCCAAAACCGTCTAGATGCTCCCGTTGTAATAGCTTCTGATTTTAATTAGCCTCTCATGCCTGAATCGATAACCCTCCAGATAATCTGCGAAGTATCCAAGCATGAAGAATATTCTGACTCCTGTTAAAACGCTGGCCATTGCTTTACTGGCCGGTGTGGCGCTGCAGGCCTCGGCTGCAGAAGAGAAGCTGTTAAACACCTCTTACGATATTGCCCGTGAACTGTTCGCGGCGTACAACCCGGTGTTCGCTGAGCACTGGAAAGAAAAGACCGGTAACGACGTGGAAATCCGTCAGTCTCACGCCGGTTCTTCCAAACAGGCGCGTTCTATTCTGCAGGGCTTACCGGCAGACGTGGTGACCTTTAACCAGGTAACCGACGTTCAGATTCTGCACGATCGCGGCAATCTGATCCCGGCGGACTGGAAATCCAAACTGCCAAACGGCAGCTCACCGTATTATTCCACCACCGCGTTTCTGGTGCGCAAAGGCAATCCGAAAAACATCCACGACTGGGGCGACCTGGTTAAAGACGATGTTGGTCTGGTGTTCCCGAATCCAAAAACCTCTGGCAACGGCCGTTACACCTATCTGGCAGCACTGGGTTATGCGCAGAATGCATTGGGTAAAGACGAAGCCAAAACCGATGCCTTTATGAAAGACTTTCTGGCTCACGTAAAAGTATTCGACACCGGCGGCCGTGGCGCGACTACCACGTTTGTTGAACGTGAAATCGGTGATGTGCTGATTACCTTTGAATCCGAAGTAAACAATATCCGTGATCAGTACGGTGCGGATAAATACGAAGTTGTGGTGCCAAAAACTTCCATTCTGGCGGAATTTCCGGTGGCTGTGGTTGAGCGCAACGTAAAGCGTAACGGTACCGAAGCGGTGGCTACTGAATACCTGCAGTACCTGTACAGCGAGAAAGCGCAGCGTCTGCTGGCTGGTTTTAACTACCGTATTCATAACGAGACAGTAAAAGCCGAAGTCGCTGATCGTTTCCCGGAAGTGAAACTGCTGACCGTTGAAGAAATTGCCGGTGGCTGGCCACAGGCGATGGAAACTCTGTTCAACAGTGGCGGCAAGCTGGATCAGCAACAGCGCCGCTGAGCATAAGCTGTAAGCGCTGCCGCTTTATGTTTCTTTATTCGGCAGCGCACAGACAGAGCGCCGGGCATCGCCCGGCCTTTGTGTGTCTGAGACGCGTATTTTTTTACCTTTATTCAGTTTGATTTGTGAGCGGTTTTCACCGCGATTATCGGGAGAATTCCATTGACCAGTGCTTTAGCCACAGTCGCAAACCGGCCGCGTGCGCAGCGTGTATTGCCTGGGTTTGGTCTCAGTCTGGGGATGTCGCTGTTTTTTGTCAGTCTGGTGCTGTTACTGCCTATGACAGGGCTGGTGATGCAGACTGCGGATATGGGCTGGGAACGCTACTGGTTTGTAATCACTGACGAACGTGTGGTTGCCAGTTATAAAGTGACCATCATGGCAGCGTTTTTTGCCTCGGTATTTAACGGCTTTTTCGGCCTGTTGCTGGCCTGGGTGCTGGTGCGTTATCAGTTTCCCGGACGCCGTATTCTGGATGCACTGATCGATCTGCCATTCGCTCTGCCAACCGCAGTGGCCGGTATTACGCTGGCAACGATTTATGCCAATAACGGCTGGTTCGGTACGGCGTTGGAAAGCATGGGCATTAAAGTCGCTTACACGCCGCTGGGTATTATTGTGGCCATGGCCTTTACCTCGATTCCGTTTGTGGTGCGTACGGTGCAGCCGGTATTGGAAGAGCTTTCCATCGAGGAGGAAGAAGCCGCCATTACGCTGGGCGCTTCGGACTGGACGGTATTTCGCCGGATTATTTTCCCTTCGTTGTGGCCGGCGCTGTTAACCGGCGTGGCGCTGTCATTCACCCGCAGTCTGGGCGAATTTGGCGCGGTTATTTTTATTGCCGGCAATATGCCGTTTGTCAGCGAAATTACCTCGCTGATGATTTTTGTCCGTCTGCAGGAATTTGATTTTGCCGCCGCCAGCGCCATTGCGTCTCTGGTATTAATGGCATCCTTGTTACTGCTGCTGTTAATCAACCTGTGGCAGGCGCGTTACATCCGCCGTCTGCATGGCCAATAGGAGTTAGTAATGTCTTCTCATTCTTCTGGCAGCCATGTGCAGCGGGTGGGCGACAGCCCGCGGGTGCGCCGCTTTTTAATTGGGCTGGCACTGCTGTCGACACTGGTATTGCTGGTAGCACCACTGGCGGCGATTTTTACGCATGCGTTTGCTGATGGCATTGGCCAGTATTTTTCCAGTCTGGCAGACCCGGATACCCTGCACGCCATTCTGCTGACCTTGTTTGTGGCACTGTTAACTGTGCCAATTAACCTGGTGTTTGGTGTGTTATTCGCCTGGGCGGTGACCCGTTTCCGTTTTCCGGGACGCAAGATTCTTATCACACTGATGGATATTCCCTTTGCGGTGTCGCCTGTGGTGGCGGGTCTGCTGTATCTGTTGCTGTACGGCAATAACGGCTGGCTGGGCCAGTGGTTGTATGCTCACGATCTGCAGTTGATGTTTGCCTGGCCGGGCATCGTGATGGTGACGGTGTTTGTTACCTGTCCGTTTGTTGCCCGTGAGCTGATTCCGTTAATGCAGCAACAGGGCAAAGAGGAAGAAGAAGCGGCTGTGATTCTGGGTGCATCCGGCTGGCAATTATTCCGCCGCGTAACGTTGCCCAATATTAAATGGGCGCTGTTGTACGGCGTCATTCTGACCAACGCGCGGGCGGTTGGTGAGTTCGGTGCGGTGTCTGTGGTATCCGGTAATATCCGTGGTGAAACCAATACGCTGCCTTTGCACGTGCAGCTGCTGTATGAGGATTACCAATCCGGCGCAGCCTTTGCGAGTGCGTCTTTATTGGCGCTGATCGCATTATTTACCCTGATTTTAAAAGCATTTATTGAATGGCGGCAGGAACGTCTGGCAGAACAGAATCTGCACGACAGCGCCGGGAAAGACGACTCTGGTGAGGCTTTATGAGTATTCGTATTGAAAATTTGTCCAAACGCTTTGGCCAGTTTCAGGCGTTGTCGCCACTGTCATTGAATATTGAAGAAGGCGCAATGGTCGGCCTGCTGGGACCATCCGGTTCCGGTAAAACCACCTTGCTGCGTATTATTGCCGGGTTGGAATCCGCTGACAGCGGACAAATTCAGTTTGCCGGCCGTGACGTGACCAATCTGCATGTGCGAGATCGCCGCGTGGGTTTTGTGTTCCAGAACTACGCGCTGTTCCGTCATATGACTGTGGCACAGAATATTGCTTTTGGTCTGGAAGTTCTGCCGAAAAAAGAACGTCCGGATAATGCAGAAATTCAGCGCCGGGTCAGCCGCCTGTTAGAGCGGGTGCAGTTGCCGCATCTGGCCAACCGCTATCCGTCGCAATTATCCGGTGGTCAGAAGCAGCGTATTGCGCTGGCGCGGGCGTTAGCAACCCATCCGGAAGTGCTGCTGCTGGATGAGCCGTTTGGTGCTCTGGATGCCAAAGTGCGTAAAGAATTGCGTCGCTGGTTGCGCTCACTGCATGAAGAAATCGGTTTTACCAGTGTGTTTGTTACCCACGATCAGGAAGAAGCGCTGGAGCTGTCCGATCAGGTGGTGGTTATGAGCAATGGCAATATTGAGCAGGTGGATACACCAGCGCAGCTGTACGCCAAACCAAACAGCCGCTTTGTGTTCGATTTTCTCGGCAGTGCGAATATCTTTCACGGTTCTGTCGACAGCGCGGTAAATGCTTCTGCCAATGACGGCACCAGCAAGCCAAAATTAACCAATGGCAATGCCTGGATTGAATTACCTGTTCAGCCGAATGATGCCTTAGCTTCGGCAGAAGGCGATCTGTATATCCGCTCTCATCGTTTAACGCTCAGCCGTGACGCATTAGCCGGTGCTCATCTGCCGTTTATTGTAGTGGCTGCTAATCCGGTAGGCGCGGATGTCAGAGTGGAATTAAGAGCCGATGGCTGGGACAGCGATGCGCTGTGGGAAGTGGATCTGACTCACGATCAGAATACACAGCTGCAGTTTAAGAAGGGCGATAAAGTCTTTGCTGCACCGCAGACCGGTTATTTCTTTAAGGTGGATCAGCGCGAGCCGCAGAAATTCCGCTTTATCGACTGAGGCAATTTCTGACAGGCAAAAAAAGGCCGCGGTGGTAATCCACTGCGGCAAAAACTGATTGAAAGCAAGCAAAGGGGGGGGTTGCTTTCAATCAGGAGGTCTTTCGTTTTGCCGCACGGCAAATGCCGCGCAGCTCATTCTGTTAACTCTTCTCAGAGTTTGACTTCGTGTTCCCAGCCTTTCACGCGGATACGGGTATCTGTGATATCCAGATCTTCTGCATCCATCACGCCCTGACCAAACACATAACGTACTTCGTTTTCACCTGCGGTGGCTTTGGCATCGAAGGCTTCTGCAGCAGCACGGATTTCTTCGTTACGGCTCAGGTAGTTTTTCCACTCATCCGCGGAGTATTTGCTGGCCAGTAATTTGTGCGTTTGCTGTGGGCTGATCACGAAACCAGAGGCGTTATTACCGCCAAAGCCTTTGGCATTAATAAACGCCAGTGGCAGGCTGTTGGCATCCACTTCGTAGTGATTCAGCAGAATATTCAGGTTATCGCCAAATACATCGTCGGCCACTTCACTGGCGGTGGTGATGCCTGGAATAATACCGTGTGCCCAGGTGCCCAGAGTCATCATCAGCTGGTCAGCAGAGGCTGCCGCCAGAGAATGACCCAGATGCGCTTTTACCGCAGTAATCGGCCAGTTTTTAATACCGAAGGCACCGGCCAGTTCACTGAGGATGTGGCTTTCTGTGGTGCGGTTAGCTGGCGTGCTGCTGCCGTGAGCCTGAACAAAAGAGCCGGTCTGCAGTGCGTGTTCGCCGATTAAACGGCGCGCTTCACCCATGGCTTTACCCATGGTCAGGTAGTTACCGACGCCCGGGTTAGAGATGGATTTTTTGTAGCCGTCAGCGTTTACGAATACATCACCGATGGCGCCGTGAATGGTCAGGCCCAGTTCGGTGGCCAGTTCATCGTCGGTTAATACGAAGAACTGCGCAGACTCCGCCAGGGTAAAACCAGCGTTATAGCTGAACGGACGGCTGGCACGGCGGAAGTCCGGTTTCTGATCTTCGCTGATACCATCCAGATCACGCAGGTTTTTCTCGGTGACCAGCGCGGTCATGGCGTTATAGCCTTCAACGATTTCCGGCGTTAATGGCGACTCAGCGTTACCTACGATCACCATACGGCGACGACTGCTCTGAATATCGTCGATGGCCACTTTCAGGTTGTACAGGAAGGTCGCACAGGCGCCGACCATACTGCCGGTGGTACCGACGTTGCCCAGTACATAAGCATTGATAAAGTCAGCCGGCATTTCGCTCAGACCCATGGCGCACTGCTTGGAGCTGGTGCGTTTGCCCAGCATACGCGCCTGAATCATACCGCCGTGGCCTTCACCATCGAGCTGGCCCATGGCTGAACCGGCGTACACTGCGATCTGATCCGGATGAACGTGGTTACGCAGGACGTCCCAATCCATACCCAGTTGACCGAGCATGTCAGACGCTGCGTAAACCGCCAGCGCCAGACCACGAGGGTGGTGGCGTGAGCTGTACTGTGCCAGAGGATCAAAGCCTTTTGGCGTCTGACCGGCGCTCTGTACCGTTAACGGTTTGGTGGTTTCGCGCCAGCATTTGTTGCCGTCGGCGTCTTTGAATGGCTCGTGGAAGGGCACTGCGCGGGCATCCCACGGCATGTTGTCCCATTCGCGTACCAGGGTGCCATCGAGGATCTGCTGCTTAATGGCCTCGTTATTCAGGTCTGCGCCTTCAATACCCATTAACTGGGCCAGTGAAGCCAGTGTGCCGTTCTGTTCGGCGGCGCTGAGCTTGTCCAGCACCAGACGACGGAAAGCCTGATGTCCGGAACTGCGGCCGGCGGCACTGATGCCACCAAAGCCAGTAATAACTGCCAATTTTCTCATGCGAACCCTTACTGATATGCGCTGATATTTGATCTGCGACTATTGTAGGATCAGCACTGCTTTCGTTATTAGTACGATTCAGTCATATTATTGAATAATTAAGACGCAATTAGTGACATATTCGAACAGGAGCGTTGAACACCTGTGATCAGGCACGTAACTCTGTTGACCATGGAGCAGATGCTCAGCTCCAGCGTGGCCATTCCGCTGGAAATGCTGGAAACCGCCCGCGCGCGTTTAAAAGTACGCCGCGATCCGCGTGCGGATTTCGCTGTAGAGCCCGCAGCCCGTGAGCTGAAAGCGATTTCCATGCTCGGCGGCTTTCGCCTTAATCCGGCCAAAGCACTCAATCAGATTGAACATACCGATCTTATCGTTGTCCCGGCTTTGTGGCGTAACCCAAAACGACAGCTGTTGCAGGAGGCGGAAACCATCGATTGGATTGCGCAGCAATACCGTGGCGGTGCCAGTGTGCTGGCGGTGGGTACCGGTGTGTGTCTGCTGGCGGAGGCGGGGATTCTGGATGGCAAGCCGGCCACCACGCACTGGCATTATCTGGAACAGTTTGCCCGGGATTACCCGCGGGTGAAGCTGCAGCGTCAGCATCTGCTGACCCAGGCGGACCGAATTTACTGCGCGGCGAGCGTGAACTCCGGCGCCGATATGATGGTGCATTTTATTGGTTTGCAGTACGACCGCAGTCTGGCTCAGCAGGTGGAACAACAGTTTTCACCGGAAATCCGCAATCCGATTGAAAAAAAGGTGTTTTATGCTGAACAGAACGAGCAACACCCGGATGAAGAAATCGCCATGGCGCAGACCTGGCTGCAGCAGAACATGCAACGGCCGTTGTCTCTGCAGGCGCTGGCAGAAATGACCGGCCTCAGTGAACGCCAGTTTGACCGCCGCTTCCGCCACATTACGGGCCGCACACCCACACAGTATCTGCATGGTCTACGCTGTGAGAGTGCCCGCGATCTTTTGCAGAATTCGAATCTGACCATCGCGGATATCGCCGCCACCGTTGGTTTTAACGACGCCGGATATTTTATCCGTGTGTTCCGCAAACTGGCGGGGCAGACCCCCGGCGAATTCCGCCGTAAGGTGCGGCGTAAACTGTTCAGTGGTGGGTGAGCAGCGGAAGGTAAAAATGGGTGGAAAAAGTATCTTGTAAAAAAACTACAAGAATGACGTTGTTTTTTGTAGTCGGAACATTCAGACTATGAACATCAGCGATGCTATAACGATTAATTATGTAGTTTTACTAGCTTTCCTGGATCGTAGAACTACATAGGCAGCCGGAAATGAGTTTATCTATGGTTACTTTCCGTACTTACCCATAACGGAAAGGCATAACGGAAAGGATAATAGCTAAGACCGTTTCGTGACTGTCCTGAACTGCCGGCTGAATCAGCCGTGCAGATAATGGTTTCCGCCCAAAAGGCGGAGCAAAGCCAACGCACCGACCACCTTTATTGGTGCAATAATAAGGAGACGAGAGTCCTCATGACACAAGATGTCGACGTTTATGAAACTCAGGAGTGGCTGGATTCCTTGCACGCCACCATCCGTCATGCTGGCCCGGAGCGGGCAGCGTTTCTGCTGAAAACCCTGTTTGATAATGCTCTGGCAAAAGGCGTAGACCTGCCACCGGCTATTACCACACCTTATCGCAATACCATTCCTACCGATAAAGAAAAACGTATGCCGGGCGACCTGTTCATGGAACGCCGTATCCGTTCTCTGGTGCGCTGGAATGCGTTGGCCATGGTTATGCGTGCCAACGATAACGATGAAGGTCTGGGCGGTCACATTGCGTCTTTCTCATCTGCGGCCACTCTGTACGATGTTGGTTTTAACTATTTCTTCCGTGGTAACGAAGACGGCAACCTGGGCGACCTGATTTATTTCCAGGGTCACTCTGCACCGGGTATTTACGCACGCTCTTACCTAGAAGGCCGTTTCGACGAAGAACAGCTGGATAATTTCCGCCGTGAAGTTGATGGCAACGGTCTGTCTTCCTACCCACACCCATGGCTGATGCCGGATTACTGGCAGTTCCCGACCGTTTCTATGGGTCTGGGTCCGATTCAGGCGATTTATCAGGCGCACGTAATGCGCTACCTGTCTGCCCGTGAACTGTCGCCACGTGGTGACCGTAAGGTGTGGGCGTTCCTGGGTGACGGCGAATGTGATGAGCCGGAAACTCTGGGTGCAATTTCTCTGGCTGGCCGCGAAAAGCTGGAAAACCTGGTATTCGTGATCAACTGTAACCTGCAGCGTCTGGATGGTCCTGTCCGTGGTAACGGCAAAATCATTCAGGAACTGGAAGGTGTCTTCCGTGGCGCTGGCTGGAATGTAATTAAAGTTGTCTGGGGTCGTCACTGGGACATCCTGCTGGAAAAAGACAAATCCGGTCTGCTGCAGAAGCGTATGGATGAAGTCTGCGACGGCGAACTGCAGAACTACAAAGCTAACGGTGGCGCTTACACCCGTGAACACTTCTTCGGTAAATATCCGGAGCTGCTGGAACTGGTGAAAGACATGAGCGATGAAGAAATCTTCGCCCTGAACCGTGGTGGCCACGATCCGTTCAAAGTGTACGCTGCGTACGCTGAAGCAATGGAAAGCAAAGGTCAGCCAACCGTTATTCTGGCTCAGACCGTTAAAGGTTATGGCCTGGGTGATGCCGGCGAAGCGGCCAACATTACTCACTCCGTGAAAAAACTCGACAAAGATTCACTGAAGCAATTCCGTGACCGCTTTGCCATTCCGCTGACTGACGAAGAACTGGAACGCGTACCTTACTACCGTCCATCTCCGGACAGCCCGGAAATGAAATACATGAACGACCGCCGTAAGAAACTGCACGGTCCTGTTCCTTCACGCCGTACCGCGTTTGAGCCTCTGAACACGCCTCAACTGGATGCGTTCAAAGGTCAGCTGAGCGGCAGTGGTGAACGTGAACTGTCTTCTACTATGGCGTTCGTACGTATCCTGTCTCAGGTGGTTAAAGACAAAGAAATCGGCAAGCGCGTTGTGCCGATCGTTCCTGATGAAGCACGTACTTTCGGTATGGAAGGAATGTTCCGTCAGCTGGGTATTTATTCTTCCCAGGGCCAGAAGTACACGCCGATGGATGCCGGCCAGATCATGTACTACAAGGAAGATAAAAAAGGCCAGATTCTGGAAGAAGGTATTAACGAAGCCGGTGCTATGTCTGCGTGGATTGCTGCGGCAACTGCCTACAGCAACAGCAACTGCCCAATGATTCCGTTCTACGTGTTCTATTCCATGTTTGGTTTCCAGCGTATTGGCGACCTGGCGTGGGCTGCCGGTGATATGCAGGCACGTGGTTTCCTGATTGGCGCGACCGCTGGCCGTACCACTCTGAACGGTGAAGGTCTGCAGCACCAGGATGGTCACAGCCTGCTGATGGCGCACACCATCCCGAACTGTAAATCTTACGATCCGACTTACAGCTTCGAACTGGCCGTGATTATTCAGGACGGTCTGAAGCGTATGTATCACGACGAAGAGAACTGCTTCTACTACATCACCACCATGAACGAAAACTACGTTCACCCGGATATGCCGGTGGGTGCTGAAGAAGGCATTATCAAAGGTCTGTACCAGCTGAAAGCCGGTAAGAAAACCAAAGCTGCTGATGCCCGCGTCCAGCTGATGGGTTCCGGTACTATTCTGCGTGAAGTAGAAGCAGCTGCTGACATTCTGCGTGAAAAATACGGCGTTGAATCCGACGTATGGAGCGTACCGTCCGTTAACGAACTGGTACGTGACGCACACGAATGTGACCGCGTGAACATGCTGAATCCTGAAGCGAAAGAAGCGAAAGTTCCTTACGTAACAGCAACCCTGAAAGATGCCAAAGGTCCGTTCATTCTGGCGACCGATTACATCAAAGCGTACGGCGAACAGCTGCGTGCTTATATTCCGGGTGAATACAAGGTACTGGGTACTGATGGTTTCGGCCGCAGTGACACCCGTAAGAAACTGCGTCACTACTTTGAAGTAAGCCGTGAGTTTGTTGTTCTGGCTGCTCTGACTGAGCTGGCTAAAGACGGCAAATTCCCGCAGAAAGATCTGGCCAAGGCTCGCGCTGAACTGGGTATTTCTGCCGACAAAGTTAACCCTGTAAACCACTGATAGGAGGCCATCATGAGCAATATGACCGTGAATGTGCCTGACATCGGTGGCGCAGAAGACGTAGAAGTAATTGAAATTAACGTTGCCGTTGGTGACAGCGTTGAACAGGAACAGGACCTGCTGGTTCTGGAAACTGACAAAGCAACTATGGAAATTCCCTGCCCACAGGCAGGGAAGATTGCCAAAATTCTGGTAAACGTGGGCGATAAAGTATCGGAAGGTTCAGCGATTTTTGAACTGGAAACCGATGCTGCGCCTGCAGCAGAAGAAGCATCCGAACCTGCAGCGGAAGAAAAACCGGCTGCAGTGGAAGAGAAGCCAGCCGCTGAAGAAAAACCAGCAGCACCTTCTGCACCAGCAGCAGAACAGATCATTGAACTGACCATCCCGGATCTGGGTGGTGCAGATGAAGTGACTGTTATTGAAATTACCGTGAAAGCTGGTGATGAAGTAGCAGAAGACGATTCTCTGATTGTTCTGGAAAGTGATAAAGCCAGCATGGACATTCCGGCACCTCAGGCAGGTGTTCTGAAAGAAATCCTGGTTAACGTCGACGACAAAGTAAAAGAAGGCGACGTTTACGCGAAGATTCTGGTCAGTGGCGGTGCTGCGGCTCCTGCTGAAAAAGCAGAAGAAAAACCAGCTGCAGCTGAAAAGCCTGCTGCTGCTCCGGCACCTGCCGCAGAGAAACCTGCAGCAGCACCGGCTCCGGCCAAAACTCAGACACTGAACGAAGTGACCGATGAAAAAGACATTCACAATGTCTACGCAGGTCCTTCTTCCCGTCGTCTGGCGCGTCAGTTGGGTGTGAATCTGACCNNGGTGTGAATNTGACCAAGGTGAAAGGCACGGGTATGCGTGGCCGTATCACCAAAGACGATATCCGTGACTACGTAAAAGCTGTGGTTAAANAGGCTGAAAGTGGTGCGGTTGGCGTTACCGGTGGCGCGGGTATTCCTGCTGTTCCTGCCATTGATTTCTCTCAGTTCGGTGATATCGAACTGGTGAAAATGAGCAAGATCAAAAAGGTTACTGCTGCCAACATGAGCCGTGCGTGGCTGAACGTNCCGCACGTTACTCAGTTTGATGACGCTGACATCACAGATCTCGACGAATTCCGTAAGAGCATGAAAGCCGAAGCGGAAAAACACGGTGTGAAATTAACGCCGCTGCCGTTCCTGATCAAAGCCGCCGCTGCCTCTCTGGTGGCTGAGCCAAGCTTTAACGTGTCGCTACATCACGACGGTGAGCACATTGTGCAGAAAAGCTATGTGCACATTGGTATTGCCTGTGATACGCCGAACGGCCTGATGGTTCCGGTTCTGCGTGACGCCGACAAAAAAGGCATTTACCAGATCGCCAGAGAAGTAAACGAACTGATAGACAAAGCCCGTAACGGCAAACTGAAGCCAAATGAAATGCAGGGTGGTTGTTTCACAATCTCCAGCCTGGGTGCCATTGGCGGTACCGGTTTCACGCCTATCGTGAATACGCCGGAAGTGGCCATTATGGGTGTGTCCAAAGCTCAGATTAAACCGGTCTGGAATGGTAAGGAATTTGTTCCGCGCAATATGCTGCCATTAACCGTATCGTACGATCACCGTGCGATTAACGGTGCAGACTGTGGTCGTTTCTTCACGCACTTCGTGAATCTGATCAGCGACGTACGCCGNCTGGTTCTGTAACCGGCGTGCACGTCTTTAAGTGAAAATGGGTGGGTCTTTTATTTAAAAGACCATTTTTGCCCGGCCATTTTGGCCGGGCTTTTTTTTGCCTGCGCGNCGGCTTTATCTTCTGAACACCTTTCTTGTCTTCTGANTACCTTTCCCCGGGTTNCTGCTTNAGAGCTTATTCCTACTAAAAGNGTNGGTTTTTAAATCTTATTGTTCTNTTTTNNNTATNAATNNTNTNGAACTAATTTNCATTGTTNCTGACTAANTCNCTGTAAGAGAANATGAACTGAAAGAGGTAAAGACCATGAAAAACAAAGCATTGATCGCAGGTATTGCCTGTCTGGCCAGCGCCGCCATGGCCGATGCCAGAGAAGCNGCAGTCGTGGTGGATCAGGATCAGATGTCAGACCGCAAACANATTGTACTGGACCAAAAACAGCCGCAGATGAAGATTGATCTGTTGGTGGATGTACTGAAAACCCGTTTGAACTGAGGTCTTTACCTCTCAGCGATCAGNCACCACAGTTTNACTGCGNTGGCTGATTGTCTTCCCCTAAGCGGCCAGCTTTTCTCTGANCGNCTTTTCTCGGACTGGCTTTCTCGGACTGGCTTTCTCGGACTGGCTTTCTCGGACTGGCTTTCTCGGACTGGCTTTTCTCAGTAGTGCCNCTGCTTACTTTTAAGCGCTTAGCTTTAAGCGTGTTATCGAATTAACACATTCCGAAAACTNACCAGGAGCCCATGATTTTATTTTCTGAACCAACCAACGCATTTGCGCAATGCGTCACACCGAAAAAAACATCCGCCACAAACTTCCTGNCNGATTATCTGTCCTATAACAACGTTGAAAANNTCCGCCAGGAAAATACGATGAAGAATCTGTCCCTTTTTATGTTTATGGCGCTCAGCAGCGCATATTTTTACGCCGATGCCGACGAACTGCGCGAGCAGGTGCAGGCGCTNTCCAGCAGCGAAGTGGTAGAAACAGAGGGTACTTCTGAGCTGACGGCTGCAGAACAAACTGACGCGGCACAGGCAACTGAAGAAANAGATGCCGATCTTTCTCCTGTNGAAANCTCTCNGCAAACTTCTGCACAACGATTAAGCTGAATCCCGCAGATTGCCCTGANGGAATTCACNCNGNGGNCNGCATNACTNNNGCCGGGNATCAAAGNGCNAANTAGGTTTTGATCCCGGAAAGGATATTGTTGACGGCTACGGACGCCAGAATCAGGCCCATCACCCGNCTGATGATGCTGGCACCACTGTCGCCGATCAGNCGGTGNACGTAGCTGGCTAACAGCAGTAATACCAGTACGATAGCCAGAACCGCCAGAATCATCATGGTGGTCTGNGACTGCTCTAACAGNCTGAAGCGGTTATTNTCTGTCATCAGTACNGCACCCAGCATAGCCCCAGGGCTGGCAATAGATGGCACGGCTAACGGAAAGATGGCCGTTTCTTTGCCGTCTTTGATAAAGCGCATTTCACCTTCCGGNTTACCTTCACCAAAAATCATTGTCAGTGCAAACAGAAACAGCACAATGCCGCCNGCGATCTGAAAGGCCGACAGCGGAATATTGATGGCGTTAAGGATAATTTCGCCGGCNACGACAAAGAACAGCAGAATCAGAGCGGCAAANAGGGTGGCCAGNACGGCGACTTTACGCTTCATTTTCTCGTCGTATTGTGCGGTGACGGCAATAAAAACCGGCACCGTACCGATGGGNTCGATNACCGCGAAGAAGAAGATAAAAGTGGCCAGAAGCTCGCTCATGATAAATAGTCTTCAGTAGGTTGAGTGTTNACGCATTAATCTTTGCCTGTTGAAGCGCATGCGGTTCAGACAAAGCGGTGCAGAGGTTGTTGCAGTGGTCTTACTGCGGTTTTACTAAGTTAGCGCTACGGTCTTACTGTGTTGTTGCTGTACTTAGTTGCTGTGTTTAGTTGTATCGCTGCGGAATCCGCCTGGCGGAATGACAAATGCCAGGAGCCGGGATGCAAGGCGCTGCTGACACGATAGTATCATAGCCATGCACACTTCCGGCAGATGGTGAGCCGCCTGTATTGTCTGACTGTGTCAGCAGATAGCGGCTCATGCCTGCGGTAGGGAAGTGGGTTCGTTGTCTTGGGTGGAATGCTATACTCCGCCTTAAATGACCGACTAGCGGAATCCCTCATGTCTGACGAGCCTAACTCCCCCTGGAATAAGTCCCTGCGTAAAATTGCTGAGGAGAATTCGTCTCAGGAAACACAGAAACCGTCTTCCGCATCTGCTGCGCCGGAAAGGTCAGAACACCAAAAGACCGCCTATAAAAAACCGCAAGCGGACACGTCAGAACCAGCTGAATCCGCAAGTAAGTCATCGGCAGCTGAATACGCTTCCGGCGATAAATCCGGACCATGGAAAAAATCCCGTGGCGCTGAAGGATCTCGTTCACGCGCTGAAGGCTCTTATTCTCGCGCTGAAGGCTCCCGTTCACGCGCTGAAGGCTCTCGTTCACACGCTGATGGCTCTCGCTCAGCTAAACCTTACGGCGAGCAAAGAACCGGTGCCTATAAGAAGCCGGCTTCAGACAAAAAGCACGACTCAGATAAAAAATACAGCTCAGACAGAAAGCCCCGCTTTGAAAGCAAGCCAGGAGCTGACAGAAAAGCCCGCTATGAAGGTAAACCCGCAAGCGACAGAAAGTCTTCCGCAGGGAAAAGACCGGATTCGGATAAAAAAGCGGGATCGTTGTGGAATAAAACTCAGGCACAGGGGCTGCACCCGAAGAATCCTCATAATGGTCGTTACGATATGGCGGCTTTGTGTGCTGCAGAGCCTGTGCTGGAACGCTTTCTGACCACCAATCCCCGCGGTGATCAGACGGTGGATTTCAGCGAACCGGATGCGGTGGTGTGTCTTAATCGCGCGTTACTGAAAGCGCATTACGGTTTAAACAGCTGGCAGCTGCCAAAAGGCTATCTGTGTCCGCCAATCCCGGGTCGTGCCGATTACCTGTGTTATCTGAATGATTTGCTGGCAGCGGATTTTCTGGTAGAGAGTGGGGCGCGTAATACGCCTCCGCGTTTGCTGGATATCGGTACCGGTGCCAATCTGATTTATCCGATTATCGGCCATCGAGCCTACGGCTGGCAGTTTGTTGCCGCCGATACGGACGCCATTGCGGTGCGTAATGCGCATCAGCTGGTGAGTGAAAACAGCCCATTGCTGGATGCGGTAGAAATTCGTATGCAGCGACATCCGGAGCAGATATTCAAAGGCATGATCGGCACTGGCGAGTATTTTGAATTCACCTTGTGCAACCCGCCATTTTTCGCATCGGAAAAAGAAGCCCAGGCTCAGGCACGGCGTAAGTGGCGTAATCTGAAAGGGCAGGAGTCGTCCGTTAAGCGCAATTTTGGTGGCAAGAGTAACGAGCTCTGGTGCGAGGGTGGTGAGCTGGCCTTTGCCAAACGCATGATTACCGAGAGCGCAGATTACGCTGCTCAGGTGGGGTGGTTTACCTGTCTGATCTCCAAAGAAGACAACATCGCTCCGCTGAAGCGAGAACTGAAACGGATTGATGTGAAAGAGATAAAAGTCATCGCCATGGCTCAGGGGCAGAAGCAAAGCCGCTTTATTGCCTGGCGTTTCTGAGTTTCACCTTCCTTTCTGCGGACAGTTTTTACCAGCTGTCCGGCAGGCCTTTGGTCTGAATCATTGCGGCAATATCCATGGTTAAGGCAATGGATACGTGCACACCAACGCCGCCCCAGATGGATTTGGAGCGCACCGCCAGAATCCCTAAGAAAAAGCCGAATAAAATTGCACCGAAGGATTCCGGCCAGAGTTTGGGGAAATGCAGCATCAGGTAGGGCAGACACATAACCGCTACCGACAGGCTGCCAAACTGCAGGCGCAGACCATTGACCAGAAATCCGCGGAAGAAAAATTCCACACCAATAAACTGCATTATATAAATGCATTCCCACAACAGCAGATCACTCCAGCTGCGGGTGGCCTGCTTATAAAACGGATAATGGCTGGAAAAGTCGCTGCCAAAACTGGCGATGATGGCGAAGACCATAATCGGTGATGCCAGCAGCACATAGCCGAGCCAGTGTTGCCGCACATCTCCCAGCTGCCAGCCATAGGCTTTTAACGGCTGTTTCAAAATCAGTTTAATGGTCAGCATCGGAATGACAATAAAACACAGCAGATGCCAGAATCCCCACCAGATATAGCCGATCAGCTCGCGGTATTCGGAGCGGGCATAGGTGCGGTACCAGGCCTGATTATCCACGCCGAAAATACCTTCCAGCAGAGGAATAAATACGCGCAGGTTGTTGCTGTATTTCAGGTAGTGAACCATCAGCAGACAAATGCAGGCCACGGCGATGACGGTCCATGCACGCAGCCAGAGGGTCTGCTCATCAGTACTTTTACGCTCTGCGGCGGCTTCAGTATCAATGTCACGCAGGTGACTGAGCATCTGGCTCGGGTGCAGCCAGTGGAGAATGCTGTTCTGGGAATCCTTGTGCGATGACATCGTCTTTATCCTGTTCAGTTCGCAGGCAAGACTATCACGCGGGGCGGGTGAGGCAAGCCCGGAGCAGCGATCCCTGCTGCTCCGTAGACCGGTCAGATTCAGGCCATCAGATTACGGCGGCGTAAGGAGCGCTGCGAGCGGCTTTCAAAGCGGCTGCTTTCCTGCAGGGTTTCTTCAACGAACGCCAGATGGTTATTGATTGACTGCTGAGCGGCTTCCGGATCACGGGCCATAATGGCATTTTTAATGGCCAGATGCTGATTCATGACGTCATCACGACCGTGCTCGGCGCTGTAAATATATTGCAGGTTGCTGCTGATGGTCAGCTTCGCCATGGAGTAAATGGCGCGCATGGAGTGCAGCAGCACCGCGTTGTGTGAGGCTTCGGCAATCGACAGATGGAAGCGCCAGTCCAGTTCGGCTTCTTTCTCTTCGTCTTTACCTTCTTCGTGGGCACGGGCTACCTGCACGATCGACTGCTTCCGAGCTTCGGGGTCGTCTATGACGCGATCGGGCGGTCCGGTGCCGTGCTTCCCTCGATTACCTACCGGATCACGTCGGCCTTCT
>PAJK01000036.1:0-18685 GCA_002706025.1 Oceanospirillaceae bacterium
ATTCGGCAGTCAGACGCTCCGCCAGATACAGCGGCGAAGGACGGCCAACATAGTGCGCCAGGTCTTTATCGAACGCTGCCTGAAAATCAGGATCATTGCGCAGTTTTTCGTAGGTTGCCGTCAGCTCTTCAAGGGCTGCGGTCAGAGTTTCGGACACGAAACGACCACCGTGGATACCAAAGTGGCCGCGTGCATCCGGCAGGTCGATATCAAAAGGATTGTTGGTCGACACGATACACCTCATTTACAAATTCTGTGATTTTGCCGTGGTCCTTGATTCCTTTGGACGCCTCAACACCGCCGCTGACGTCCACCGCATATGGGTGAACCGTCCGCATTCCGGTTTCGAGGTTGTCCGCGGTCAGGCCGCCGGCCAGGATAATAGGTTTAGGTAATTCTTCCGGTACCAGTGACCAGTCAAAGGTTTCACCAGTACCACCGGGGACGCCCGGTTTGTAGCTGTCTAGGAGAATTGCCAGTGCGCCTGGGAAGCGCATGCACGACGCCACCACATCCGACGCTTGCCGGACGCGGATGGCTTTGATGTAGGGATGTTTGAACTGACTGCAGAAGTCATCGTCTTCATCACCGTGGAATTGAAGTAAATCGATTCTAACGCTATCCAGAACCTTTTGCACCTCATCAGGTTCCGGGTTAACGAACAATGCTGTCACGCTGACAAATGGCGGCACAGCTGCGATCACCGCTCTGGCAGTGTCGATATCTACCGCTCTCGGACTGGGTGCATAAAACACCAGGCCAACAGCATCTGCGCCGGCATTCACGGCGGCAACAGCATCCTGTGCACGGGTCAGACCACAGATTTTGATTCGCGTTCGACTGGGTTTAACAACCCTTTGCATAGGCGCCATACTCGCATCCGGTTAACAGCTACAGAACTGGGCGCGAGTGTACCAAGGGACGACGTCAGGTTCAGCTTATTCCTGTTGCAACTTCCAGTTGCAGCACAGGTTCCAGCAACGCAGGACCATAGGGCTGACAAGGTATAACGCTGAATTCTTCGGGGTAATGAACACCAACGAAATATAAACCCTGGCCAGGTGCAGTAATACCCGCCTGTTTACGATCCTTTGTCGCCAGCACTTCAGCCATCCAGCTGACCGGCTTGCTGCCCTCACCTATCGGCAACAGAACCCCGACGATATTACGCACCATGTGATAAAGAAACGCACTGGCTTCCAGTTCAAGCATGACGATATTGCCCCAGCGCTTCACCCGAATGCGATGCATGGTTTTTACCGGAGTTTTAGCCTGACAATCCTTGGCGCGGAACGCTGAGAAGTCGTGCTCGCCCAATAATGCCTGAGCGGCTTCGTGCATTTTCTCCGCATCCAGCGGGTAACGCCACCAGGTCAGCTGATCATGCTGCAGCGCCTGCTTGGCCGGCGCATTATTAATCAGATAACGATAGCGGCGCGCGCGGGCTTTGTAGCGGGCGTGAAAATCACCATCGATTTCGCCAATCCACTGCAGCGCAACACCATCAGGAAGATTGGTATTTACGCCCATCAGCCAACCATAATCGGTACGCTGTGCATGGGTATCAAAGGAAATAACCTGGCGGGTTGCATGCACACCGGCATCGGTACGCCCGGCACAGGCAACTTCAATCGTGTGATTGGCAACTTTTGACAAGGCCGCTTCGAGAGCGGCCTGAATGGTAGGTTCGTTGTGATGTTTCTGCTTCTGCCAGCCGTGGAAACAAGCACCGTTGTATTCCACGACCGCAGCGTAACGGCGGACTTCAGACATGAATCAGGACAGACTATCCATCATGCTGCGGGCATCAGATTTCTGCTGGTCAGAACCTTCCTGAACCACTTCCTGCAGAAGCTCTTTGGCACCGTCGAAGTCTTCCATATCGATATACGCGCGAGCCAGATCCAGCTTGGTCGCACATTCATCAGTACCGGCAAGGAAATCAAATTCGTCATCGGCAGCAGCCAATGCATCCAGATCAATCTCACCGGCGTCAGAGGTCATCTCTTCAGCAGTAAAGTCCGCTGGCTCAGAAGCTTCATTAAGCTCTGGCACATCATCCAGTTGCGGGACATCGGTCAGCTCAGGAACGTCATTCAACTCCGGAACATCGAGAGCAATGTCTTCAGCTTCAGACTCTCCAAGACCAGAAATCTCTGCGTCGAGATCATCCAGGTCGGCTGAGAAATCGAGACCATCATCAGTGCTTTCTTCTGCGCCACTTTCTTCTGAAACACTTTCTTCTGCAACACTTTCTTCTGTAACAACAGGCTCAGAAGCCAGCGAATCCAGTTCGCTTTCCAGGGATGCCAGATCGTCTGCAGCATCACTGTCAGAATCCAGATCACCGGACAGATCGAACGACAGATCAGGCAGATCGTCCGCACCTTCTTCATCGCTGTCCAACAGACTTTCCAGATCAGACAGATCGTCAGAGCCAGTTGTTTCTTCGCCACTGGTCAGATCAAAGTCCAGTGCAGTAACTGCATCATCTTCAACTGGCGCTGCAGTTTCTTCCGGCTCTTCTTCTCCACCCAGTGTTTCCAGACCGCTGAGGTCGAAATCCAGGGCATTGTCGTCATCAGCGACAGGCGCTTCAGCAGAGGCAGGAGCTTCACTCTTTTCCTCTTCAGCCTCAGCAGACAAGCCACTCAGATCGAATTCCAGGCCGTCATCATCGGACCCGAAGTCAGCAATCTCTGGCATTTCTTCTTCAGCTTCCGGCTCATCACCACCAAGATCGAATTCCAGACCATCATCCAGATCCAGAGTCGGCACTTCTTCGAGACCAGCGCCGGCTTCCGCCACAGGATCACTGTCCAGATCAAAAGTATCGTCTTCTTTATCGTCTGCCAGAACCGGATCCCCCAGATCGCCGGACAGATCCAGGGCATCACCGAAGTCCAGACCATCAGAGAAGTCATCTGAATCATCAAGCGATGGAATCTCACCGTCCAGCGACAGCATGTCATCTGCAGCCACAGCAGCAACAGCACCCAGCGCAATCGGAGCTGACAGTCGACCACGCATCTGCTCGGCCTGAGCACTGGCTTCACGATCACCCAGTTTGCGCAGCTCGGATTCTGCTTCCGCAAAACCGGAGGCTTCGTCCATTTCGACATAAACTTCAAGCAGCTTCAGGCGCAGATCAGAACGGCTTGGTTCTTTCTCAATCGCGTCCTGCAGCAATTCAATAGCCTGCTCAAATTTACCGTAGGCAATGTAAATATCAGACTCACTGATCACATCTTCAGTTTGCGCCACGGTTTCAAAATCTTCGGCGGCCGTTTCTGGCTCAAGATCAGCGGCAAATTCATCTTCATCATAAGATTCCGCTTCCCCCGCCATTGGATCGTCTTCGAAATCGAAGTTATCCAGACTGTCCTCATCCAGCGCATCAGTCTCGTTCAGCGCCATCAGCTCTTCATCAGAGAATTCATCATCCTCTTTAGCAGCCGCTTTACGACCTTTGACTGCACGATATATCAGCAGAGCAATCAGCAGCAGAACCACACCACCNCCAGCCGGCACCAGAGGGTTCGCTANCAGNGTNTCNAGNAANGTTGGCTGNGCACGCTGAGCTTCCTGCTCTGCCATCATGGCCGCGATACGGGCACGACGGGCAGCAGCTTCACGGGCTTCTTTTTCCTGTGCNGCAGCAAGNTCTTCTGCCGACTGACCCGCCTGGNTCTTCAGCAGCGTCNCCGCCGGCGTAGTTGAAATCAACCGCACCTTCCGCGTCCGTNGCTGNAGTTTCAGCTCCATCGGTTTCTGTTGCAGCAGCTGTGCTTTCANCAGCNCNCTCANNNACAACNTCACCTGAGGTTTCACCGGCAACTGCAGTATCGGTTGCATCAGAACCCGTTTCAGGGGTTTCAACTTCGGCGCCATCCACCTGCATAGTCGCCAGCTGATCGTCTTTCAGAGAGATCAGGCGCTGCAGGGTATTNATCTGTTCTTCAAGGGCTTCCAGGCGCTCACGCAGCTCCTGATTTTCACGACGGCTCTTATCAACGTTCTCAAGCGCAATAGCGAGATCGTTTTCCAGAGACTGCTGACGACCATTGCCGATTGCCGTACCGGCATCNCCACTGGCGCCGGCNGAATCAGAGTTNTCNGATGCNGCACTGAGCAGACGGACTTCACCGCCGTCCTGCTCGCCACTGCTCACAGCGGNAGAACCGGCACGACCGGTTGCATCCAGCTGAGCACCGGAAGTCAGTTCTTTATTCTGACGCTCCACTTCAGCGACAGCATTACGGAANGAAATATCACGCACTTCCTGAGCATCCGGGATGCGCAGGACTTCATGGGTTTTCAGACGGTTAATATTGCCGCCAATAAAGGCCTGCGGGTTTTTCTCCTGCAGAGCCACCATCATCTGCTGCGCAGAAATGGACGTATTCGGACGGGTCTGCAGGGCAATTTCCCACAGAGTGTCNTTACGCTGAACTTTGTATGTACCCGGTGCAGCCGGNTCGCTTTCCCAACGATTAGTTGTGNCAGGCGCNGCGACCTGAGGCTGCGCTGGCTGCTNTTGTGNNGCAGGCGCAGTCGTTACGGTCTGCCCTGCTGGCGCATTCACCAGNGGCTGAACACTGGTTTCCTGGAACGTCGGTGGATCCAGCAGCAGCGTATANTCACGCAGCGCGCGACCAGACGGCCAGTTCAGTTCAACGAGAAAATTCAGGAACGGNTCATTAACCGGTTCNCGGGTGCTGAGAACGACAGTATCGCCTTTGACCTCGAATTTGATTTTGGTCAGAAAATACACACGCTCGACACCAGCGCGTTCAAAGTCGGCAGGCTTGGCCAGTGCCGGCTTAATTTCGAAGTCGGTCAGACCTTCCGTATCCAGCAGTTTGATTTCCGCCTGCAACGGCTGATTCAGATTGGACTTAAGGTCCAGCTCACCTAACCCCAGCGCCAACAATTGTGACGAGGCTGTCAGTCCTCCGACCAGCATCAGGGTGTTTGCAAGTAGGCGCTTCATTGGTGCTTCCTTGTGATCTTGCGGCGATCGCTCGCCTCTTCGTCTGTTACCGGCAAATAACCGGTTTNCTACCGATTAAAGATGTCGTCGAGATTTTCCTAACCCCAGCTTACTTATAGATTCCATTCATAAGCACGCACAAGTATCAAGTATAACGGGAACTAACGCAATCTTTTGCCCCTTCGGGCACCAACAAATATGAAGGGAAATAAGGGGTTAGATCACATTTTGGAGAAATCATCTAAAAAAACGGGGCTGACGCCCCGTTTTCCTGTGCAAATATTACGCNTCCAGCAGGATNCGCAACATGCGGCGCAGCGGTTCTGCAGCACCCCATAACAGCTGGTCACCGACNGTAAACGCNGANATGTATTCCGGNCCCATNGTCAGCTTACGGATACGGCCAACCGGTACAGNCAGCGTTCCGGTTACCTTCGCCGGNGTCAGNTCTTTCATCGATGCTTCACGGTCATTCGGGATCACTTTCACCCAATCATTGTGCGCAGCAAGGATGCTTTCAATCTCNCTTACAGGCAGATCCTGTGTGAGTTTCAGNGTGATNGCCTGNCTGTGACAACGCATAGCNCCGACGCGCACACAGATACCATCAATCGGAATCTGNTTATCGCTGCGACCCATGATCTTNTTGGCCTCAACCTGAGCTTTCCATTCCTCACGACTCTGGCCNGANTCCAGNTGAGTATCGATATAAGGAATCAGACTGCCCGCCAGCGGCACGCCAAACTGCTCTGTCGGCATCGCATCGCTGCGGATAAATTCTGCCACCTGACGGTCGATGTCGAGAATAGCGGAAGCCGGATCGTCCAGTTTGTCTTTTACGTTATCNTGCACAGCACCCATTTGGCTGATCAGCTCACGCATATGNCGCGCACCTGANCCGGAAGCCGCCTGNTAAGTCTGCGGNGCAGCCCACTCCACCAGCCCTTTTTCAAACAGACCNCCGAGTGCCATCAGCATCAGACTGACTGTACAGTTGCCGCCNACATAGGTNTTAACACCNTTAGCGATACCNTCGGTAATCACGTTTTTGTTGACCGGATCGAGAACGATAATGGCATCNTCCGCCATGCGCAGNGAAGAAGCTGCATCNATCCAGTANCCNTNCCAGCCCGCTNCACGCANCTTCGGGTAAACTTCTTTAGTGTAATCACCGCCCTGACAGGTAATGACCACATCCAGCGCCTTNAGNGCATCAATATCGAATGCATCTTCCAGCAGNCCACAGTCCTTACCGGCAAACTGTGGCGCTGCTTTGCCTTTCTGCGAGGTGGTAAAAAATACCGGCTCGATCAGGTCAAAATCACCTTCATCCTGCATACGCTGCATCAGCACGGAACCTACCATGCCGCGCCAGCCTACAAGACCTACTTTCTGCATTGCCATAATTAAACCTCTTACAGGGCAGCNACCACTGCCTCACCCATTGCTTCTGTACTTACTTTTGTCATGCCTTCGGAGAAGATGTCTCCGGTACGCAGNCCGCTGTCCAGCACCTTGCTGACCGCAGCTTCGATTGCGTCCGCNGCTTCACCGGCATTCAGTGAATAACGCAGCATCATAGCGGCTGACAGAATAGTTGCCAGAGGGTTNGCAATTCCCTGACCTGCGATGTCCGGCGCAGAGCCGTGACATGGCTCGTACATACCTTTGTTATTCACATCCAGCGATGCAGAAGGCAGCATNCCAATAGAGCCGGTCAGCATNGCGGCCGCATCCGACAGAATATCGCCGAACATGTTGCCGGTAACCATCACATCAAACTGCTTAGGTGCACGNACCAGCTGCATAGCCGCGTTATCAACGTACATGTGCGACAGTTCTACCTCAGGGTATTCTTTGCCCACTTCTTCCATGATTTCGCGCCACANNACGGTCACTTCCAGGACGTTGGCTTTATCGACAGAGCACAGCTTCTTGTTGCGCTTCATGGCAGATTCAAACGCGACTTTGGCGATGCGNTTGATTTCAGATTCACTGTAAACGTAGGTGTTATAGCCTTCACGCTCNCCGTTCTCCAGCGTACGGATACCACGCGGNTCACCGAAGTAGATACCNCCNGTCAGTTCACGCACGATCAGGATATCCAGACCAGAAACNATTTCAGGCTTCAGGGAAGACGCATCCGCCAGCTGNGGATACAGAATCGCNGGACGCAGGTTACCGAACANACCCAGCTGCTTACGGATACCCAGCAGACCCATNTCAGGGCGCAGGTCNCGNTTNTCCAGNTTGTCCCANTTAGGACCACCCACCGCACCCAGCAGAATGGCATCCGCGGCTTTGGCTTTGGTAATGGTCTCTTCCGGCAGCGGNGAGCCCGTTTCGTCGTAAGCAGAACCACCCACCAGACCTTCCACCAGCTCCAGGTCCAGAGAGAATTTTTCATTGACGGNGTTCAGCACCTTAACGGCTTCGGCAACNATTTCAGGACCGATACCATCACCTGGCAGAATCAGAATATTTTTACTCATTACTTAAATCTCTGTCGTCAGAATATTTATGCAACAAAGCCGGGCAGCGCCCGGCTCGCTGTTAACCATTACNTTCAGGCCTGAAACAACCAGGGCGCTGTNGCGCGGCGTTTNTCTTCNTAGGNTTTNATNTCNTCCGCNTCCTGCAGNGTCAGNCCAATATCGTCCAGACCNTTNAGCAGACAGTGCTTNCGGAANGNATCNACNTCGAACGGAATTTCACTGCCATCNGGCTTNCGGATNACCTGTGCTTCCAGATCAACCGTCAGCTCGTAACCTTCGTTAGCNGCTACTTCCTTAAACAGATCNTCGACGGTTTTTTCGTCGAGCACGATCGGTAACAGACCGTTTTTNAANCTGTTATTGAAGAAGATATCCGCATAGCTCGGCGCGATAATGGTACGGAAACCGAAGTCTTCCAGTGCCCATGGCGCGTGCTCACGGCTGGAACCACAGCCAAAGTTTTCCCGCGCCAGCAGCACAGAAGCGCCCTGATAGCGTGGTTTATTCAGCACGAAATCCGGGTTCAGCGGGCGACCGGAGTTATCCGCATCCGGCTGACCTTCATCCAGATAACGCAGCTCATCGAACAGGTTCGGGCCAAAACCTGAACGTTTGATCGACTTCAGGAACTGCTTGGGAATGATCATATCGGTATCGATATTCGGGCGATCCATCGGAGCCACGATACCTGTGTGTACGGTAAATGGTTTCATGTTCTGCTCCTGTTAAAGTTCACGCACGTCAACNAAGTGACCGGCAATCGCCGCCGCNGCAGCCATNGCNGGGCTCACCAGATGGGTACGGCCACCGTAGCCCTGACGACNTTCGAANTTACGGTTCGAGGTAGACGCACAATGCTCACCGNTGCCCAGTTTGTCGGCGTTCATNGCCAGACACATGGAACAACCTGGCTCNCGCCATTCAAAACCGGCTTCAACNAAGATNTTATCCAGACCTTCTGCTTCTGCCTGCTCTTTCACCAGACCGGAACCCGGTACAACCAGAGCCTGNTTCACTGTGGCNGATACCNTACGACCTTTAGCGACTTCNGCNGCCGCGCGTAANTCTTCAATGCGCGAGTTAGTGCAGGAACCGATAAACACNCGATCCAGATTAATGTCGGTAATTTTCTGACCGGCTTCCAGACCCATGTACTCATAAGCNCGGGTAAAGGCAGAACGTTCAACGTCATCTGCNGCGTCGTCCAGNGTTGGTACNGTGCCATCAATGGTNGTNACCATTTCCGGAGACGTACCCCAGGTCACCTGTGGNTTGATGTCTTCNGCACGGATCTCCACGACTTTGTCGAATACTGCATCATCNTCAGAAACCAGATCTTTCCACGCTGCCAGCGCCATATCCCACTGNTCGCCTTTNGGCGCGTATGGGCGGCCNTTNACGTATTCGGCGGTTTTCTCNTCGAACGCCACCATACCCACACGGGCACCGGCTTCGATAGCCATGTTACACATGGTCATACGGGCTTCCATGCTCAGANAGCGGATCGCNGAACCACCGAATTCCATCGCCGTACCGTTACCACCGGCAGTACCGATCACACCAATCACGTGCANTACAACGTCTTTACCGGTAATGCCTTTACCCAGTTCACCGTCAACNCGGATCANNAGGTTTTTCATTTTGCGCTGNATCAGNCANTGNGTNGCCAGTACGTGCTCAACCTCAGAGGTACCGATACCGTGGGCCAGTGCNGCAAAAGCACCGTGGGTTGCNGTATGGGAGTCACCACANACAACCGTCATACCCGGCAGNGTCGCNCCCTGCTCCGGACCAACCACGTGCACAATGCCCTGACGTTTGTCGGCCATTTTGAATTCGGTAATACCAAAAGCGTCGCAGTTNTCNTCCAGNGTTTTNACCTGAATACGGGATACCGGATCTTTAATACCNTCGATACCGGCNTCACGCTCACCTTTATCNGTGGAGACGTTGTGATCCGGTGTCGCCAGATTGGCATCCAGACGCCATGGTTGGCGGCCTGCGATACGCAGACCTTCAAATGCCTGTGGAGACGTTACTTCGTGCAGCAGCTGACGATCGATGTAAATTAACGCCGTGCCGTCTTCACGCTCTTTAACTACGTGTTGTTCCCAGAGTTTGTCGTACAGGGTTTTCCCAGCCATAGGGAGATCCTCTTTTTAATCAATCTCATCAAGTTGCTTAAGGATACGCTTTCTGCTAAACAACTTAAATTCATATTTCTACTGAATTAAATTCTGATCTGGAATACATAATGGACACACAGGGCCTTAAGGCTTTTCTTGCGGTAGCGGAACAGCAATCCTTTTCAGCTGCCGGAGAGCAGTTGCACCTCACCCAGTCGGCTGTGAGCAAACGCATTCAGCAACTGGAACAGCAACTCAACACCCTGCTGTTTGATCGCCACAACCGCACCGTCAGCCTGACCGAGGCGGGCTTTTCNCTGCTGCCGAAAGCNAGNCAGATTCTNGATCTGGTGGCCGATACCGAATTGCAGCTGATGAATTTAGATGGCGAAGTCTCCGGNCTGCTGTCCATGGCNACCAGCCANCATATTGGNCTGCACCGCCTGCCNCCGGTATTGCGCCANTTCACCGCACGCTATCCCCACGCCCAGCTGAACCTGAGTTTTATGGGATNNGAGCGGGCTTATCAGGCCGTCAGCATGCGTCAGGTAGAACTGGCCCTGACCACTCTGGATCAGGATCACGAAATNCCAGAGATTATCGAAACTATGCCCCTGTGGCAGGATGAAATGATCTGNGTGTGCGGCCCGGATCACCCACTGACNGGCAAANATAAAGTCANCCTGGCAGATCTGGCTGAGGTGCCTGCNATCCTGCCGCAGCCGGACACCATCACTTTCAAACTGATTGATCAGGTCTTTACCCGCAACGGCTTANTNCTCAATGCNCCCATGCCAACCAACTTCCTCGAGACCATCAAGATGATGGTNTCTGTAGGCATTGGCTGGAGCCTGCTNCCNGCCAGCATGCTGGATAAACAACTNCATCAGCTTGATTGGCCTGCGGAACCTGTCACCCGCCAACTGGGTCTGATCCACCTGAAAAAACGCACCCTGAGCAATGCAGCNTCGGCNCTGATCGGNATTCTGAAACAGNANTAATCTGNTGCCTGCTTGATCCAGAACAAACCGTATCGGTACTGACAGGACTAATGTTAGTCTCATCAGGGTGCTATNAGGTAAACCGGNCAGCAGACCGGAGCCGNCCGCAGGACCCGACCAATAAACGACGCAAGGAAATCAGCATGCTCGANATNAATCACATTCTCGTTGTACTGGATAAAGAACACCCNGAACAGGTGGCTCTTGATCGGGCGATCTGGCTGGCCAANTCNCTGGACGCCGACNTCACNCTGCTGACCTCTGTTTACGAACCNTACTGTGAAAGCAACTCNTCNCTTGATGCAGAAACCCGCTCGCGCATAAAAGCCTCGCTGATCAGCAANGCAGAAGAATGGCTTGGCAGCTTTATCGAAGAAGCAGCGGATCTCAGTGTGCGCACTGAAGTGCACTGGCAGAAGCATCTGCACGACGCCGTCACCGAAGCNATNAANAAACAGNCTTANGATCTGGTNATTAAANGTACCCTGCAGCACGGCATCATGGACCGCATCTTCACCCACACTGACTGGAACCTGTTGCGTCATTGCCCGGCGCCGGTNATGCTGGTTAAAAATGCTGCGCCATGGAAAAACAACCGTGTTGTTGCCGCGATTGATGCAACATCGGCAGACGATGGCCACCAGCTGATCAACGATAATATTCTGTCTTANGCCGAGCATTTATCCGATCATTTTTCCACCGACCTGCACATGGTGAACTCATACCCGCTGGTATCCGTCGCCTTCGCNATGGTACCGGAGGTCACNGCGCCGGATAATATTCAGCAATACATCACCGAACAGCACGATGAATCCTGCAAACAATGGGCGAAAAAATACAACATTTCTGAAGACCACATTCATATTGGTGAAGGTGATGCCGANACAGTGATCGCCAATATCTGTGAAAAAATCGAAGCTGATGTACTGGTGATAGGCACCGTAGGCCGCGAAGGTCTTTCCGGCGTNCTGATCGGNAATACTGCGGAACTGGTGGTCGANAAGGTAGATTGCGATATCATNGTTATCAAACCGTCCGACGGCGTTGCGCCGGATGCTGACTGATACAATCAGATCCGCNAAAAAAGATACGATCAGCTCTGNNATAAAAATACGCTGAATNTTTAAATATGGAGGCCCGGTTTATACCGGGCTTTTTTCTATGAAANAGTTAACTCTGATTTATCACNCTCCTTCGCCTAACACCCAGGCNTTNNTGACCGCCTGTCAGCGCGGCTTTNACAGCGCACAATGTGAACATACCGGATTCCAGGCTCTGCATTGCAGCCAGGCAANCGACCAGACAACANTNTCNGNGGACGCCATCATTCTGCTGACACCGGAAAATCTGGGTTATATGAGCGGCGCNNTNAAAGACTATTTTGATCGTATTTATTNCCCCTGCCTGGAAAAAACACAGGGAAAACCCTGNNCNGCTATTATCCGCGCCGGACACGANGGNACAGGNACACAACGCGCACTGCAGACCATAACCACAGGGTTACGCTGGCGCTGGGTTCAGGAAGCAATCATTNTNAAAGGNGAATGGCAGGAAGATTTTCTGCAGCAATGCGAAGAGTTAACCGCCGCNATGGCAGCNGCACTGGATGCCGGAATTATCTGATTCAGCGNACTCTTTGCAANNGGNATAGCCTGAACAAANCCAGATCAGCAAACAGAAAACAGAAATAAAAAACCGCAGAAAAACGGAAATAAAAAAGCAGGTATCGCTACCTGCTTTTTACTGCATAAAAAACTCATAGAGAAATTATTGACGGAGCCCCTTAGAGGCAAGAATACCTTCAATCTCGCCCAGACAGGACGGATCATCAATGGTCGATGGCGTCTGGTATTCTTCGCTATTGGCAATATTGCGCAGCACTTTACGCAGAATTTTACCTGAGCGGGTTTTCGGCAGACGTTTAACAATCACTGCATCACGGAAGCTGGCGACAGCGCCAATCTGATCACGTACACGCTGAATAATCTCAGCTTTCAGCTGTTCTTCATCAACGTCCACACCATCTTTCAGCAGCACCAGACCCAGAGGTTCTTCGCCTTTCAGATCACTGTGACGACCGATCACCGCACATTCAGCGACGGCCTCATGGCCGGCAACCACTTCTTCCATTTCACCAGTCGACAGACGGTGGCCGGCAACGTTAATAATGTCGTCGGTACGGCCCATCACAAACAGATAGTTATCTTCATCCAGAAGACCGCCATCACCACTCACGTAGTAACCATCAAATGTCGTCAGATAGCCATCAACAAAGCGGTCATGATTACCCCAGATGGTTGGCAGACAGCCCGGTGGCAACGGCAGTTTAATGGCAATACTGCCCTGCTCGTTAGCACCCACCGGCTTACCGGAGGGATCGAGAATCTGTACGTTATAGCCAGGCGAAGGACGGGTTACAGAACCTGCTTTTACCCGCGCCGGTTCAAGGCCCATGTGGTTACCGGCAATGGCCCAACCAGTTTCGGTCTGCCACCAGTGGTCAACCACAGGACGTTTAATTTTCTGCACAACCCAATCATAGGTCGGCGGATCAAGACGCTCACCGGCCATAAAGATGGTTTTCAGTTTACTCAGATCGTACTGTTCAGACAGTTTACATTCCGGATCTTCTTTACGGATCGCACGGAAAGCTGTCGGTGCAGCAAACAGACCTTTAACCCCGTACTCTTCGCACACCCGCCAGAAGGCGCCGGCATCAGGTGTACGCACTGGCTTGCCCTCATAAAAGACTGTGGTACAGCCAGCCAGCAAAGGGGCATAAACGATATAAGAGTGGCCAACCACCCAGCCAACATCGGAAGCCGCCCAGAACACGTCGCCCGGCTGCATGTCGTAAACCACATCCATGGAATAACTCATGGCNACTGCGTGTCCGCCATTGTCGCGCACAACNCCTTTGGGCTTACCTGTNGTACCNGANGTGTACAGNACATACAGAGGGTCCAGNGCATTNACTGGNGTNCAGTCNGCAGGCTGAGNANNNGCAATGGTTTTTTCCCANTCCAGATCACGNCCTGCGGTCAGTTCACAGNTTTTGGTTTCACGCTGATAAATCAGGCAGCGACCGACTTTATGNTTCGCCANCTTAATGGCTTCATCCAGGATCGGTTTATATTCAATAACNCGTTCAATTTCGATACCGCAGGACGCGGACATAATGACTTTNGGCTCGGCATCATCAATACGGATAGCCAGCTCATGGGGCGCAAANCCACCGAATACAACGGAATGCACNGCNCCCAGACGGGCACAGGCCAGCATGGCAATGGCTGCTTCCGGAATCATTGGCATATANACNATGACACGGTCACCTTTTTCTACGCCCTGATCTTTCANCATACCGGCAGTAAGNGCCACGGCTTCGGTCAGCTGAGAATAGGTATAGGTACGCTTGCTGCCGGTAACAGGTGAATCATAAATAAGTGCCAGCTGATCACCGCGACCNTTCAGAACNTGGTAATCCAGCGCCAGATAGGCNGTATTCAGTTCACCATCAACAAACCAGCGGTCGATGCCATTTTCATCTTTCGCCAGAATTTTTCCGGGTTCCTTAAACCACTGAATACGTTGTGATTGTTTTTTCCAGAAGGCTTCAGGCTGCTCAATTGAAGCCTTATATTCCTGTTGGTAAGTCATGCTAGCGTTCCCCGTTATTTAACAGATACACCTTAGGGGAAATACGGTTNCAGCGACTATTCGACCAAGGGTGATACTCCACTAAGGTCTAGCATTTTTACCGCCAGTAAAACCCGCAAACAGNGNGAAACNGTGCCNCAACNTAAATAAAGGAAATGAANATTAAGCAGCANACCATCCACTCAGACCANCCATTAATACATTGCTGTTTAATAAACAAACGCNGNCCNNCCNAANCTGNTTTTAATTTACNTTTNATCAACNGCAAANGCTGTTCAGTCTGCAACCGACCAAAGCCTGCGTGTCATATCTGCGGCACTTATTTCCGCGCAGCCACTTCGGTTCTGNCCAGACCAGAGAGAACTGAAGTCGCCTTTGCCCTGCGCTTCAGCGGCCTGCTTCAGTGGCCCCAGCAANCCGNAAGCGTATGGAAANGGTGCAACGTCGGCACAGATATCCCCCAGTTCCAGCATCAGNCGATTACGAATGCCACGNGCCGGNCGCCCGGANAANACATTGGTCANCGCCGTCACAGCGNTTAAGTCTTTTAATTGCTGGCGATGCACAGNGGANGTTTTCGCCTCNTCACACAACAGATAAGCNGTGCCTGCCTGTACCGCCACAGCACCCAGCGACAGGGCTGCCTGCACATCGGCAGCGCAGCCAATACCACCAGCNGCAATGACCGGCACATCGAGTTTATTAACCAGNAGNGACACCAGCGCCAGNGTGCCNNTNTGCGTGGCAAGATCATCGGTCAGAAACATNCCCCGGTGGCCACCGGCTTCATAGCCCTGNGCAATNACCATNTCGGCACCATTAGCCTGCAGCCACANGCCTTCTTCCAGCGTGGTCGCNGTAGACAATATCAGACAGCCAATATTTTTCAGGCGCTCGACCANNGCNGCCTGNGGCAGGCCNAAATGAAAGCTCACCACCTCCGGACGCAGCCGTTCAACCACATCAGCCATANCGTCATCATAAGGCAGTCTTAATGCNCCACTNCTGGAAGGNTGAATCCCTGNCTNGTCGTAAAAACCTGTGAGACATTCCTGCCAGCGCTGCATCACGTCCTCTGTGGGTTCGCTCATGCGGTGACAGAAAAAATTAAGATTNACCGGGGCGCTGGTTGTATTGCGGAAGGCTGCTACTTCAGCTTCCACCTGTTCGGCACTGAGCATACCGCAGGGGATCGAACCCANCCCNCCGGCGGCNGATACAGCAGCAGCCATGCGCCAGTCCTGAACGCCAGCCATTGGCGCCTGAATAAGGGGAATGTCCATTGGCAACAGTCGCGGCAATTCGTCAGTCATGGCAGTGCCACCTCGATAGCGTGCAGAAAGGAATCCTCACTATACCCGCTCTGGCAATTCAGCGGGATTATTCCCGCACTTCACCCAACCTATAGACCCCCAACCTATAGACCCCCAACCTATAGACCCCCAACCTATAAACACCCAGCAGACAGACACCCATTAGACAGACGCCCAGCTGAAAACACCGCCGCACTTAGACTGGCCACCCTCTTCACAGCTTCTATCCGCAATGCGTTGTTAAGCGGCGAAGCCGCAAGCATTCAGTATCGGCCACAAATAAAAAATGCCAGCCAGAGCACGTGCCCTGGCTGGCATTTTTTATGTCACATATCTGCGCCTGTAAGCCGACCGGCGGCCGGTCAGTAGGTGGACGGATTCTCAGGAGAATACCTTTCAGCGCGCTTGTCTTCATAAGAACCGTCAGCGGCTGTACGTCGGGATGACGACGTAAACATAGCAAACAGAATCATAAAAGATGGGAAAAAATGCATATACCTTCTCCGCGAAGAAAATCGTTATCGGAAGCATCCGCTATCTGATTCATCATTACACACAGAAGTATCGGCTATACGCATAAGCCTATAACTTACAACCTATAACCCAGAACACACAACACTTAAGCAGCAGCCGTAACAACTACCTTTCTGACGGCTGACTGTGAGAAACGACTGACCAGAACCGGACAGCGGCGCCATAGTATGCTGGCGCAAAAAAGAAAAACAGGGGGAAATCTGGAATATATTTTTTCTTCGCCCCATTGCCTTTCAGCCGAATTTCAGAACGAAGAGAAACGTTCGCTAACACCCGTCGTGAACATGGCAGTGAAATGAAAAAACGCCGCAAAAAGCGGCGTTTTTTCATCTATTGAGCAGTCATTGCTGATGGCTTACAAACCTGCCGCCAACTCACTGGCCAGCTTAATGGCGCGTTTTGCGTCAAGTTCTCCGGCAAATTCTGCGCCGCCAACAAGATTCAGATTAAAGGTTTTGCTTTCATCATCCTTCAGCGATTCATACAACTCGTTTACCGACACCTGACCGGTACACAGCACGATATTATCGGCTTCGATCACGCGCTGAGTCGACTCTTCACCTTTGGTGATGGTGATGTGCAGACCCTGCTCGTCAATTTTATCGTACGACACACCACTGATCTGCTCTACGCCTTTCATCTTCATCATGGCACGGTGAACCCAACCTGTGGTTTTGTTCAGTCCCTTACCCTGGGAAGACTGTTTACGCTGCATCATCACTACTTTGCGCGGNGAGCCGTGGATTTCCGGCTTCATCAGACCGCCNCGGGTGGAGTTGCTGATNTCCACGCCCCACTCTTTCATCCACGCGTCTTTNTTCAGNGTGGTNGATTCNCCTTCGTGGGTCAGGTATTCACTGATATCNAAACCAATACCNCCNGCACCCATCACCGCTACGTTTTTACCCAGTTGCAGCTCTTTATCCAGCACTTCCTGNTANGTCAGNACCTTATCGCTNTCNACNCCCGGAANANNCGGNACACGNGGCTCAACACCNGTNGCCACCACAACCTCGTCAAACCCGGCCTGTTTNAGCTCGTCCACCGTCACTTTGTGATTCAGTTTCAGNTGNATNCCGTGTTTTTTGATCATNGCNTTGAAGTAGCGAATGGTTTCNTTGAATTCTTCTTTGCCCGGAATTTTGGAGGCATAGTTAAACTGACCACCGATTTCGCCACGACCTTCGAACAGCGTCACGTTGTGACCACGTTCTGCTGCAACCGTGGCACAGGCCAGACCCGCAGGNCCGGCACCGACCACCGCCACTTTCTTCGGCTGAGCGACACGNCGATAAATCAGNTTNGTTTCNTTACAGGCGCGNGGATTCACCAGACAGGAGGCGCGCTTGTTNTCAAAGGTNTGATCGAGACACGCCTGGTTACAGGCGATACAGGNGTTGATCTCATCGGCACGGTCTTCTTCGACTTTCTTAACCCAGTAAGGGTCCGCNAGCAGCGGACGNGCCATAGANACCATNTCGGCNTTNCCNGCAGACAGAATGTCTTCTGCGGTGTCCGGCATATTNATACGGTTAGAAGCCACCACNGGAACATTNACCGCCGCTTTTACTTTNGCCGTCACGTCAACGAAGGCCGCACGCGGAACCGAGGTAACGATGGTTGGCACNCGGGCTTCGTGCCAGCCGATACCNGTNTTGATCAGGGTNACGCCGGCTTNTTCCAGCTCTTTCGCCAGAATCAGCACTTCTTCCATATCGGAGGCTTCTTCCACCAGGTCCAGCATCGACAGGCGGAACATGATNATGAAGTTTTCACCCACGGTTTTACGCATCTTACGCACCACTTCCAGCGGGAAGCGGATACGGTTTTCGTAGGAACCACCCCATTCGTCAGTACGCTGGTTTGTACGNTTGTTGATCATCTGGGTGATNAAGTAGCCCTCAGACCCCATGACTTCNACACCGTCGTAACCGGCTTTCTGTGCCAGCTTCGCCGCACGGGCATACTGATCGATGGTTTTATAGATTTCTTTATTGCTCAGCTCTTTCGGCTTGAACGGGTTNATCGGCGCCTGAATAGCCGATGGTGCTACGTTTAATGGNGTNTAACCGTAACGGCCGGCGTGCAGAATCTGCAGCAGAATTTTTGAACCATTGTCATGTACTGCAGTGGTTACTTTCTTATGAAAAGGCACCTGCCAGCTGCTCATCATTTTAGAACCGAACGGCAGCAGATCACCGCGACGGTTAGGNGAGAAACCNCCGGTTACCAGCAAACCAACGCCGCCGCGGGCACGTTCAGCAAAGTATTCGGCAAGCTCACTGAAGTGCCATGGACGATCNTCCAGACCGGTATGCATGGAACCCATCATCACGCGGTTTTTCAGGGTGGTAAAACCGAGATCCAGCGGTTGCAGGATATGGGAATACTTGCTCATCTTGTTGCCTCACGCTNGTTGTNNTTATTCAGGCCAGAATGTAACGGCCTGCAGTCAGNGGGNTTATTGTGCTGACTATTATTGTTNCCCAGTTTACCNGCACTCACGGACAGGTAAATGACCAAACATNGCATTAAAGTAATCAANACTAACAAACAAGATCTCACC
>PAJK01000036.1:18691-36314 GCA_002706025.1 Oceanospirillaceae bacterium
GGATGTAACNACAGCGTAACNCCNGNNGAGGTACCAATNTGCAACGAATGCTCCTTGTTGCCTGCAAGCTGTCGCCTATGCTCTNTCAATAAAGTCCCGCGGAGCGCGCACCATGTTCTTCAAACGTAAAATCAAGGCAACAGACNACCAGCCCNCTGCGNCTGACGATCAATATTCTGCCGCCATCTANGANGCCATNAACCGCTCNCGCGCACGCGTTGAATTTGACCTGCAGGGCAANGTTCTTGCCGCCAACGAAAACTTTCTGGCACTNATGGGTTACAGCAAGGAAGATNTGGCACACCTGCGTCATCAGGATNTGTGTTCCGCCGAAACANTTGCNTCNNCNGCCTANACCGACCTGTGGAGCAANCTNANACANGGNGAATTCGTCACCAATCAATTCAGCCGACTGCGCAAAGACGGTAGCCGGGTCTGGCTGGAAGCNACCTACAATCCGGTATTCGATGAGTCTGGTGCCGTGGTAAAAGTGGTCAAATTTGCCACCNACATCACCGCNCGGGTCNCCGAAATTGAGCGNNTGCGCAGCCGNATGANAGCAATAGAACGATCCAACGCTGTGATTGAATTTGATCTGGACGGCAATATCGTCACTGCCAANGACAATTTCACCACCACTGTGGGTTATCAGCTGAGCGANATCACCGGCAAACACCATCGCATTTTCTGCGANNCNGAATTNGCAGAGTCTGATGAATACCGCCAATTCTGGCAACGGCTGAAAAAAGGAGAATTTGTCTCTGGCCGCTTCAAACGCTTAACCAAAAGCGGCGATATCGTCTGGCTGGAAGCTTCCTATAATCCGCTGTTCGATGCTGACGGGAAACTGACNGGNTTTATCAAGTTTGCCACCAACATCACCGCTGCCGTCCTGCAGGCNGAACAGGAAGCCAGCAATGCTANGCGCGCCCTGGAACTGACCCGGGAAACTCAGGAAACCGCCGCCACNGGCACCGTGGTGATCCAGAATGCCGGTGAAGAAATGCGCAAAGTATCNGAAGCGGTGGCCGATACGGCTGCCAACATTACCGATCTCGGTACGCAGTCTGAACGCATCACCTCCATCGTCAACACCATTGGCGGCATTGCCGAGCAGACCAATCTGCTGGCTCTCAATGCGGCAATTGAAGCNGCCAGGGCCGGAGATCAGGGGCGTGGATTTGCGGTGGTTGCCGATGANGTACGTAAGCTCGCCGGACGCACCAGCGAATCAACCAGCGAAATNTCAGAAATGATCACCCGNATNCAGAAGGGNACCGAACAGGCAATCATCAGNATGGAGCGNTGTCAGNANCANACCAGCCGGGGCATGNAGCTGGCAGCAAAAGCCGGGGAAGTGATNATTCAGATCCGTAACAGTACNGATGAAGCGCTGGAAGCCGTCAGTATCTTCAGCAACGANCTGAAAAACTGAGGCTTCCGCTGACGGATTGGTTATTCGTCAGAAATCTGGATAACCGGTGCAGCAGTGGCCTGCTGATTCTGTTTCAGCAGCGCAACCGCCATATTGCGTGCCGCATGACGGTACATCATGGAAACTTCTGAGCAGTCGTCAGCAGCGACTACCGGAGTGCCCTCATCGGCCATTTCCCGGATGTATTTAGACANAGGCAGCGAACCCAGAACNCGGGTGTTGTAAGTTGTCGCCAGTCGTTCAGCGCCATCCTCACCAAAAATATGTTCNGCATGACCACACTGCGAACAGATGTGCATNCTCATGTTTTCAATCATGCCCAGTACCGGAATATTCACNTTACGGAACATTTCNACACCCTTCTTCGCATCGGCGATGGCAATATCCTGCGGNGTTGTCACGACNACAGAGCCGGANACCGGAAACTTCTGACTCAGCGTCAGCTGAATATCACCNGTGCCTGGCGGCATATCNATGATCAGATAATCCAGTTCNCCCCANTGAGTCTGGGTCATNATCTGCATTAACGCNCCGGCCACCATAGGGCCACGCCAGACCATCGGCGTGCTNTCAGTAACCAGATAGGCCATNGACATACTCTTGATNCCATGAGCTTCAATCGGCACGAACCACTTATTATCAATGGTCTCAGGGTGNGTACCATCNGCAATACCCAGCATAATGCCCTGACTNGGGCCNTAGATATCAGCATCCAGCAGCCCCACTTTGGCCCCATCTTTCGCCAGTGCTATNGCCAGGTTCACNGAGGTGGTCGATTTGCCCACACCGCCCTTNCCNGAGGCAATGGCAATGATATTTTTAACTGCCGAAATGGCTTCCAGCTCACTCTGGTGACGGGCAGCAACGACCTCCCAGTCGATGTTCACTTTCGCCGATGAGCAGCCATCAATGTTTTCCAGTGCCGTCTGCAGCATCTGCGCAACACCGTCTTTGAGATATTCCGATGGGTATTCCATATGAATATCGGCTTCGATGTGGCTGCCTTCAACACGGATATCCCGTACACAGCCCGCTGCAATGAGATCGCTTTCGAGATAAGGGTCGGTGTAGGCAGACAGCGCGGCTTCCGCCTGAGCACGGGTAATTTGGGTCACATCAGCACCTTAGGAACAAATAGAAAAGAATTAATAATCTGAGCCGGATTTTACCGCCTCGCTGTGGAATTACCACAGACAAGCCGCAGGGTTATACGCTGCCGTCGCTGTTGAACAAGTCGCGATAGGGACCAGCAGGTTCCTCAAAGCGAAGGTCAGCTCCTGCGTCAGAGGAATTCATGCATTCCAGGGCAAGCAGCGATTGCTTGCGCTCAAGCCCCCAGCGATAGCCCGCCAGCGCGCCATTGGTCGCAATCACGCGATGACATGGAACCACAACAGCCAGTGGGTTAGCACCACAGGCAGCGGCTACCGCCCGGCTTGCTGCCGGTCGGCCCAGCGCCTCAGCCACCTGTTTATAGGAACGGGTTTCACCGGCAGGAATCGCGGCCAATTGCTGCCACACGCATTGCTGGAAATCCGTCCCGGCGGGGACACACTGAATACCGGCCGACTGCAGCGATTGCCGGCAATCGGAGGGCGAAGCCAGTGCCTGCTGCAGGGTAACAGCAACAGGGGTTCCTGTTACTTTTCGTGCAGGTGCCAGCGCTATTGCTGGTCGTGCCGGTGCTTGTGCTATTGCTGCTCGTGCCTGTGTTTGTATTTGTGCCTGCACTTCCGTTTCTGCGAGTGTGACGGATAAGAAATGCTGCGGCCAGAAGGCACGGATTTCTTCCATTGCCTGGGCCCGGCTCTCGACAAAACACACCTTNAGCAACTGTGTTTCAGCGCCNGCCTGCACCCAGCACGCCAGCAGCGTACCGTAGGTCTGTGGCAGTATCGCTGCCTGATATTGCCGGATTGCCATCTGAGCTTCACCTGCGGGCGGTTAACNGACCCGAAACGGGCCGNAAGGTGTCAGTGTGTCACACGCAGAGCCTGTTCAACATCAATACCGATAAAGATTACGCCTNCAGGCTGATCCTTCGNCCCTATCCGCACAGCCGCTTTTACCTGAAACTGGTGCGTCGATTCNTCATACGCAATGGGCCCGAGATAAAAACCATCGTCGTCTTNTACGGCNGCGTNAAACGGCTCCTCNTCGGCATGATNGTAGTCNGAGGTCGGCTGACTGTGCGCAACGCTCAGNCCTTTTGCTGAGGTAATAAAAATNTCTCCGATCCACTGCTGTGTTGANTGATGGANATTAATCAATTTCGCTGACAGNGAACGGCTACTGATTCTGTTGATCAGTTGCCTGCCCTGTTCAACATCTTTGCTCTGTCTTGCATCTTTGCTCTGTTTGCCATCACTGTCTGGATTCATCGCNTGNATCCAGCNCTGATCCTGCTTGCGGATATCCTCAGCACTCCAGCCACGCTGCTGNCTGTTAGCCTCNTGNAGCTGCTGCTGGATTTCTGACANNGGCANTTGTGGCAATACCGANGTTTCAANCCAGGATCTGAGNCTGTTTTTTTCTGCCAGATCCAGCATCATTGGCCGCGGCATACAATCGCTCACCAGGCGATTAAANTCAGACAGAAACGAAGGCCGTTCATCAAGAAANCGATGACTGAAATAAATCCCCAGCGGACGATAGCCGGAAAATACACTNTCAAAACGATCCTCAGCCAGATCCAGCTTGCGCAGACTGTTTTCCACTGCCTGCTTATCAAACAAAAAAGCNTCAANNCGNCTGCTGCTTAACAGATACACCATCTGCTGAAGNTCATTCACGACGATGGTCACCGGGTAGTTATTGGCCTGCAGCCATTCAACTTCATTACTNCCCCGAATAGCNGCGANCCTCAGCCGTCTGATATTTTTAATATCAGTACCNGTATTAATAAACCANTACCATTTCTCCAGNGCCAGCGGACTGGACATGGTGGCAAAGCTATTCAGNTCCTNNGTTTCCGCAGCNGTAAAGATCNCGTCTGANGTNCCTTGTTTAAAGCTTTGCACCACNCGCACCCATGGCAACACATTNATGTCNTANTCCTGACCGGTTTGCGCAAAAACACAGGANAGAATGGCGACNGAGCGCCCGGCCAGAATATCGCCCTGCATCGTCTGATATGGCGGATGCAATGCGGTCGNCAGCATCAGTGGCTCAGCACNNACNCCTGNTGACAANGCATAAATTACAAGAAAATACAAAANACGTATCGGCACGTAAATCACCGNNTTTATTAGATTNCNGAAGTCTAACAGGCAGTGGTNTTTTAACCACTGACNGGNATCATTCTTTACAAATGACAAAAAGAAATNTCGNCAGAAACTGAACGTCAGNCNGTAATATTCGCTTNATTGCACGCCGGAACATCCGGCACAGCAGCAAGCAGCGCCCGGGTATATTCGTGCTGAGGATTCTGCATAATGTCCGCCGTTGCTCCCTGCTCAACCAGGACGCCATTTTTCATAACGGCTAATTTATGAGCNATATGCGGAATAATGGATAAATCATGAGTGATAAATAAATAAGACANNCCCATTTCCTGCTGCAGCTGATGCAACAACTCAAGCACCTGNCCGCGGATAGAAACATCCAAAGCACTGGTAGGNTCATCACAGATAATCAGCTCTGGCTCAACGGCAATGGCACGGGCAATCGCCAGNCGCTGACGCTGNCCGCCGGAAAACTCATGNGNAAAACGATCCAGATGGCTGGCCTCAAGGCCAACTTTTTCCATNAACTGACACAAGGTGNTTTCGCGCTCGGCAGCATTNTTCTCAACACCCAGAGAAACCATNCCCTCCTCNAGAATCTCCCGAACNCTCATGCGCGGATTCATTGAAGAAAACGGATCCTGAAAGATCACCTGTATTTTTTTTCGTAACGGGCGAAAGTTTTTTTGTGTTAACTGATCAATGCGCTGACCGGCGAAATAAATCTCTCCGGCGGCCAGAGGCTCCATGGACAGAATNGCTTTNCCTGCGGTGGATTTNCCTGATCCGCTTTCGCCAACCAGNGCCAGTGTTTCACCNCGGCCGATTTTCAGACTGATGCCATCAACCGCACGGGTATAACNGGCAATGCGCTGCAACACACCGCGACGCTGAGCGAACCAGACTTTAACATCCTTCAGCTCCAGCAAGGCATCACCATCGCCACTGCTGAGAAAATGCGTNCGGTCCGGCAGAGAGTGAATCAGCATGCGGCTGTATTCGTGCTNNGGNTCAGAGAAAAAGCGCNCCGCNGGCGATGCNTCNAGAATCTCNCCATGACGCATTANCNCTACACTGTCGGCCATTTCAGCAACGACACCCATATCATGGGTAATCAGNAGAATCCCCAGCTGGCGACGATGGCGCAGCTCATTGAGCAGCTCCAGAATCTGTTTCTGAATGGTCACATCCAGTGCCGTCGTCGGTTCATCAGCAATCAGCAGATCCGGTTCACAGGCCAGCGCCATGGCAATCATCACCCGCTGTTTCTGACCACCGGATAACTGATGCGGATACCAGTCCAGACGCTGTTGCGGGTCCGGGATGCCTACTTCTGTTAACAGACTGATGATCTGNTGNTTCAACGCCGCCGCGCTCAGCTTTTTATGCAGNTTNAGAACTTCACCAATCTGCTGGCCGACTGTCTGCACCGCGTTCAGGGCGCTTTGTGGCTCCTGAAACACCATNGCCACCTTCCTGCCGCGTACAGCATTCATACGGGCTTCGGTCAGGGCAAAAATATCCGTACCAGACAGAGTGACATNACCGCCACTGATCGCCAGCACATCGGGCAATAANCGCATGATCGCCAGAGCCGTCAGGGATTTACCGGAACCACTTTCACCCACCAGAGCCAGCACTTNNCCGGCNTGAATATCGAACGAGATCTGATTCACCAGCCGTGTATCGACTGTTTTGCCCGCCTTGCCCAGCAGATCAACAGACAGTTCACGGACAGAGAGCAGAGGTTGATTATCAGTCATTGCGTTACACCTTCTGCATCAGCGGAATCTTGGATCAAATGCATCACGCACCCGATCTGAAAACAGGTTGGCGGCGAGCACCAGTGTAAACATCATCACAAAGGCTGCACTGACCGGCCACCAGACCACATCACCACGGGACAGCTCTGCCCGCGCTTCGTTAATCATGTTGCCCCAGCTGTTCATACTCGGATCGACGCCAACCCCGATGTAGGACAACACAGCCTCGGCCAGCACAAAACCACTGAAATCCAGCACCAAAGAAATAAGCACAATATGCATTACGTTGGGCAGAATATGACGGAAAATAGTACGCACATGGCTGACACCAAAAGTGTGTGCTGCCTGTACGTATTCGAGCTGGGAAACCTTCAGAGTTTCTGCGCGCAGTAACCGGCACAGACCGGTCCAACTGGTCATACCAAGAATGAAACACAGCGCCAGAAATTTAAAATCAGCCCGTACGGCCACCAGATTAAACTGATCAGCATGGGTTTCGATATAAACGTCGATCAGCAACACAGATGCTGCAATCAATAAAATACCCGGAATGGAATTCAGCGTGGTGTAAATATACTGCACCACATCATCCACCCAGCCTTTGAAATAGCCTGCACTGATACCCAGCACAATCGCCAGAGGCATGGTCAGCAGCGTCGCCAGAGTACCAATCAAAACGCCGGTGCGAACCGCTTTAATACTCTGATACATGATATCGCCACCGACTTTATCAGTACCAAACACATGGTAGACCTGACCCAGCATCAGCACCCAGCAGGACAATACAATCAATACCGTCAGTGTGGCATAAGCGGTTAGCCATGGAAAAGAATCCGAATGGCGCCCCTTAAGCCAATAGTGCGGTGCGATCAGCAGTGCCGACAAGAATAAAGCAACAAGCACAGCGTAAAAGCTGCGCTGGACAATATCTGCGGATTTTCCCTCTTCATTTTCGAGGTGCGCACCAGCAACTTTTAAGCGCGGATAATCGCGGTACACCTGCCCTTCGTCATCCTGCATGTTGATTTTGGAAAAAGAGTACAGCGACATCGGTTCTGAATAGGTCGTTTCATCACCGGCTTTCAAGCCATGCAACGCCAGGTCCAGTACACTGCGCACTTCCTGATCGTAATGCACGGCATCGGAACCTTCGACTTTTTCCAGTGCAACACGAAAATGCAGCGAATCCATCACAGCAATCGTCAGATAAAACAGGATAACGATAAAAGAAGCCATGCCGGTATGCGAAGAAAATACCGACTGCCAACGCTTAGCGGAAATGGGCTTATGACGCAGCGACCAGAAGAAACCGCCGATGGCGATCACCAGCAGCAGGATGAGTACATCACTCCACAATACAACGGGTTTAAACAGCATTTCACTCATGACAGACGCACCCGTGGATCAACCAGTGTGTAGGAAATATCCGTCAGAATCAGCCCGATGATGTAAAGCACAGAGCCAAGAAACACCATGCTGCGCACAATGGCAAAATCCTGAGCCTGAATAGCATTCAGGGTATAACTGCCAAGCCCCGGGATACCGAAGAAAGATTCCATCAGCAGACTGCCCATAAACAGGGATGGGATCACCACCACCACACTGGTCAGTATAGGAATGAGTCCATTGGGAAGAATGTGGCGGAACAGTACAGCAGATTCCGACACGCCTTTGGCGCGGGCGGTTCGCACATAATCTTTGTTTGCTTCTTCCAGAAACAGCGTCCGGTACAGACGCGTACCACCCCCAATGCCGCTGATAACGCCCAGGATGACCGGCAGAATCAGAAAGCGCACTGCGTCCGCTCCGTACAGATAACCGGAGATCGGTACCAGGTGCCACATTTTGGCGAAGAAATACTGGCCAAAGAAAATGTAAAACACACTGGAGATCGACATCAGTGCAACACAGAACACCATAGCCGCGGTGTCGAACAGACTGGCACGGAACATCACAATGAACAGAGAAAATACGATATTTACCGTAATACCGATCACAAAGGTCGGCAGCGCCAGCGCCAGGCTGGGCCACATACGCTCGGAAATATCACTGGCAATATCGCGTCCTTCATCGGACTTACCAAAATCAAAAACAAACAGCCGCACGGATTTGTCAAAAAAGATGGTATCTGTCAGCAGACCTTTACTGTCCTCTTCGCTGTTCAGAAATAAAGGTTTGTCGTAACCACGCAACGCCTTCCACTGATCAATGGCATCCTGGGAAATATGCTTATCACCCAGCTGCACCCGTGCCATCTGGTCCGGTGTATTAACCACAAAAAAGAGTGCAAAAGTCAGTACATTCACCCCAATCAGAATGGGAATGGCGTAGCCGAGGCGACGGATAATATAGGCAAGCATAACGTCTCCTTATTTCCGTCCCGGATGAATACGGCGCTGCTGACGACGGCGATAAGCCCGGATTCCCGGGATCGCCAGAAGCAGGACGATGGCCGCAACAATAATCAGTGGCCACAATACCGGACGATTCCATTGCCGCTGTGATTGCTGGCGCAACTGCGGATCAACTGCAAAGTATTTCAGTACCGCCTTACTGATTCCGTGTGGCTTGGTATTCTCAACCCACTGGTTATTCAGAATGTAAGACAGCGGATGCCAGGCCGACAGCCAGGGCGTATCCCGCTGCACAATAGCAACCATTTTGCGGATAATATCCATGCGCTGCGGAGAATCTTCCATCAGCTGCATTTGCTCAAACAGACGATTGTATTCCGCGTTATTGTAATTCGTGGAGTTAACACCACTGCCGCCATTGGCAACCTGCCCATTGGGCCCGTACAACAGAAACATAAAGTTTTCCGCATCCGGATAATCCGCCAGCCAGCCCCACTGAAACAGCTGGGCATTACCCGTACCCATTTTCTCTTTAAAACGGTTGTAATCCGTGCCGCGCACATTGAGCTGGATGTTCAGCTTCTTAAACTGCTCAATCATCCAATTGAGCGTCGCGCTGCTGCCGCCACCTGTGGTATCCAGATTGAGTACCAATGGTTCACCGGTTACTGCATTACGTCCCTGCGGATACCCGGCTTCGGCGAGAAGGCGTTTCGCTTCATCCAGCGGTTTACGTTGTGGCTCACCATTCTTCCAGTCAAACACATACGGGTTAATGCCCTCTTTGCCACTCTGGTAACCAAAGATCCCCGGGGGAATCGGCCCCATAGAGACTTCGCCGCGACCGTTGTAAAAAATTGAAATATTTTCCTGCGCATCGTAGGCAATGGCCAATGCCTGGCGCAGCTTACGCTTTTTCGCCCGTTCTTCTTTGCTGCCTGTATCCCCAATCACAGGGTCGAGCATATTCACACCGAAATAATAGGTACCCAGCACCACTTCTTTTTCCAGNCGGATGCCTTTCTGCTGCATTTCATCGGTGAGATTGATGCCATCACCACTGATACGGATTGCCTGATCAAAACTGTCGCCGGAAATACCAGAACGGTCGTAGTAGCCCTGCANAAATTTGGTCCACAACGGAATCGCTTCTTTTTCCAGGCGGTAGACGGCTTTGTCCAGCAGAGGCAGTGGTTTACCGGCNTCNGCCAACAATCCAGCCTCAGCGTCACCTTCATCACCTTCGGAAGGNTACACATCCTGATGATAATTNGGATTGCGCTCGAGAATNATNACTTCNTTGGGATTATTGCGCGTCATCATAAAGGGNCCAGTGCCCACCGGNTGCCAGTCGAGCACGATATTNCGCTGGGCCAGNCCGGGCAGATGATAAAAGCGATCCGCTTCCCAGGGCATTGGCGCAAAAAAGTGGTAGGCCAGCCAGTATTTAAACTGCGGATATTTGCCTTTCAAACGCACCGAAAAGTGACGTTCGTCGATCAGTTCAAGNCCGNTAAAATCCAGCNGGCGTAAATCCAGCCATTGCCCAGCGGGCANGCTTTCNCGCGCACTGCTGACACTCTCACTGAACTGCGTCATNCCGTCGATGTATTGNCTNAGCAATCCNCGGACCGGCGACAGCAAAGTTGGATCAGCNAGACGTTTAATCTGATAAATATAATCCCCGGCAGTCAGNTCACGGCTGCCGGATTGTTTAAAGTCATCAAAGNCTTTGTACCCGGCCGATTCNTGTTCAGAAGCGAAATCGTAAACAAAGCCACCNNCGGCATTTTTCGCAAAAGCGGGATGNGGCTGATATTGAATACCNGGCTTGATTTCAAAGTAATAGGTNCTGAAAGCAACNGANTCNGAGTCNTCANCGACCGGTTTGCCATCTGCATCTGTGTANTCAATGCGCGGCATCTCCGTCAGGGTGGACGGAATCAACTCGTANGGTCGNTTGAGATAATGGTANTCCAGCGGCGGNTGGTAAATATTGTCGATAAAACGCGCTTCGTCTGAACTGTAAGAACGCGCCGGATCAAGATGCTTCGGCCGCTCAGCAAANGCTGAATAGATAATATTCTGTCCGCTCTCGGACTCGGGGTGCGGATTATTCCAGGCCTGATCGCTGCAGGCTGTCAGCATCAGNACCGTGCTGAACATCAGNACGAAAGACACCAGCCCTGACCAGATCCGGACCGGGACGGCAGCTTCTTTCCGTGGAGCGTGCCATTGGGTAAACAGCAAAGCAGATAATCCTTAATAACAGAATGGGTTTTCTGAACATTCGACTCAAGCCAGAGTGTGCCAAGATTTTCGCTNCAGGCAAGCCNATTATTGTCAGTCGCTTGCCTGTCANTTGTCTGNCGCTTGTCTGNNGACNGCCGCCTTGAGCACNGCCTGCCGCTTTCAACTCCGGGCTGAGCAGATGAGGCGTCAGCTATGCGTAATCTGCAGGCTAATGNNCGATCTGNAGGCNATCTTAAAGCGACCTGCGAGAAACTGGCGCGAATTCACCCCCACCATACACCCAGAGCAGCAGCTAAGCCATTCATCCTGCNNTACGGAANNGCTGNANCNANGCCATACAACCATTCAGTTATATTCTTGACCCTTATCATCGTCNGCCCTGCAAGGCGCGTTATTCTTGCGCTTCAGCAGCGTGACGGCCTTATTTATCAGGTGACATGTCCTGCTGGCGTAACAATCACTAAGCTTATTCCAAATGATAATTAAAAACCCCNACATACCTTCTTGTATGAAATAACTATCATTTGGGATAATGCGCGGCCATTTTTTGTTTACTGGGCAGACTGTGCCCCGGCGGCCCTGCGGAGCCATTAATTAATGACTGAATACCTGCTGATTCTGGTAAGCACCATACTGGTCAACAACTTTGTCCTGGTACAGTTCCTNGGACTGTGCCCGTTTATGGGNGTGTCNAATAAACTGGAAACCGCCATCGGTATGGGCGCAGCNACGACGTTTGTGCTGACGCTGGCATCCGTGTGCAGTTATCTGGTGTACACCCTGATTCTCGAACCGCTGGGCCTGACCTATCTGAAAACCATCGCCTTTATTATGGTGATTGCAGTGGTGGTGGGCTTTACCGAGATGGCTATCCGCAAGACCAGCCCGGTGCTGTACCGCGTTCTGGGTATCTTCCTGCCACTGATTACCACCAACTGTGCNGTACTGGGTGTCGCCCTGCTCAACATCAAACGCGACAACTCCTTTGTTGAATCCATTCTCTATGGCTTTGGCGCCGCAGTCGGTTTCTCACTGGTTATGGTGCTGTTCGCTGCGCTGCGTGAACGCATTACCGTCGCCGACGTACCNAAGCCGTTTCAGGGCTCAGCCATTGCTATGCTGACTGCCGGCCTTATGTCTCTCGCCTTCCTCGGTTTCACCGGNCTGGTCAGTATTTAGGAGACACTATGACAACTGCACTCTGGACGATTGGCATTGCCATTGGCGTTCTCGCCGTACTTTCCGTCATTTTCGGTGGCCTGCTGGGCTTTGCNGCCGTGCGCTTCAANGTAGAAGGCAACCCCATCGTTGATCAGATCAACAACCTGCTGCCGCAGACCCAATGCGGCCAGTGTGGCTTTCCCGGCTGTAAGCCTTATGCCGAAGCCATCGCTGACGGTGAAAAAATCAACAAATGCCCGCCCGGTGGCGAAGGCACTATTCAGTCACTGGCCGATCTGCTCGGTGTAGAACCTGAGCCACTCGACAGTGAACACGGTGAAGAGAAAGACGTCCCCCATGTGGCCCGCATCCGCGAAGACGAATGCATTGGCTGCACTAAGTGCATTCAGGCCTGTCCGGTAGATGCCATCCTCGGCGCAGCCAAACAGATGCACACGGTAATCATCGATGAATGCACCGGCTGTGATCTGTGTGTAGAACCCTGCCCGGTCGACTGCATCGATATGCTGCCGGTGGAAACCAACACAGGTAACTGGTACTGGCAGGCTCCGACTTCTGGCGTGGAACTGATCGCCACCGACCGCCGTTCCCTGACCGGAGATGCTGCATGACCAATCTGATTCGCCTGCATACCTTTCATGGCGGCATCCATCCGGCAGAAAACAAGCAGCAGTCCACCACCAAAGCGGTTCAGCCAGCACCTCTGCCTGCGCAACTGGTGCTGCCACTGCATCAGCACATTGGCGCGCCCGCTGTCCCTGTCGTCAGCGTTGGCGACCATGTATTAAAAGGCCAGCTGATTGCCACAGCCGAAGGTTTTGTCAGCGTTCCACTGCACGCACCTACGTCGGGAAAAATCAGCGCCATTGAACCGCGTCCGGTACCACATGCCTCCGGCCTGCAGGACAACTGCATCGTTATCGAGCCNGATGGCNAAGANCAGTGGATCGNNCANAAAGGNCTGCGNGANANTCTNNGCGTCGCAGACCTCGACGATATCGAGCCNCGTNAGCTGACCGANCATATCCGCAGCTGCGGTATCGCCGGNATGGGCGGCGCTGGCTTCCCAAGCGCCGTNAAACTGAGTGTAAAACCTGAGAGTATCCATANCCTGATACTCAACGGCGCCGANTGTGAGCCGTACATTACCGCTGACGATATGCTGATGCGTGAGCGCGCTGAGGAAGTNATTCATGGCGCACAGATTCTGCTGCATATCATTGGCGCNAAACGNTGCCTGATNGGCGTTGAAGACAATAAGCCGGAAGCCATAGAAGCGCTGAACAGCGCGCTGAAAAANCTTAACGAAGAACACCATATNGATGTGGTGACNATTCCGACCAAGTATCCGTCCGGCGGTGAAAANCAGCTGATCAAAATTCTGACCGGCGAAGAAGTACCGTCCGGCGGTATTCCGGCTTCGCTTGGCATNGTCTGTCAGAACGTCGGCACCGCCGCNGCGATCTATCGNGCTGTGGAATTNGGTGAACCGCTGATTTCACGCATCACCACCCTGACCGGTGACGGCGTGAAAAATCCCGGCAATTTTGAGGTTCTGATCGGTACCCCGGTNAATCACCTGCTCAATCTGGCAGGCTATCAGCCACAGAAACGTGAGCGCGTGATTATGGGCGGCCCGATGATGGGCTTTGCNCTGCCGCACACNGATTTACCTGTNATCAAAACCACCAACTGTCTGCTGACGCCGACAGAAAAAGAACTGCCGACCAACGATTTCGCCATGGCCTGCATCCGTTGCGGNATGTGCGCNGAAGCCTGCCCGGCAGANCTCCTGCCACAGCAGCTNTACTGGTTCAGTAAAGGTCAGGAATTCGATAAAGCCGAACAGCANAACCTGTTCGACTGCATCGANTGCGGCGCNTGTTCTTATGTTTGCCCAAGCCATATTCCGCTGGTGCANTACTACCGNTTTGCCAAAGGCGCGATCCGCGAAGAACGCGAAGCTCACGCCAAATCAGAAAAAGCGCGTCTGCGTTACGAAGAGCGTCTGGCACGTAAAGAACGTGAAGACGCGGAAAAAGAAGAACGNCGCAAAGCACGCGCNGCNGCNGCAGAAGCCGCCCAGAAAGAGAAAAAAGCCGCTGCGGCTGATTCCACTGCAGCCTCTGGTGTTACCGGTGCTGGTGTTNCTGGTAATNGCGCNGGTAGTNCTGGCAACGAAGAGCTGGAAAAACTGCAGAAAAAACTNGACGCGGCTCAGACGGCAAAAGNCAAAACCCAGGAAAAACTGGACGCNGNCAGAGCCGACGACAGCCTGGCCGATAAAATCCCGGCATTTGAAGCCGCCCTGGCCAANACTCAGGACAAAATCAAAGAGCTGGNAAAAGAAATTGCNGCCGCGAAAAAAGCAGCGAAAGCNGCCCAGTCAGCACCGGCTGCAGCGTCCGCTGCCGACAAAGGCGACCCGAACAGTCCTGAGCGNCTGCAGCGCAAATGGGAAACCGCACAGGCCCGNCTGGAAACNGCACAAAAACGTCTNGANCAGGCGAAAGCTGAAGGTTCAGANACTGCAGCACTGGAAGACGGTATTGCCAAACAGCAGGTTCGCGTTGATGAAGCCAAAGCCGCTTANGATGCGGCAATCAACGGAACCCCTGTAAACAGCNATCAGGCCACTGCGCCAGCGAAATCCGCTGAAGAATTACGCGCNGAAAGCGAAGCGCTGGAAAAGAAAATTCTCGCCCAGAAAGACCGGGTAGCGAAAATGCAGGAGCGCCACGATATGGCCGTGGCCGACGGTCTTGATACCGTTGATGCACTGGCTGGCGGCGTGAAAAAACAGCAGGACAAACTGCAACAACTGGAACAGGAACTGGCCGCACTGAACGCCAGCGCCGCTTCCGCCACNGAAAACGAGGCCTCCTGACCATGGGTTTGCTGACTCTCTCTTCCCCCCACACGCATGGGCCGAACAGCACCAGCAAAGTGATGGCTACCGNTGCCCTCGCCTGCGTTCCCGGCATTGCCGTGATGACGGCATTTTTTGGCTGGGGCACGTTAATTAATCTGGTGCTGGCTATTGCTACTGCGCTGGCCAGTGAAGCCCTGGTGGTAAAAATCCGCAAACGCCCGGTGTCGTTTTTNCTGAAGGATAACTCTGCACTGGTCACAGGNCTGCTGCTCGGTCTNGCATTACCGCCGTTCGCACCGTTCTGGGTGACCATGGTCGCCACCTCTTTTGCNGTGGTATTTTCCAAACAGCTTTATGGCGGCATGGGCAACAATCCGTTTAACCCGGCTATGGTCGGTTATGCGCTGGTACTGGTGTCTTTCCCGGTACAGCTGACAACCAGCTGGGCACTGTCATCCCAGATGTCCGGCGNNGATACNGCNAGCTTTGCCGATACCCTGCAGATTATTTTTGCCGGCCATAAAGAACTGGCGGATGCCTTTACCGGCGCTACGCCACTGGATGCCTATAAGCATCTGATCGTAAAAGGTACTGCCCACGATGTGCTGGCAGAAAACACCTTTAATGGCTGGCTCAANGGCGGNTGGGAATGGATGAACATTGCCTTCCTCGCCGGCGGTCTGTTCCTGCTCTGGCGTCGCATCATTACCTGGCATATTCCTGTCGCCATGCTGGCTGGCCTGAGCGTATGNTCGCTGGTGTTCGGCTGGGATGAAGATATGTACACCCCGCTNTANCTGCACCTGCTCAGTGGCGCAACCATGCTCGGGGCATTCTTTATTGCCACNGATCCGGTGACCGCCTCCACCACGCCGCTGGGCAAGCTGATTTATGGCGCNGGCGTCGGCATNCTGATNTACGTGATCCGTACCTGGGGCTCCTACCCCGATGCCGTGGCTTTTGCCGTACTGCTGATGAATTTTGCCGCGCCTTTTATCGACGCTTACACCCAGCCACGCAGCTACGGNCATGAAAAGGCCCGNCGTGGTCTGCCGGAAAAGGACTGAGGAAAGACGATGAACGAATTACTGGCATCCATTCGCCGTAACGCTGTAGGNCTGGGTCTNTTNGCNCTGGTNACCGCTGGCGCCATTGCGCTGGCTCAGGTCACCACNGCCGACCGTATTGAACATAATATCCGTCTGGCTCAGGCCAAAGCACTGAACCAGATCGTACCNGCCGGTACCTACGACAACGATATTCTGGCCGATACNGTGGCCATCGATCAGCGCTTTAACCAGCAATTGCTTGGCCCTCTGGATGACGACGACCGCATCTATCTGGCACGCAATAATGGCCAGGTGACCACCGTTATCCTGCCGGCGATTGCACCGGACGGCTATACCACGCAGATCAAATTACTGGTGGGTATTCATGCTGATGGCAGCATTGCCGGTGTGCGTATCACCGAACACCGCGAAACCCCCGGACTGGGCGACAAAATCGACCTGAAAAAGTCCGACTGGGTACTGGAGTTCAACGATAAAAACCTGCTGGATGTTGGCGAAGACGGCTGGGCAGTAAAAAAAGACGGCGGTATTTTTGATCAGTTTACCGGCGCCACCATTACCCCCCGGGCGGTGGTAAAAGCGGTGAAGCTGGCGCAGAAATTCTTTGATCATCACAAAGACGTGCTGCTCAATATCCCTGCTCCGCAACAACACATGACCGCACAGCAGCAGGCAGGAGAATAATCATGGCGACCAAATCTCTGCGCGATATCAGTATGGATGGCCTGTGGAACAACAACCCGGCGCTGGTGCAGCTGCTCGGCCTGTGTCCCCTGCTGGCTGTTACCGGCTCCGTGGTCAATGCCATGGGCCTTGGTCTGGCCACCATGATGGTTCTGGTCGGCTCTAACTTTTCCGTCTCCCTGATCCGTAATCATGTGCCGGACGCAGTGCGTCTGCCAGCATTTGTTATGATCATCGCTTCCTTCGTAACCGTTGCCGAACTTGTGATGCAGGCCTTCACCTATGAACTTTACGAAGTGCTGGGAATTTTTATTCCACTGATCGTGACCAACTGCGTCATTCTGGGCCGTGCTGATTCCTTTGCCTGTAAAAACCCCATCATCCCCTCTGTGGTGGATGGCTTTATGATGTCTCTGGGCTTCACTCTGGTATTGATGGTGTTGGGCGCAATGCGTGAAATTCTCGGTCAGGGCGTGATCTTTTCCGATATGCAGCTGCTGTTTGGCCCGGCCGCGGCCAGCTGGAAAATCGAACTGGTCAAAGACTACCCGGACTTCCTGTTTGCCATTCTGCCGCCGGGCGCCTTTATGGCCATGGGCATTCTGATCGCTCTGAAAAACGTCATTGACGACCAGCTGAAACAACGCGCCGAAGCGCAGAAAGCACCGGCGGAAACCGGCACCAAACGCGTACGTGTTACCGGCAAGATCAGCTGACAGTCAGTCCATCAATTGATACCTGCCGCGCTTACAGAAGCCCGCATTTGCGGGCTTTTTTGTGTCTGTT
>PAJK01000037.1 GCA_002706025.1 Oceanospirillaceae bacterium
GGTCATTTCGCCTTTTTCTACCTGGTCTACAACCGATAATTTAAAGGCGAGTGAATAGTCACGCTGAGTGCGCTTTTTCCCTGATTGGATACCTGATCCAATAAATAAGTCTCCTGGGTGTCAACTTATTTCAGGACGGGTCAGAGCGAAACAAAAAGCCGGGCAAGTGCCCGGCTTTTCTTTTCCGCTTAATCTGTTCCGGAATGCTTTGTGTTACATACCTGTCGCCAGCATGCCATCCAAAGGCAGATCGTTGGCAGTGACCATGCCGTCAACGTAGCGGATGTGAGTCTGCAGGCGGTCGCTGCTTTGCGCGATGTAACCGGCATCAATCAGAGACACAACATGCTCCGCCAGCGGGCTTTGCATCAGGCTGCGACTGCCATCAATCATCAGATCAGCACTGATACGCTGAGGCCAGTCGTACATCAGGGTTTCTGCCATACCCGGTTCAAGTAACGCGCCGCCACTCAGCAGTACATCGCCGGATGCACCCATACCCGCAGGTCCCAGATCATTGAGGATAAAACGGCTTTCCAGTGTTTCCAGCTTGATTGTCAGACCTTCGGCCGCAACCCGTGACCAGGCTTCAATGGCGGCACTCAGAATCTGCCCTTCATCGGCCAGGGCCGGATCAGACGACAGATCATTGATCTCTTTGGTGGCCTGTTCCAGTGCCGGCCAGTTAATGCCATTCACAAACAGTGACAGGCGGGTTGGCTCAACACTCAGGTCTTTGTCGCTGGAGTTCACATTCAGTGCGCTGAAATTAATGGTCATCAGCGAGGCCAGCTCATTACGGTCAATGATCTGGCCGCTTTCCATGGCAAAATCACGCAGCATAAAGGTAATGAACGGAGAATCCACACTCACCTGGCCGATTTTGTAGCGCACATGATCAACAAACGTCTCGCCTTTCACTTCGTGGCTGCGGACCAGCAGATCGAAGCCTTTCAGCGAGCCTTTGCCCATCGGGCTTTCCAGCGCAATATCCGGAATGCTCATATTGACCCGGGTTTTGCCCTTGTTCGCTGCACCGGCAACCGCGGTCAGCGTAAGAGGTTTAACGCTGACCTGAGTGCCATCCGGCATGGATTGATTAACCGCACCGGTGCGGTAGTTAACATTCAGCAGATCATTCACCGGATCAAGCTGCCAGCTGCCCTGTTGCTTGCCGAGCAGATCAGGCGCGGCGCCGGCAAACATCGCCACCATGCCGCTCTTGTCATCAATACCGAAGGTACCGTAGGCACGGAAAGGCTCAATGGTGACCTGCTGATTAATGGCGAACAGTTCCATGGCGGGATCAAGCTTACGGAAAACAAAGCGCTCTTCACGCTTCATGCCCAGCATGGACGTACTGACGGTCTGCACAGACACATCGATGCCCTGAGGGCGCAGTTCAGCGCGCGCGTCGGCCACGGCACTGGCCAGTTCGGATTCATAGGTGGCGATGTTCTGTTGGGTGATGTACCCGACGCCGCCGGCTACACCGGCAACAGAGAGAACGAGTAAGCCAGCGAGGAGTCCATTGGTTCTGGTCATTGACACTATCCTTAGCATTTTTGTGAAGATTGCATGAATATACCGGATAAATCTCTCCAGCAGAACGCCTGCAAGCCTTTGACGGTGGGATTTATCGCCTCCTTACGCTAGACTTCGCCCAAATTTTCTTCAGGTATGCTTTTCTATGTATCAAGTTGGTCAGCGCTGGATCAGCGAAGCCGAAACCGACCTCGGTCTTGGCCTGGTTCAGAACGTAGACTTCCGCGTCGTCACTCTGTATTTCCCCGTTATCGACGACGTCCGCTCGTACTCCCGTCAGAACGCCCCGCTTACCCGGGTTATCTTTAAAGAAGGCGATGTTCTTCCGCTGTCTGACGGCACAACACTTACCGTGGCTGATAAGGAAGATATCGATGGCATCATCTTCTACAGCGACGGCGAACGCCACATATCTGAAATTCACCTGAGTGGTCAGATTCAGCTGAATCAGCCATCGGATCGTCTTTTCTCCGGCCAGATCGACAACAACAACCTGTTTGAACTGCGCCAGATGGCGCTCAAGCAACTGTCCAAGCTGCGCAAGCGTCCGTATTACGGACTGCTTGGTGGACGCACCAGTCTGCTCCCGCACCAGCTGCACATTGCGCAACAGGTGACACAGGATTCCATTCCGCGCGTACTGCTGGCAGACGAAGTAGGCCTGGGTAAAACCATTGAAGCTGGTCTGATTCTGCATCGGCTGTTGCTGCAGCAGCGCATCAGCCGGGTGCTGGTTATGGTACCGGATCACCTGATTCACCAGTGGCTGGGGGAGATGATCCGGCGCTTCAACCTGCGCTTTAATATCGTTAACCGCTCCGCCTATGAAGACAGCGAAAACCTGTTCAGCGAAGCGCAGCTGTTCCTGTGCCCGGTATCGCTGGCCAATGACGAGCACATCCGCGCCGGTATTCTTGAGGCCGACTGGGACGTACTGGTCGTCGACGAGGCTCACCACCTGCAGTGGAGCGAAGAAAACGGTGGCGACACAGCGTATTGCCTGACCGAAGACGTTGCGGTTAAAACCCCCGGTCTGTTGCTGCTGACGGCAACCCCGGAGCAGCTTGGCATTGAGGGTCACTTCGCCCGTCTGCGCCTGCTTGATCCTGAGCGTTACCCTTCCCTGCAGCAGTTCGTTGCCGAACAGCAGGCGTATCGTCCAATCGCCGATCTTGCTGCTGCTCTGGCAGAGGGCTCCGGCCTGAGCGCAGAGAATCAGGCGACACTGAACGAATTTCTTGCTGATTTTGCTGCGGCCGATCTGAATGATGAAGCGCAGCGCTCGAAAGCACTGGAAGCTCTGATTGATCGCCGCGGTCCCGGGCGCGCCCTGTACCGTAATACCCGTCAGGGGGTGACCGGCTTCCCGCAGCGCCTGCCGGTGATTACCGAAATGCCGGCGCCACAAGGTGATGATCTGCCGCCGTCACTGCGCGATCTGCACCCTGAAATCGGCGTGCACAACTGGTGTGACGACGATCCGCGCGCCGAATGGCTGCTGGGTCTGCTGTCACAGACAGGTAAAGATAAAGTTGTGCTCATCTGTCATGCCGCATCCACCGTGCTCGACCTTGAACAATGGCTGTGGGAAACCGCCGGCATTCAGGTGGCGGTATTCCATGAAGACATGGATCTGGTTGAGCGTGACCGCGCCGCGGCCTACTTTGCCGACCATGATCAGGGCGCGCGCATTCTTCTCTGTTCTGAAATCGGCAGTGAAGGCCGTAACTTCCAGTTCGCCCATCATCTGGTCCTGTTCGATCTGCCGTTCAACTGCGACCTGATTGAGCAGCGTATCGGTCGTCTTGACCGCATTGGTCAGGCAGAAGACATCAAACTCTACATTCCGCCTTTTGCCGACCACCCAAGCGGCCGCTGGGCGAAGATTCTGCAGGATGGACTGGATGCATTCAGCCGCCCTAATCCGGCTGCCCAGCCTCTGCTTGAGCGTTATCGCGACGACATTGAACAGGCAGTTCTTGGTCAAGGTGACCTGACTGCTCTGGTTGCAACTTTGAGCGCCGGCCGTGAACAGCTGCTGGCCGAGCTGGAACAGGGTCGTGACCGTCTGCTGGAGCTGCACTCCTGTCCGCCGGGCAAAGCCCGCGCACTGGCACAGGAAATGACCATTACCCACATCGAAGACGAAGCCGAGCTGAACGACTTCATCGAACTGTTTGCCGATGCTTTTGGTCTGGANTTGATTGATCTGGGCGGCGAATGCATCACCATCGCTCCGGGCGATCACATGCTGGTGCCGGATCTGCCGCATCTGCCGGAAGACGGNTTTATGGCAACNACCCGACGNGAAGTGGCATTAAGCCGTGACGATGTTCAGTTCCTGAGNTGGGAACATCCGTTTATTGATCAGGCGCTGGAGCTGATTACCAGNGGNCCTGCNGGNAATGCCGCCGTCGGTTACATCGAGCACCATGGCTANAAGACCGGNGACTGCTTTATTGANNTGCAATTCGTTGCTCAGTGTTCAGCACCNAAAGCNCTCTCCGTGGAGCGCTATCTGCCGCCGGANGCCATGTACCTGATGATGACNCCANNCGGTGATCTGAAAGTGAATGANGGCGAACTGCCNGGCTTNCCNCTGCCACTGAAAAAAGGCACAGCNCGNGGTNTGGTTGAGCAGAAAACNGCTCAGGTNCAGCCAATCATTCACAANCTGGAAAAACTGGGTGCCGGNCAGCTGAGCAAAATGGTTGANCGCGCNACGGCAAAAGCGGNNGAAGCNTATGCCGCNCGAATNNCNCGACTGCATGCCCTGGCGGAAGAAAATCCATCCATTCCGCCGATNNTGGCNGAACAGGCAAAAGCCGAACGTGAAGCTGTGATCCGTGCGATCAGNCAGTCACANCTGGTNCTTGATAGNGTGCGCCTGGTGTTCTGCGGCTGATAAACCNGCCCGGACATCAGATACANAAAAGCCGGCNATNGCCGGCTTTTTTGTCGTTTGAATTCGTCAGNTTATGCGCTGTAAAACNTGCTCAGCTGCGCGGTGAACGCATGGTAACGAACTCTTCAGCTGCCGTTGGNTGAATACCAATCGTGCTGTCGAATACTGCCTTGGTTGCGCCCGCNTTAATGGCNACTGCAAGCCCCTGCATGATCTCACCGGCGTCTTCNCCAACCATGTGTGCGCCGACNACCAGATCGGTACTTTCCTGCACGATCAGNTTCATCATGGAGCGCTCCGGCATGCCACTGATGGTGTGCTTCATTGGCCGGAAGCTGGACTCAAATACTTTCAGATCGTCACCAAAGCGCTCCACAGCCTGCTCTTCAGTCAGACCGACTGTGGCAATGTTAGGCTGNCAGAAAACGGCCGTNGGNATNTTGTCATANCTCATNGGCTCCTGATCGCCGGCATACCAGTGGGCGACCAGTTTCATCGCCTGNGCCAGTGCTACCGGCGTCAGCTGTGGTGTNCCAATNACGTCACCCAGAGCATAGATGCTGGGCACATTGCTGCGGAAGAAGTGATCCACCGCGATGGTGCCNTTGGCGCGGGTTTCAACNCCAACGCCTTCCAGATTCAGACCTTCCGTCATAGGTGAACGGCCGGTGGCGAACATNACGCAATCCGTGTCCATNATATCGCCNNTGGTCAGCTGGCAGCGTAAGGTGCCGTCNTCCAGTTTNTCGATGCGTTTAATATCNGTGTTGGTATGTACATGNACACCTTTGTTGGCGATCTGCTCAGCGGCAAAATNACGTACATCGCCATCAAAACCGCGCAGAATCTGCTCGCCGCGATACAGNAGNTGAGTATCNGAACCGAGGCCGTTGAAGATGCCGGCAAATTCNACGGCAATATAACCACCGCCAATCACNACNGCACGCTGCGGGTATTCGTCGAGATAGAATACTTCGTTTGACGTNATGCCGTGCTCCGCGCCCGGAATATCCGGCTTAACNGGCCAGCCGCCAGTNGCNATCAGAATNTTCTCAGCGCTGTAGGTNGNGTCGCCTACCTGAACTGTATGGTGGTCAACCAGAGACGCACTGCCATGCAGAACNGTGACGCCNGAATTCTCAAGGAGATTATTATANATNCCGTTNAACCGTTTGATTTCATNGGTTTTATTNTCGCGAAGCTCNGGCCATTCGAAGCGTTCAAGCNGNCCATGTACNCCAAAGCCTTCNGCCTCNTCAAANTTCTTGCTGTACTCAGATGCGTAGACAAACAGCTTCTTTGGAACACAGCCAACGTTAACGCAGGTNCCCCCAAGATAGCGGTTTTCCACCACGGCAGTTTTTACGCCTTTGGCGGCTGCCATACGACTGGCACGAACGCCNCCTGAGCCGGCACCGATCACCAGCAACTCAAAATCAAACGCTGTCATATTATTCTCCTGAATTGTTTTCTGACTGCCGCCCCTNCCGGCAGCCGGAAGANTGGTTATTGCGACAGCGTCGCCCGGATGTCTACCACACCGGGACGATCTGCTTTATCTACGTTTACCTGGTTTGCNACTACNCCGGCAGACGACTGCANTGCCTCNAGCATGGTCATGGCATCATCGAAGGACACATCATCCAGCCAGATACGCAGNCCCTGNCCGTCCTGCTCGTAGCGGCTCAGNCTGAGGCCGGACGCTTTTGCCTGACGGGTCACCACCGACAACAAAGAACCNCCNCTGGNTGCNGCNGCTGNGGAAGAGCCAAAACGNCCGGCATTGCTGGCCAGNTGGTTGTAAACCGCCAGATTCTTCTGCAATGCNGCTTCTGCACCTTTGCGCCCTTTCAGTAATGGCGCNTAAACAATGACAAACACCAAAGCGACCAGCAGCAACAGACTGACNCCTTTCACCACCAGTTGATCGCGTGGNGGCAAAGCCAGGTACCANTGGGCTCCAGTCTGCCACAGNGAGGAGCCTTTAACCTGTTCCTCAAGCTGAACTTTCAGTTCCTGAAAACGGCTCATGATGCAGCCCCTCCGATACGGATACGGCCTTTNACGCCGTCTTTATCATTTGTNGCCGAAGCTACTTCCGCNACCAGNCCCTGATTTTCCAGTGCCTGACGCAGNGTCTGCAGTTCATTCAGGCTNTTAGCCTTCACTTCAACCACCAGTTCTNCCAGNCTGTCGCTGTAGCGCATGGAGGTCATNTCNACCTGCTGCTGCAGTCCGGCATCGGCGTAGACTTTAGCGAGCGTATGCGCGGTGCTGACAAACCCGGAACTGGATGCCGTGCCATCGCCACTGATTTTTTCCCGGATCTGCCGCTCCAGCATGCGAACCCGTTCACCCGGGAACAGNTTTTTGTAGAGATTCAGGGTTTCGGTATACACCTGATNGGCCTGAGATCGCGTGGTCTGCTGATCAATCACCAGCCACAGTGTTNCAGCNATCAGCCACACCGCNGCCATAGCGCCGAGCGGGCGCCACCAGGCAGCCGGTTTCCGTTCTTCGTGTTCACGGGACTGAAACTGACCGGTAAGAAAANTGGTCAATTTTGCCGNGAGGGCTTTTTCCGCATCCTGAGCACCACTNCCCGGATGCGTTTCNACNNTGCCAATAACGCCNGGAAAACTGGTTTCAATGGTGGTTTTCAGCAGGTTGGCCTGATCCAGCTGCGGCGCCACAATGGTCAGCGTATCCAGCAGCTGTTCACCTTCAGCCTGATCGAACAAAGCATCCAGTACGGCCGACATGCCGGCTTCCGGAACCCAACCTTCGATCATGCCCGGAATATTCAGCATCCAGCCCGCCGCAGAGCCCTGCCCGGCACCGGACTGGGCGCTGAACAGAATGCGATTGCCCTCGCCCAACAGCTGNGTTTGCGGAATNAGCTCGCGCAGCACCAGATTATGCATGGCGCATTCTTCCAGCAGGCGGCTGATCAGGTCAGCACTGATTACATAAGCACGGACCTTTTTAGCAGCCTGGCCGGCGGGAATAATCAGATAGTGGGAGATATCCTCAATCAGGGATTCTTCCAGGGCGAATGGCAGAGCCCGGGGAATCTGCCGCCCGGAAACACCGGGAAGACTGACCCAGTGCGTCGCATAGTTTACCGGCGACAGAATCATCCGTACCTGTGTCAGGTCGGGCTGATCTTCTGCCCAGGCCGCCAATGGTTGCCACTCTGAGCCATTCAGTGGCGCTACCATCCACTGCCCGGCAAGCGATTGCCATTGAATGTTTACGGTTTCCATGGTGTCGTCGTTTTCCGTTGTATCAGCGCGGCTTAATCAGAGCCGGCCAGGTTTCATTGTGTCAGTTAAGTCCGGAGCCATCATTAAGTGCCGGGTCAGTATTGCTCCCGGCGACCGGGCTTTCGTGCCGTACTTCCCGGCGACTGTAATCCCGGTACAGGGTATTCATTTTGCCACTGCCCGGACTGCGGTGAATCAGCACCTCTGCGGTTGCTATCCTGTCGCCCAGATCCACGCGGATAAAGCTTTCAAAATATTCGGATTTTACACTGAAGTCTGTTTCATCCCAGCGGCCGGTGGCGGCAGATTCATCATTTTCATCATTGTTGCCGCTTTCGTTGTCGTTACTATCGTTGTTGTTATCGCGATTGCTGCCACGATTGGCACTGCGGCGGGTAAAGGGTTCAACCTCAGGTAACGACCAGAAGGTGCCGACATCGGCAAATCCCTCTTCCCCTCTGGCCGCAACGATAGCCTGGGCAGATGACAAAGACAGCTCGTCATCGAGGGCGGATAACACCACTGCACTGGCAGTGTTCACATTCAGCTGCGCGGCCACCGGCAGACAGGCAATATAACCTTCCAGTGAACGGTAGGTCTGGGCGTCAAAGCCCTCGATCAACATCATTTCGGATGTGTGAGAACAAACCCGGTAGGCTGCCCGGTAAGGCGGCTCCATGGACTGATAGCGATCATCCTCCTGACTTTCCTCATCCATCCAGCGGGCCGTCAGGTCGGCAAGGGCGACATCCAGACCTAACTCATTCAGCAGATTTCTGAAGCGCACTTTCTGTACTTCACGATTATTGGCGCCCTTGCTTAACCAATTGAGATTAAAACGCCCCTGCGCATCTTTGATGCTGATGTAGGCGGTACCCGGCGACAGCGGAAACATGCGCTCCTGATTCCATTCTTCCGCAGCGTGGTCAATATCGGGATTACTCTCCCAATCGAGATACAGGCCGGTTTTGACAGCGGATTCAGCGCCGGTGACATAAGCCCGTGCCTGCTGTAATGCCAGCATAGTGCCGCTGCGCTGAATATCGGATGCCTGACGGTCGATCATGGCCACTGCCAATACCGACACAATGGCAAAAATCAGCAAAACTGTGATCAGGGCCAGACCGCTCTGCGCGCGCTTAACCTTAAGCTGCATCAGAAATCACCCCAGGGAATAAACCATTGCCGCTCAATACTGCCAAGCTCCGGCAGTTCCAGCCGCCAGCGGATAACCAGAGGGGTCTCCACACCGCCAAGTCCGGCGTTTATTGCCGGCCAGTCTGTGTACCAGTTACGGCCGGTTTCCTGTGTTACTCCTTCGCTTTCACTGTCTGCGCTTTCTTCACTGACCAGAAGCTCAATTTCAAAGCCGTCAATCTGTTCAAGCACAACCTGAGTCAGGGGCTCTGAAACACTGGCCTGATCCAGCACTGGCCAGAAATACCGCACCAGACACTCGCCTTCAGGCTGATTAACGCCCCAGCTCTGCAGGCGTGCATAGGCGACTTCACAGGCTTCGCTGTCGATGGGCTCCATACGGTATGCGACCCGCTGCAATTCAGAACGCGGATCTTCAGCGACCGGCGAATTACGCCAGCCGGCGCGGGTAAACTCCAGCGGGTAATCACCGTCATTGATGCGCAGCGCGGCCTGTTCATCGCCGTATATATCGCGAATTGGCCGGTTAATAATCTGTTCGATATCGCGTGATACAGCCATGTTAAAGCGCTGCAGTGATGCTAATTTTTCTGAGCGGATATCAACGCCCTGCTTGGCATTAATGATCGAGTTCAACAGTTGCGCTGAGCCGACGCCTATCATGGCGGTAATCGCCACAGCCAGCAGAACCTCCAGAAGCGTAAAGCCAGCCTGAGCACGCACAGCAGAGTTCTTCATCCGTGGCCACCCATAATGGTAGTCAGAGAAATGGTGTAGCCTTCTTTGTTGTTTATATCGCCGACAGATACCGTTACCCGAACAGTATCCGGGAATGTTGTTTCTTCCACTTTGGTGTTTACCCGCCAGTCGCGACCGGCGTAGGACACCTCATCGTTGTTATCGCCAACCTGAGGCAGACCACCAAGGCGGATATCAACAAGTCGGTTTTCCGCAACAAAGGACGCCAGCGTGGTGTTTTCGAGGGACAGCTGAGTGCCGACACTCTGACTGGTGGTTTGCGAAATCGTCGTAGCCACCGCAACAAAAACGGTTACGGCAATCATAACTTCAATCAGCGTAAAGCCTGCTGCGCGGCGCAGATTAACCATCGAAGCGCTCCAGCGTCATAACTGGCTGATTGAAACCATCGCCTTCGATTACGATTTCAAAATTCTCATCCTGATCGTGAATCAGGATCATACGGAATTGGGTGTATTCGTCGGATGACAGAAACAGCAGCGCCGGTTTTGGCCCGGTGTCATCGTCCAGAAGATCGGCGAAGTCGACTTCCTGACCTTCAACTTCAAGGGACATAAACACATATTCCGGCGCTTCGATGTCGTTATTGATCGGGCCGCTGTAAGGCTGCCAGGGATTTTTCGCCAGCGCATCCAGCTCTTCACGGGTTTTATTCGCAGTGAATTCCTGCGAATAAATATCCTGAAAGCTGAGCAGCAGCAAAGAAGAGGAATCCATCGCCAGGCCGAGATCGATATTCTGAAATACCGACTCCTGACGACAGGCGGAAAAGACCGCCAGTAAACGCCGGGCAAATTGCTCAGTCTCATCCTGAGCGTGTCGGTCACTGCTGGTGATGGTTACCAAAGCCATAAGCCCGCCAATAATTGCGAGCACCACCATCACTTCCAGCAGTGTAAAAGCCCGGCTGCGACGCATTATTTATCCAGTGAACTGATATCAGCGTTTTCGCCTTCACCGCCTTCCTGACCATCAGCACCCAGTGAAACGATTTCGTACTGGCCTTTATCAAGGAAGTATAAAAATTCATGGCCCCAGGCGTCGGTCGGAACGTTGTTGCCTTTCAGGTAGCCACCGGTCTGGTAGTTTTTAGGCTCTGGCGCACTGGTCGGTTTTTTAACCAGAGCTTCAATGCCCTGCTCAGTGGTCGGATAAGTAAAGTTATGCAGCTTATACATATCCAGAGCACCTTCGATCAGTTTGATCTGACTGATGGTGGTTTTAACCCGGGCATCACCGGCAGAACCGATCAGGTTGGTTGCAACCAGGGCCATAATGCCGCCGATAATAGCCAGAACAACCATGACTTCCAGCAGAGTGAAGCCCTGCTGACGGGTTGCTTTACGCATAGATTTCATTCCGTTCTCCTACTGAACCATTTTTTGTAATTCAAGAATTGGCAGCATAATGGCGACCACGATCAGCGCCACAATGCCCCCCATCGCCAGCAACATAACCGGCTCAAATACTTTCACTAATGCCGACACTGTATTCTCCAGTGCGGTTTCCTGCTGCGACGCGGTGCGCGCCAGCATACTGTCGAGCTCACCGCTGTTTTCGCCACTGGCAATCATATGAATCATGATCGGGGAAAAATATCCGGTTTCTGACAACGCCTTATTCAGACTGCCACCCTCGCTCACTTTTACCGTGGCGTCACCCAGCGAACGCTGAATCGGGATGCTGGATACTACCTGACTGGAAATGCGCATGGCATCCACCAAAGGAACGCCACTGGTGGTCAGGATTGCCAGTGTGCTGCCAAAGCGTGCGGTATTGGCTTCTTTAATAAAGCCTTTCAGGCCCGGCACATTCAGCAGAAATTCATGGTAACGACGGCGGAATGCGTCGTTGGTCAGCGCCCGGTTAAAAACGATAAAACCGCCGAACGCGGCACCGGCCACCCAGATACCCCAGGCGGTAATAAAGTGACTCATATCCAGCATAAACTGCGTCAGGCCGGGTAATTCCTGTCCGTTTTTAACGAACACGTCGACGATATCAGGCACCACATTGGTTAACAGGTAAACCACAATCCCCAATGCCACAAAGGTCAGGATGATCGGATACATGGCAGCCAGTTTGATTTTCTGACTGGATTCCTGTTGACGTTCGGTGTAATCCGCCAGACGGTTAAGTACGCCATCCAGATGGCCGGCATGTTCACCGGCGGCTACCGTTGAACGATACAGATGCGGAAATGCGCGGGGATATTCCGCCAGCGCCTTGGCCAGCGTGTAACCTTCGAGAACCTTGGCGCGGATCGCCAGAATCATAGCTTTGATGCGCTGCTTGCCAGTCTGATCAGACAAGGCCCGCAAAGATTCATCAATGGGCAGACCTGCAGCAATCAAAGTGGCCAGCTGGCGGGTAATCAGTGCCAGTTCAGGAACCGATAATTTAGGCGAGCGGTTAAGCAGAGAGAAACCGCCGGCGGCGGACTTTTCTTTCTGACTGGTCTGTTCAACAGATAATGGCATCCAGCCTTTTTCACGCAGCTGCTGGCGCACCTGACGCGCGCTGTCAGCTTCCAGTACGCCTTTCTGTTGTTTGCCCTTCTGATCAACAGCCTGATATACAAATGCACCCATATCAATTATCAGCCTTTCGCTACACGCAGCAGTTCTTCAACTGTGGTGCTGCCGCCCAGTACCTTGCGGATGCCATCCTGGTGGATGCTTGGGCCCAGAGTACGGGCATGCTGTTCCATCGCCTGCTCGCCGGAACGGTCATGAATAAGGGTTTTGAATTTCTCATCAATTTCGATGATTTCGTAAATACCCTGACGGCCGCGGTAACCGAGCTGGTTGCATTTTTCGCAGCCCTTGGCGTGATAAATCGTCGGCGGATTGGCCGGATCAGCGCGCAGCACTTCACAGGCTGCTTCGTCAGCGGGTGCCGCTTCTTTACAGTCATTACACAGTACGCGTACCAGTCGTTGAGCGATCACGCCAACCAGACTGGAGGACAGCAGGAACGGCTCGACCCCCATATCCTGCAGACGGGTAACCGCACCAATAGCGGTATTGGTATGCAGCGTGGATAACACAAGGTGACCTGTCAGTGACGCCTGAATAGCGATCTCGACGGTTTCGAGGTCACGGATCTCACCGATCATCACCACGTCCGGGTCCTGACGCAAAATAGCGCGCAGCCCTTTGGCAAAGGTCATTTCAACCTTGGTGTTCACCTGAGTCTGGCCAATACCTGGCAGGCTGTATTCGATAGGATCTTCTACCGTCAGAATATTACGGCTGGTGTCGTTCAGATCGCTCAGTGCACCGTAAAGCGTGGTGGTTTTACCGGAACCGGTTGGGCCGGTAACCAGAATAATACCGTGAGGCTTGCTGATGATGTTGCGCATGGCGCGCAGATCACGATCCGCCATACCGAGCTGAGACAGACTCAGGCGTCCGGCCTGTTTATCCAGCAGTCGCATTACCACCCGCTCGCCAAAGCTGGACGGCATGGTCGAGACCCGCACATCAACCTCGCGACCACCAATACGCAGGGCGATACGGCCATCCTGAGGGATACGTTTCTCAGCAATATCTAGCTTGGCCATTACCTTGATACGGGAGATCAGCAGCGCTGATAACGCGCGTTTTGGTTGCACTACTTCACGCAGCACGCCATCCACACGGAAGCGGACGACCAGACGCTTTTCATAGGTTTCGACGTGAATGTCGGAGGCGTTTTCTTTTACCGCTTCAGTCAGCAACGCGTTAATCAGGCGGATAATCGGCGCATCGCCTTCCTGTTCCAGCAGGTCTTCTGTTTCCGGCACGGAATCCGCCAGACTGGCGAGATCCATGTCATCACCCAGCCCTTCCACCATCTCCATGGTTTCTGACGAATCGCTCTGGTAAGCCAGCCCCAGGCGACGTTCAAACTCTTCCGGCGTTACCGCTTCAAAACGGAACGGTCGGGCCAGATAGCGCTGAATTTCCAGAATAACCGCAGTCTGCAGGCCATCTTTGTGATACACAGTGATCTGGTCATCCTTACCTTCCACCAGTACACCAAAACGTTTGGCAAAACCAAATGGCAGGCGCGTCGCCAGACTGGACGTCTGCAACGGCTGCTTGGCATCCGGGTCTGCGGTGCTGATATCGATAGCGTCTGCGATTGGCAGATCAGTCGCTGTGCTCATTGTTTATCCTAAATCGCGGCCAATACCCGAGTAATCGAATCCCTGTGCTTTTAATGCACGGGGATCGTACTGGTTACGTCCATCAATAATGACAGGCTGCTTCAACAGCTTCTGAATGGCGTTAAAGTCCGGCTGACGGAACGGCTTCCACTCGGTGACCAGCACCATGGCATCAGCATCGGCCAATGCGTCGTACTGATGATCACACAAGGTGATGCGTCCGTCTGTGAATAGTTCCGCAGGGAAGTGTTTGCGTGATTCTTCCATTGCGACGGGATCGTAAGCACGCACCGAAGCGCCGGCAGCAATCAGGGCATTAATCAGAGGTACCGAACTGGCTTCGCGCATATCGTCAGTTCCTGGCTTGAAGGCCAGTCCCCAGATACCGATCACACGGCCAGACATATCCTCACCGAAACGCTGAAGCAGCTTTTCGAACAGGCGCTGCTTCTGGGTTTCATTGCGATCTTCTACCGCACGCAGCACCCGGGTATCAAAATCGTACTGCTCGCCCATGCGCATCAGGGCTTTTACGTCTTTGGGAAAACAGGAGCCGCCATAGCCGCAGCCCGGGTAAATAAAGGAGTAGCCAATACGGCGGTCGGAGCCGATACCCTTGCGCACATTTTCAATATCAACACCCATACGTTCTGCAAGGTTGGCAACTTCGTTCATAAACGAAATTTTGGTCGCCAGCATGGCGTTGGCCGCATATTTGGTCAGCTCAGCATCGCGTACACCCATAAACATCAGCTTATCGTGGTTACGCGAAAAGGTCTGATACAGTTCAGACATGACTTCACGGGCATGCTCTGACTGGACACCAACCACGATCCGGTCCGGACGCATAAAATCTTCAATCGCTGCGCCCTCTTTTAAAAACTCCGGATTGGAAACAACATCAAATCTGAGATCCACGCCACGCTTATCCAGTTCAGCCTGAATGACGTCGGCAACACGCAAAGCGGTGCCGACGGGTACCGTGGATTTATTCACCACAATGGCAGGCACAGAAAGGTTTTTACCGATTTCTTCAGCAACAGAAAGAACATGGGACAAATCGGCAGAACCATCTTCGCCCGGCGGTGTGCCAACGGCGATAAAATACAGGTCAGATTCCTGCATGGCTTCAGCCAGGGAGGTTGTGAACTTCAGGCGGCCTGCCTTGCCGTTTTCACTGACAATGGCTTCCAGACCCGGTTCGTAAATTGGGACATTCCCTTCCCTGAGCGCAGCAATCTTGCCGCTATCGACATCCACGCAGGTAACAACATTTCCCATTTCTGCGAAACAGGCGCCGGTTACGAGTCCTACGTAACCTGTCCCCACAACTGTGATATTCAATGAACTAACCCTTTTTCGTAATGGTGAACCGAGAGGTACGTTACCTTATTACGAAAAAATGACAACCACATGACATAAAAAAACCCGGCCGGAGCCGGGTCTTTATAAGCTACTGATATTACAGAGCATTTTCCAGTTCTGGAACCGCGTCGAACAGGTCGGCGACCAGTCCGTAGTCCGCAACCTGGAAGATAGGGGCTTCTTCGTCTTTGTTAATGGCAACAATGACTTTGGAGTCCTTCATACCAGCCAGATGCTGAATTGCACCCGAAATACCAACCGCTACGTACAATTCAGGCGCAACGATTTTACCGGTTTGACCAACCTGCATATCGTTAGGGACGAAACCTGCGTCAACCGCGGCACGGGAAGCACCAACAGCAGCGCCCAGCTTATCTGCCACTTTGTACAGCATTTCGAAGTTTTCGCCGTTCTGCATACCGCGACCACCAGAGATAACAATCTTGGCAGCAGTCAGTTCAGGACGATCAGACTTGGCCAGCTCTTCACCAACGAAGGAAGAGATGCCAGCATCTTTAACCACATCAACAGCTTCAACGGCTGCAGAACCACCCTCTGCGGCAGCTGCATCAAATGCAGTACCACGTACAGTCATCACTTTGATGCTGTCAGAAGATTTAACGGTCGCAATAGCGTTGCCTGCGTAAATTGGACGGGAGAAAGTTTCAGCGTCTTCTACTTTTACGATTTCAGACAGCATGTTCACGTCCAGCAGAGCTGCGGCGCGAGGCAGGAAGTCTTTACCAGTGGTGGTTGCTGCTGCCAGGATATGGCTGTAGCCCTTACCCAGTTCTGCAACCAGCTCACCCATATTTTCAGCCAGCTGATACTCATAAGCAGCGTTGTCCGCTACCAGCACCTTGCTGACGCCAGCCACTTTGGCTGCTGCTTCAGCAGCTGCGCCACAGCCGCTGCCGGCAACCAGTACTTCAATGTCGCCGCCAATCTGGCCAGCTGCAGTGATAACGTTCAGGGTTGCAGCTTTCAGGGTTGCGTTATCGTGTTCTGCGATTACTAAAATAGCCATTACACAATCCTCTCTTACAGCACTTTGGCGTCGTTTTTCAGTTTATCTACCAGCTCGGCTACGTCAGCAACCTTGATACCGGCAGAACGCTCAGCTGGCGGAGTCACTTTAACCAGAGACAGGGTGGATTTCATTTCCACGCCCAGGTCAGCCGGAGTAGTAACATCCAGAGGCTTACGCTTGGCTTTCATGATGTTAGGCAGAGATGCGTAACGAGGTTCGTTCAGACGCAGGTCAGTAGTAACGATTGCTGGCAGTTTCAGACCAACAGTACGCAGACCACCGTCGATTTCACGGGTTACGTTAACGCTGTCGCCGTCGACAACAACTTCAGAAGCGAATGTGCCCTGAGCCATGCCGGTCAGTGCGCCCAGCATCTGGCCAGTCTGGTTGTTATCGCTGTCGATGGTTTGTTTACCCATCAGAACCAGCTGAGGCTGTTCTTTTTCAACAACGCCTTTCAGCAGCTTGGCCACTGTCAGGGATTCCAGTTTTTCTTCAGTTTCGATCAGAATACCGCGGTCAGCACCCAGTGCCAGTGCAGTACGGATCTGTTCCTGAGAAGTTTTAGGGCCGATAGAAACCACGACGACTTCTGACGCAACACCTTTTTCTTTGAGGCGAACCGCTTCCTCTACTGCGATTTCGCAGAATGGGTTCATAGCCATTTTTACGTTGGTCAGATCTACGTCTGAATTATCTGACTTAACGCGAACTTTTACGTTGTAATCGATTACGCGTTTAACAGCGACAAGAACCTTCATAGATTCCTCGTTTTTCTACTTGGTGGGTGAATAAAGGGCTGTAACTTACCACTCCCGACGGGATGAAACAGTCGTTGAGATGACCCTTTCCAGCGGGGCACATTATTGGTGCCTTTAACTTAAGCGTCAATAGTGTACGTAGGTTTACGTACATCATCGGTGCTTATAGTGGGTATAACCCGCGGTTTTTACAATGAATTTAAGTTGCCTAAGGAATTATGGGACGTATAATGCGAGGTCAAATTCATACGAGCGTTTGAATTTTCACCCTGGCCGGCAAGTCCGGGCGCTGAAAGATATTCGACAGGCGGTAGACGCAGTCGCGGCGGGAACAGGTACTAAAGATAACAGCTCCCACAATAAATGAGGAGATCTATATGCAACGTGATGTAATGGAATATGACGTAGTCATCGTTGGCGGCGGCCCTGCTGGTCTGTCAACGGCGTGTCGTATCAAACAGTTAGCCGAAGAAGCCGGCACTGAACTGTCAGTCTGTCTGGTAGAAAAAGGCTCCGAAGTCGGCGCACATATCCTCTCCGGCGCTGTTATTGAAGACCGTGCACTGGCTGAGCTGTTCCCTGACTGGAAAGAAATGGGCGCTCCGCTGAACACCCCGGTTAAAGGTGATGAGGTGTATTTCCTGACCAGCAATGAAAAAGCGGTCAAAACCCCTCACTTTGCTATCCCTAAGCCAATGCACAACGATGGCAACTACATCGTATCTCTGGGTAACGTATCGCGCTGGCTGGGTGAGCAGGCTGAAAATCTGGGTGTCGAGATCTACCCTGGCTTCTCTGCAGCCGAATACATCCTTGAAGATGGCGTTATTAAAGGCATCATCACTGGCGACATGGGCGTGGCCGCTGACGGCTCCCATAAAGACAGCTACATGCCTGGCATGGAACTGCGCGCCAAGTACACAGTGTTTGCCGAAGGCTGTCGTGGCCATCTGGGCAAGCAGCTGATCGCAGAATACAAACTGGACGAAGGCAAAGACCCGCAGCACTATGGCATTGGTATCAAAGAGCTGTGGGATATTGATCCAGCCAAACACGAAGAAGGTCTGGTGCTGCACGGCGCTGGCTGGCCGCTGAGTGAATCCGGTTCTTCTGGTGGTTTCTTCCTGTATCACGCTGAAAACAACCAGGTGGTTGTTGGTCTGATTACCGATCTGTCTTACAGCAACCCGCACGTAAGCCCGTTCGACGAATTTCAGCGTATGAAGCATCATCCGGTTATTAAACAGTATCTGGAAGGTGGTAAACGCGCATCCTACGGTGCCCGTGCCATTACCAAAGGCGGCCTGAACTGTCTGCCAAAAATGACCTTCCCTGGCGGCCTGGTGGTTGGTTGTGATGCCGGCACACTGAACTTTGCCAAAATTAAAGGCACACACACTGCCATGAAGAGTGGCCTGGTTGCTGCTGAAGAGCTGTTTAAAGCTATTCAGGCCGGTCGCGCTAACGATGAAGTGACTGAATTTACCACTGCCTTCGAAGCTTCATGGGCGTGGAAAGAACTGCACCGCAGCCGTAACTTCGGCCCGGCGATGCATAAGTTCGGCACCTTCCTGGGTGGCGCATTCAACTACATTGATCAGAATATCGTGGCGATGCCATTCACTCTGCATGATACCCATCCGGATCATGCGATGCTGAAACCTGCTAACGAATGTGAAAAGATCAACTATCCGAAACCGGACGGTGTGATCAGCTTCGCCAAGCTGGACTCTGTGTTTATCGGCAACGTTAACCACGCGGAAGATCAGCCATGCCACCTGAAGCTGAAAGATGCTTCGATCCCTCTGGGAATCAACCTGGAGAAATGGGATGAGCCAGCGCAGCGCTACTGCCCTGCAGGCGTGTATGAGATTGTTGAAGACGAAAACGGCAAGCGTTTCCAGATCAACTCTCAGAACTGTGTACACTGCAAAACCTGTGATATTAAAGATCCGTCGCAGAACATCACCTGGGTTACTCCGGAAGGTGCTGGCGGTCCAAACTATCCAAACATGTAATCCGCTATAGCGGAATGCATGAAAAAAGGAGCCTTATGGCTCCTTTTTTATTACCCCGGATAAACCATCAGCCAACCACAAACGCCCTGCCACCGCTTTGAATGGCAAAGCTGCCATCAGACTGCTCAGTCGCCAACTCTGATATCTGGTAATAGGCATTGCGCGAAAAGCGGGCCCAGAGGTTATTGCGAACCCTGACTTCCGGCACCATGACCCCATCCAGTTCCGATGCTTTCAGTGGATGATCATCACCGACGATCAGCGAATCTCCACCATTGGTAACCAATTGCAGCTGATCGCCGCGCTTATCAATCAGTTGCACCAGCAGTGGTCTGTCTTCGACCTGTATGCGCCACTTCTCCACTGGCGTGACAAGAAAATAGTCACCCCCTTCTTTCTTCAGAATCGAAGCGAACAGACGCNCCAGTTTTTCTCTTTTAATCGGATCACCTTCATGCACCCAGGTGCCGTCTTTGCGGATCACCATATCCATATCGCCCGATAAAGGCGGGCTCCATTTTTCTACCGGAGGATGACCTACCGGACCTTCGAGACCCAATTGTTTTTCGATATCCGACAGGGACATACAGATTACTCCTGATAAGCGGTTACAAGCCCCGCTGCCATTCCTGACGCAGAGCGATGCGCCCTTCCAGCGCCATATCCAGCTGTGACAACATCTGCGCCTTATCTTTCCCCAGCGTGCCGCGTAAAGGCAGATAATTCGACGCGTGATCACTGCGGAACACGGTATTAGTCAGCTCCAGGCGACTGATCAGGTTTTTCAGCTCAAGAAACAGCTGCATCTGATCCGGCAGCTGATATTCGCCATTAAATCCGGCAACGACGCGCTGATCTCCCATGGGGTAACTGACCACCAGAGTAGAAAGAAAATCCGGCTGAGCCTCATTCATTAATGATGCTGAATTAACGGCATGCTGATCACTGTATTTAACACCGCCCATGCCATTTAAAATCATTACAGATGATTTAATGCCGGCTTCTTTTATTTTAACCAGCGCATCCAGCGTTGAACGCCAGGTTTCCCCCTTATCGATAAACTCCAGCACCTGATCGTCGCCACTTTCTGCGCCGACATACAGAATTCCGAGGCCCAGTGACGCCATCTCTGCCATTTCTTCTGCGGTTTTTTTGCGGATATTACGCGGCAGGCAATAAGCACCGACGCGTGTAACCCAGGGGAGATGCTCGCGGATTGCCTGCAGAATATTAACCAGGCGACGCACCGGCAGCACCATGGCGTCGCCATCTGCGAGGAAGACCTTTTCAAATCTGGGCCCAAGAGCCGCCGCCTGGCGAATTTCATTCAGGATTTCGTCTTCGGGGCGGGCGCGGAATTTCTTCTGCGGCTGAGTGTACATATCGCAGAAGGTGCACTTATTCCAGGAGCAGCCATTGGTAACCTGAAGAATCAGTGAGCGCGCTTCGCTGGGTGGGCGGAATATGGGTTCGATATAGTTAAACATAACACTCTTACCGTCTTTATTATCGGTACGATAATACCGTAGTGGGCGCAGCAATTCAGGTAATTAGTCGATGCTGTATCAACTGATTCGTCGNCAATAAAGCCCCTGCAAGGAAGAAGCAAAGACAGTGCGAAAAACCATATTGCCTGATGGCGCAGCTTAAAAAACGACAGGGAAAAGAGAGAGTACTGTAAAAGGTATAGCGAGAGGTATAAATGGTGCCCCGGGCCGGAATCGAACCGGCACAGCCATAGGCCGAGGGATTTTAAATCCCTTGTGTCTACCAATTTCACCACCGGGGCATCTTGCCTCAGTTTCGGCGAATGTGGGTCACCGAATAAATGGAGGCGCGAGCCGGAGTCGAACCGGCCTACGTGGATTTGCAATCCAGTGCATAACCGCTTTGCTATCGCGCCTGAACAGTAAAGTCAGAGACTGAAAACTTTACTGGAAAATGCGGAGTTGAAGTCACGACACTTAAGATGACGACCGGACATTCCGGCTAACTCCTGACCGGTCAGGCGAAGCCTGAGCAGTACAAAACTGGAGCGGGAAACGAGATTCGAACTCGCGACCCCAACCTTGGCAAGGTTGTGCTCTACCAACTGAGCTATTCCCGCGTTAAGTGCTGCGCATTCTATACTGAGCAGCAAAAGAGTCAAGTGTTTTTTCTTACATTTTAAGCACTTAGCTCAGAAGTCTGAGCCAGATGCGATTCAGGAGCGCAGGTCCGGCCATGCAGCTTTAAGATACACAGTCATCGACCAGATGGTCAGTACCGCCGCAACATAGAGTGCGATGTACCCGAGATCGACTATCCAAGGGAAATCTTCACCGCCCATCAACACAGTAATCGATCCCATCTGTGCCGCTGTCTTTACTTTGCCGATATAGCTCACGGCGATATTGGCACGCTTACCCAGCTCCGCCATCCATTCGCGTAATGCCGAAATAACGATCTCCCGGCCAACGATAATGGCCGCAGGCAGCGTAAGCCAGATGGTCGAAAAATGCTCTACCAGCAACACCAGTGCAACGGCTACGATAAGTTTATCGGCCACTGGATCAAGAAATGCCCCTAAAGGTGTCGTCTGGTTCAGTTTGCGGGCCAGATAGCCATCAAACCAGTCCGTGACCGCGGCAACGGCAAAAAGCCCGGCTGCAACCACTTTGCCCTGTGCACCAAACCAATAGAAGCTGACAACCATCAGAGGGATCATAACGATCCGGCTCAGAGTCAGAATGTTGGGCAAATTCATATACTGCTTTCTCCGTTACTCGCCATGTAGCTGAATAAATATCTGTTCAGCGAGTTTTTTACTGATTCCAGGAACCTTTTCCAGTTCCTCTTTAGGCGCACTGCGCATGTTTTTCAGGCTGCCAAAGTGCAGCAGCAGCTCTTTGCGACGTTTAGGACCAACGCCGCTCAGCGCTTCCAGACCACTTTGACCTCTGCTTTTCGCCCGGGCTTTACGGTGCCCGGTAATGGCGAAGCGGTGGGCCTCATCCCTTACCCACTGCAGCAGGCGAAATCCGTCATTATGAGCGTCAGGCATTATAGGGCGCGTACTGCCCGCCTCCCACAGAAACTCCCAGCCGGACTTCCGTGTTTCGCCTTTGGATATACCGAACAGCGCAACACTGCTGATCTGCATTTCTTCGAGCAGCGCTTCAATGCGGTTTACCTGGCCTTTTCCACCATCAATCAACAGCAGGCCCGGAAGGTCGTTCTGTTCCTGCATGCGGGTAAAATGCCGGCGTACTGCCTGCTCAAGTGCTGCGTAATCATCGCCCGCCTGAACATCACGAATGGAAAAGCGCCGATACCTTTCCTTCAGCAGCCCCTCGTGACCGAAGACCACACAGGATGCGTAGGTTGCTTCGCCTTGGGAATGACTGATATCGAAACACTCTATTCGCGCCGGCGCTGTCGGAAGCCCGAGAAGCTCCGCAACCTGCTCCAGCTTGAGNTCATTATTCTGCCGACCGGACAGGTAGGCCTGGGCTCCAGTGCGGGCATTTTCTTCNGCCATATGCAGCCATTTGCGGTTGTTACCGCGGGCGCCAGCGCTGTGATTAATGCGACGCCCCTGACTGATGCGGACTGCCTCTAACAATGGCTGAATCTTCTCGCTGTCCAGTTTGGCAATAATGTCTTTCGGCAGTCCTTCCTGCGCATGATCTGAAAGATAAAACTGCGCCATAAACCCCAGCAAAAAATCTTCATCCGTATCGCCGGCCTGGTTTTCCGGGTAATAATTCTTGCTGCCAACCAAACGCCCCTGACGGAACGCCAGCCGATGAATGCAGAGGATATTCTTCCAGTCAGTAAATGCCCAGACATCAGCATCCCCCTGACCTGCATCGACAAACTGTTTTTCCTGAATCTGCCGCATCAGATCAATCTGATCACGGTATTCAGCAGCCTGCTCGAATTCGAGCTGTTCCGACGCACTGACCATTCGCTGCTGCAGTTCACGTAGCAGCTCGGCGCTCTTACCCTCAAGAAACAAAGTAGCCTGACGTACGCTGTCGGAATAATCAGCCTGGCTGATATGACCAACACAGGGGCCGGAACAACGTTTGATTTCATATTGCAGGCACGGCCTGCTGCGATGACGGAAGTAGCTGTCTTCGCAATTGCGCAACAGAAACAGCCGTTGCAGATAATTGAGGGTTTCACGCACAGCTGTGGAATTCGGGTAGGGACCAAAATAGCGTCCGCTTTTCCGCCGTTTGCCACGCCGGTAGGCGAGTAAAGGATATTCGTGATCCGATAAATGCAGATACGGATAGGATTTATCGTCTTTCAGCAGAATATTGTATTGCGGCCGGTGCTGTTTGATCAGCGTCTGTTCAAGCAGCAGCGCCTCGGCCTCGCTGGCGGTAACCGTCACTTCAATATGATGAATGTGACTGACCAGCGCTACCGTTTTACTGTTAAGGCCACGGGCACGGAAGTAACTGGATACACGATTCTTGAGGTTCTTTGCCTTGCCGACATAGAGCAGTTCACCATCGGCAGCAAACATACGGTAAACCCCGGCGCGCTGCGTCAGGGTTTTAAGNAAGGATTTGATGTCAAAATCGGACATTTTTAACTTGCAGCAGCCGGGTCTACCAGCCCATAGCGAACAGCCAGATGNGTCAGCTGAACGTCGCTGTCGATGTTCAGCTTTTCAAAGATCCGATAGCGATAGCTGTTAACAGTTTTAGGGCTGAGGAACAGTTTTTCACTGATTTCTGAGACTTTCTGACAGCCAACAATCATCAATGCGATCTGCATCTCACGCTCAGACAGTTCATCAAACGGCGAAGCCTGATCCTGCTGGAACGGCTTGAGGGCCATTCGCTGGGCAATTTCCGGACTGATGTACTTCTGCCCGCTCTTCACTTTAAGAATGGCATTGACCATTTCTTCAGCGTCTGCGCCTTTAGTGATGTAGCCGGAGGCGCCGGCCTGCAGTAAACGTGAAGCGTAAGGGTTATCGTCACAGGCCGTGACGGCAATCACCTGAATTTCTTCATTCTGCCGGATAATCTTACGGGTAGCCTCGAGCCCGCCAATGCCAGGCATACGGATATCCATCAGTACGATATCCGGCTCGTACTCTTTGGCAAACTGAACAGCTTCTTCTCCGCTTTCAGCTTCTCCTACCACTTCAATCCCTTTCGCGTCAGAGAGCAGTCGGGATATTCCCGAACGAACAAGCTCATGGTCATCAACAACCAATACTTTAATCAAAAAACTACCCTTTAACTCTCAGATCCGGCAACTCACTGCCGGGCCCACATCAGAACATCATCTGTGCGGCCCCGCGTAGCACGGTGCTGTTTATCCTGAGCAGAACACCCGAATCCGAAACCCCGGATCGACTGCCCTCTGCCATTTTAAACGCGCCATTTCATATGGTGCCATTTTAAACGCACCATAGTGCCAGCATTATTCTTCTATGCCCGGAATATAGCAAACGCTTCAGAGCTGAACCATTCGTTTTCGCTGCCAGGCATATTTCATCGGATTCAGATTCATACCTACCTCGACGACACCTTCATCAAGGTTGTGTTTTTGGCTGAATCCCAATCTTTTGGCCAGTTTCAGCATGCCGGTATTGTGTGGTAGTACTGAACCGAAAATCTGCAGCACACCCCGGTCACGGAGGTATTCAATGATGCCCTGCATCAAGCGCAGACCAAGACCCTCGCCGCGGCAGTTATCATCGATAATCACCGAGAATTCAGCGGCAACATCATCCGCGTCAATCCATACTCGCACAACTCCGTACAGAACGCCTTCTCTCAAAGCGACAAACGCCATTTCCCGGTCGTAATCAATCTGCGTAAAGCGAGCAAGCTCGCGATGATCAAACTGACGACGCGCCGAGAAAAAGCGCAGGCGCAGTGACTCAGCACTGAGGCGGCTGTAAAAATCCTCCAGCAGAGGCTCATCTTCGCCACGGATTGGCCGCACATCGTATTGATGACCATTGCGGCTTTCATAACTGTCTTCCAGCTCTTTCGGGTACGGCAGAATGGCACTCTTCATGGCGTGACCGACTTCGCCAGCCAGACCAATGATCATGTAATGACCCACCTGGCGACGAATGGCGTTCACCTCCAGTCCGGCCAGCCACGGATGATTCAGCGCCATGTGCGACAGCGCAACCAGCCAGCGTTCCAGTGTGACCAGTTCACGCTCCAGATTTTCCGAACGCTCTGTCAGTACTTCGTAGAAATGACTGCGCTTGATCAGTTTTTCTGCCAGATTGGCGTTCAGTGGCGGCAGCGCCACCTGACGATCCACCAGAATATCAGCCGTGGAACCGCCACCACCAAAGAACAGGTAAGGGCCAATTTCCGAATCCCGACCGATACCGAATGAGAACTGCAGATTGTCCAGTGCGCGATGCATGGTCTGCAGGGTATAACCCAGCACCGGACTCTGCGGGAACGCCTTATGGATCTGCTGCTCCAGCTCGCCGGCAGCCTCTTCCACCGCTTCCAGTGAGCGCAGATCACGGGCCACCGAGCGCAGACGCTCGCGGGGATTGTCACCATAGGCAAAGGGATACAGGTAATCGCGGTGATGAACACGCAACACCCATGGCCCTGCGACGGAGTCCGACTCAGCCATAAGGTCTGCGAGACTGGTGCGATACATCGCCTGAGCACAGGAGAAGCCATAGGCTTTCAGCAGCTCCCAGGCGTGGGTCGGCAGCAGGTAATCCCCCGGACGGTGAATGGCCAGAATATCTTTATCAACCTCGTGATAGGCAGATGAAATCGGAATCTCGAGACTTTCTGGTGTTTCACGCAACAGATCCTGAGTACGCTGGTGCTGCACCATGTACATATAAGACTTGATGGCATTATCCGGAGTATCGAAAGTCGGGATGCCGTTCTGATCGAAACAGTCACGTGAATCCTCAACCGAATACTCACCCATCCAACTGGTCAGGATGGTTTTATTGCTGGTTTTTGCCACTTTTACAAGAGCTTCGGCGTTAGCCAGCGGATCAGACTGCAGCCCGGGAATATAAATCACCAGAATGGCGTCCACCTGCTTATCGCGCAGCAGTGTCTGTGTAACCGCAGCCAGTTGCTGAGGGTTCAGTTCCGGGTTAAGCAAAATCGGGTTGTCGGTACGCAGGTATTCCGGCAGCAGGCCGCGCAGATGCGTACGGGTATCTTCCGACAATTTCGCCAATACACCACGATCGTGCAGCAGCCGATCCATAGCGAGGATGGCCGGGCCGCGCCCGTTAGCAACGATAGCCAGACGCGGACCAAAAGCTTCACGGCGCTGACTGAGGGCGTCAACGCAGTCAAACAGCTCGTCGGTCGCAGACACACGCAGAACACCGGCGCGGGCCAGCGTTTCATCAACCAGTGCGTCACGGGACCCAAGACCCTTAGGGGTAGCAATGCGATTAAGGGGGTTTTCCTGAAAACGGTTGCTCTTAACGGCCAGCACCAGCTTGTGACGGGAGGCCGCACGCAGTGCGCGGATAAGCGCCTTACCTGACCCAAACTCATCCAGCTGAATCAACAACGTTCTGACCGGTGGTTCTTTTACGATGTAGTCAATGACGTCCGGCAGAGTGACATCCTGACTCTTGCCCAGTGTCAGTACGTGAGAGAATCCGATGCGGCGGCTGAATGCCCAGTCCATAACCCCGGACGCCAGAGTCCCGGACTGACCGACGTAGGCGATATGCCCGGTGCGCACAGGTACATGCAGAAAGCTGGCGTTGATTTTACGTACCGGAATAACAATACCGAGACAGTCCGGCCCCATGATGCGCATGCGCGTCTGCTGAATGACCTGATTCAGTCTCTCCGAGGATGGCCGGAACTGCCAGGAACGCGTGCGGGCAATACCACCGGTCAGCAGCATGGCCGCATCAACACCTTTGGCGTGCAACTGTTTAATGATTTTTGGAACGGTTTCTGCGGGCGTACAGATAATGGCCAGATCCACCGGCGCATCAAGCTGGCTGATCCGGCTGATAGCCGGTACGCCATACACTTCTTTATAGCCGCGGGTGTTAACCGGAATAATCAGCCCCGGATACTCACCGTTAAGCAGATTACGCACAATTGCTCCGCCGAGATTCCCCGGACGTTCTGACGCCCCGATGACGGCGATGGATTTCGGTTGAAAAAACAACTCGAGCGAGCGCGTGCCCATGAAAAATTCCTTACCCTGGCAGGCGGATGCCTGTCGATGATCTGTTTATAGCCTGATTAATTAAGACTTTTAACCCCCATAGGGAATAAAAGTGAACCTATACGCATTACCCGGTGGTCATACTCCATTAGTTGAAGGCTGCCACCTTAGCGGTTGGCGATCCGCAGTCGCGCGGATACACTGCCCTCTCAAACCGCATTTTCAGGTAAACATAGTCGACATGACCACTGCCTACTACACCTTTCAGCACCACTTTGCGCACGATACCGGAGATGATCATCCCGAGCATGCAATGCGCATCGTCGCCATTGAGCATCAGCTGAAGTCCCGTGGCATCCTGGAAAAGCTGACGGTCGTGAATGGCCAGACCGCCAATAAGCCGGACATTCTCCGCGCCCACAGTCATGGCTACGTCGAACAACTGGAAATGATCCAACCCAAGCAGGGGCATATCTATGTCGACGAGGATACGCCGATGTCCTCGGGCAGTTTTGATGCAGCTCTGTATTCCGTCGGAACCAGCACATTAGCCCTGGACGATGTCATAAACGGCACGTACGACAACGCTTTTGTATCTGTGCGGCCGCCTGGTCACCACGCGGAACACAAAAAAAGCATGGGTTTCTGCTTTTTCAATAACGTAGCCATCACTGCCCTGCGCGCTGCCGAAGTGCACCACGCCCAGCGTGTTGCCATTCTCGATTTCGACGCTCACCAGGGTAACGGTACCGTCGACATCCTGCAGAATGATCAGCGTTTTCTGATCTTTTCTGCTTTTCAGCACCCCTTCTATCCGTACACCCATCACGAAGAAGCGAAATACAACAACCTCATCAATGTCTATCTGGATGCCGGCACAGGAAGCGAAACCTTCCGTGAAAAAATAACCGAAGGCTGGATGAAACGACTGCGCGGTTTTGCCCCTGAGGTCATCGTTGTATCCGCAGGCTTTGACGGCCACAAAGACGATCCCATGGCGGAACTGTGCCTGGATGATGATGACTACCGCTGGCTGGGCGAGTGGATCACGGAATACGCCAAAAGCCGCAACATTCCATGGGTAGCCATTCTTGAAGGGGGCTACGACCTCAACGCCCTGGGCCGCTCAGTGAGCGCCTTTATCGGTGAAATGCTGAAGGCCTGATTACATTTCAGCCACAGCAGATAACACAAAAACCACATTCACTACATCGCGCCAGGGGCATTATGGCGACAAACCATAATCCCCGGCTGCGCAGCATGAACTTCAGGCGACTCCCGCAAATAAAGCACAAAGACCCACTCAGCCTGTGGCGGCCAACGTTTACCGGCAGACAGCAGAAGTTATCCCTGCTGATTGCAACTGAATGGGCTGCTATCACACTTCTCAGCTGCTGCAGTCTTACCGCTATCGGACTGGCACTACACGGAATGTAACCACAAAAGTGCGGCGCTCCAGCCATGCATTTCCCCGCACCACTGACATTTACACGCTTCTTTACGGCGAAAAACACGTATAAAAAAAGGTTCAACGCATTTAAGCGTGAAAAATGAGAACGGCAGTAAAATCGGTTAAGTTTGCATTCGCCAAAACCCAAACAAAACCGACTACTGCCGATCCATGAATCCTAATCCGCTTACCCTTCTCTGGGAAGGCTTTGAGATCCAAAGCTACCAACAGATTTCCTCCGATTCGCTCGTCATCCAGCTACAACCTTCACCGAACCGTCAGTACCACTGCCGCCACTGCCTCCAATCGGCTTATCAAATGCATGACCGCTCCATCCGGCGCATTCGTGAACGCGATATCGGCCCCTTCAAAGTCTGGCTTGATGTCCCCGTTGCCAGAGTCGCTTGCTCCCGTTGCGGCCCCAGGACAGAGCGTATTTCATGGCTTCCGGACAGATTACGCATGACCCGCAGTTTCATGCTCTGGATCGAAGTGCTGGTGCAGAAGATGCCGGTTGCTCATGTTGCACGGCTAACCGGTGTTCACTGGCACACCGTCAAAGCCATCGACTATCAGCGCCTGAAACGCGAGCAGCGGGAGCCAGACCGGCAAGGCCTGAAGCGCCTGATCATGGATGAGTTTGCTTTGTTCAAGGGCCACCGCTACGCCACCGTCGTAGTAAATGCCGATAATCAGCAACTGCTCTGGGTCGGAGAAGGACGCAGCCGGGCGGCTGTGCGGCCCTTTTTTGAATGGCTCGGAGTGGAGGCCTGTGAACAAATTGAAGCGGTGGCGATGGATATGAATACCGCCATGGATCTGGAGGTACAGCACCACTGTCGGAACGCCCGGGTTGTCTATGACCTGTTTCATGTGGTGGCCAAATTTGGCCGCGAAGTGGTGGATCGGGTGCGTGTGGATCAGGCTAACCAACTGCGTCACGACAAACCTGGACGCAAGATTATCAAGCGGGCTCGCTGGTTATTGCTTAGGAACGCGAACAATCTGAAAGCCGAGCAGGCGATACAGTTGCAGGAGTTACTGCAGGCAAATCAGAGTCTGATGACGGTTTATGTGTTGAAAGATCAGCTTAAAGAACTTTGGTTTGCGCCATCGGAAGCAGAAGCCAAACGTCGTTGGAGGGAGTGGTACGGAATGGCAATGAGCAGTGGAATCCAGCCAGCGATCCAGTTTGCAAAGCGTCTGAAAGGATATCTGTCAGGGATTACGGCAAGTGCTGTTTACCGTCTGAACACCAGCGTGCTGGAGGGAATGAACAACAAGATCAAAGTGATCAAGAGAATGGCGTATGGGTACCGGGACAACGACTACTTCTTTTTGAAAATCAAAGCGGCGTTTCCCGGTAAAGTGCGATGAACCTAAAAAAAGCCAGCACTGAGTGCTGGCCTTTTGAATAGTGGCGGAGGGATAGGGATTTGAACCCTAGATACGCTATTAACGTATGCCGGTTTTCAAGACCGGTGCTTTCAACCGCTCAGCCATCCCTCCGGAAGGCGCATATATTATCTTTTAAAATGGGCACGTCAACTTTTTTTGTAAAATCAAACAACTAGGGCAGAAAATGTACAGCAGCGATGACTTTGGAAGAGACCATGACGCGTCAGCTGTTTCAAACCCGGGCATCTGACTTTAGAATTGCCTGATATCCGACAATACCACTGTGCCAGTCCTGAGATGCCCGCGTTCACTCTGTTGATTACCAGCTCCCCTTT
>PAJK01000038.1 GCA_002706025.1 Oceanospirillaceae bacterium
TTACCCATTAAGGCGCTTTCTTTCTGCACGTTAAAAACGGCAGTCTGCAGTTCCGCCCACTGTTTATTCACCGGTACCAGGTGTCGCAGCAACGGATCCGGTTCCGTAATCGCGACCGGAACAATAATCTGCGCGCTGTCAGCGACGGCCTTTTCATTCAGCTCACGCAGACCGGTAAAAGCCTGCTGCCAGCTTTCGCAATCAGCCATCTGCAGAGTCAGAGCATTAAACTCATCAGCATAAGCACTCAGCCGCTGATAAGCAGACACCATATTATGCCGCTCTTCCTCATGCTGATTCATGACCTTAGTTATGATCAGCGCAATAACAATCACCACAGCAACACCCATAACCAGCATGAGCATTGTGCGGCCGTATATGTTTTTCATCGTGAATCCATTCAACGTTGTCGCTATGGTTTAAACAGCGATCTCCAGGAACTCCTGCGCCTGGATTAAATCTCTTAACTCAAAGACCGGCCAGTCACTGCCATCCCGCTGATAACTGTGGGATACAAACTTGGCAAATTCGGGGGCTAGATCCGGGTTGTCATTGCGGCTATCCACAGGGAACTGCTGCATACCCAGTACGGCATCAACCAGCAGACCACTGAGATGGTCATCCTGTTCGATCACCAGCACCCGGCGGCTGCGCCAGTTGGCTTTGGAAGGCAAGCCTAACAGGCCGGCAAGGTCCATCACAGGAACAAGACGGCCACGTACATTAGCAACACCGAGCACCCAGTTACGCACGCCCGGTACTTTGGTCAGGCGCGGCGGCTGCAGAATTTCCGCAACATCCGCCATGTCCGCCATAAAATGGCGTCCTGCCAACATAAAGCCGACGCCACGCCAGTAGCGTACCGCTTCGGTCTGTTGTGGCAGCGCCGATGCGTTGCGACGGCTGCGCTCAGCAATGTCCAGCAGCAGAGCAAACGGTTGCATTATCAGCCTGCCATCACTGAATTGATTTCAGAGCTCAGTACAGATTCTGCAACTGGCTTAACCAGATAACCGCTGGCACCCTGACGTTTACCCCATACACGGTCAGTTTCCTGATCTTTGGTGGTAACGATAATCACAGGGATGTGCTGGGTTTCAGGGTCTTTTGTCAGCTGACGGGTCGCCTGAAAGCCGTTCAGGCCTGGCATAACGATATCCATCAGAACAACATCAGGCTTTTCTTTACGCGCCAGGGCAACACCATCCGCGCCATTTTCTGCCGTCAGTACTTCGTGACCATGCTTCTCCAGCATTGCGCGAAATGCTTCAGTTTCAGTTGGAGAATCATCAACTACCAAAATACGGGCCATGCCATTTTCCTCTTAAATTTTTTGTCTGTAACCAAAGGCTCAGGATTTAACGTACTGCCTGATGGAACCCAACAGCTCTTCTTTGCTGAATGGTTTGGTCAGGTACTGATCCGAACCAACAATCCGCCCTTTAGCTTTATCAAACAGACCGTCTTTACTGGACAGCATAATGACAGGGGTCGACTTAAATTTTGAGTTATTTTTGATCAGTGCGCAGGTCTGATAACCATCCAGACGCGGCATCATAATGTCGACGAATATAATGTCGGGATGGGTATCCGCTATCTTGGCCAGTGCATCAAAGCCATCTGTTGCTGTGATCACTTCACACCCGACCTTCTTGAGCAAAGTCTCGGCAGTACGACGAATGGTTTTACTGTCGTCGATCACCATGACTTTTGTGTTCTGAAAGTTATCTTCCATAGGGAGGCCTTAACCATCCGTTCTTATGTTGTAGTAAGCAGCTTTGTGTCTGATAGAAGTATCAGGCGCCATTGCGTCACGTTTGTATCACATATCATGCGACAAACGCCAGCGCGCCGCCATGAGCCGGATCACACAATTCAGTTACACCTTATGAACATTTATTGAGATACACTGGCACTTTCAACAATCCGGGCCCTACGGAGCTTTTATGACAGTCAAGCTTGGTGTCGTGATGGATCCCATCGCAGACATTACCTATAAGAAGGATACAACCCTGGCACTGCTGGATGCAGCCCAGCAGCGCGGTTGCGAACTCTGGTATATGGAACAGTCCGACCTTTCCATTCAGAACGGACGTGCAATGGCCAGAATGGCACCTCTTAATGTCCGTATGAATCCCGAAGATTGGTTCGACTTAGGCGAATATCAGGAATTGCCTCTGGGAGAGCTGGATATTGTGCTGATGCGTAAGGATCCGCCTTTCGACGGTGAATTCATTTACAGCACTTACATTCTTGAGCGCGCAGCGGAAGAAGGCGCACTGATCGCCAACAATCCGCAGAGCCTGCGTGACTGCAACGAGAAAGTATTCGCCACCGCATTTCCGCAATTTATGACGCCAACCATCGTCACCCGTCGTGCCGATCTGCTGAAAGCATTTCACCAGGAGCACGGCGATGTGATCTTCAAACCGCTGGACGGTATGGGTGGCTCATCCATTTTCCGTATCAAGCCGGATGACGCCAACATCAATGTCATCATTGAAACCCTGACCGACTTCGGCAAGCAACAGATCATGGCGCAGCGCTTTATTCCGGAAATCACCGCCGGTGACAAACGCATTCTGATGATTGATGGCGAGCCGGTGCCTTACTGCCTGGCACGCATTCCGGCGCAGGGTGAAACCCGTGGCAATCTGGCGGCCGGCGGTGCTGGTGTAACTCAGCCACTGAGTGATGAAAACCGCGCCATTGCAGAAAAAATCGGTCCGATCCTGAAAGAAAAAGGCCTGTATTTTGTTGGCCTCGACATCATCGGCAATAACCTCACGGAAATTAACGTTACCAGCCCGACCTGTGTGCGTGAAATCAGCCGCGATTCCGGTATCGACGTTGCCGGCCAGCTGATTGATTGTCTGCTGAGCAAGCTCAGCTGATACAGCAATGCCCGGCCATTGCCGGAAACAGCCATTAAAAGTGCTGTTTCCGGTATTTTCCGCCGCCCGTCAGCACCCCGCTCAACTGGACAAAGCCCCCTCAAAAGAGCAAACTTGCTGACATTTAAAACCGGCCATTTCAGGTATTTTTGTCCGCATGTCTGCCACTGTTGTGACCAGTTCTGACCGTCTCTCTTTCACGCTGTTTCTGGCGCTGTTAATTCATGCTCTGGTGATACTCGGTATCAGCTTTACTGCGTCCGACAGTGAAAACCTGTCCAAGACGCTGGAAGTCACGCTGGCCAACTACAAGAGCGACAAAGCCCCGGAAGAAGCCGACTACATTGCGCAGGCCAATCAGGAAGGCAGCGGCACGCTGGACGAAGCGAAAATGCTGACCACAGATGTCGAAGCGGATTTCCAGTCCAACGCCATCAATGAAGCCTCGCCACAGGAGCAGCAGGCCAGCGCGCCGAAGAAGCCACAGGGCCAGCAGCAGACGGTAACCACAAGCGCTGAAACCAAACGCAAAGTCTCCAAAGAACAGACCGAACCAGCCCTGCAGCTGGATATTCCTGATGGCCCGCAGAAGTCATTACTGGAACGCAGTCTGGAAATGGCCAGTCTGGAAGCCAAACTCGATACCCTGCGCCAGACCTACGCCAAAAAACCCCGGGTGCAGCGCCTGACCGCGATGTCCACCATGGCCGCCAGTGACGCCTATTACGTCAACAGCTGGCGCCGTAAAATTGAACAGATGGGCGCGCTGAATTATCCGCGTGAAGCAGAAAACTGCTTTGATAACTGCCGCCTGCGTCTGCTGGTTGCCATCAACCCGGATGGCACCATCCGTGAACTGAATATTCTCGAGTCATCCGGCCGTAAAGTACTGGATGACGCTGCCCTGCGGATCGTCCGCATGTCTGCTCCGTTTGCGCCCTTCACCGAAGAAATGCGCAAAGACATCGACGTGCTGGAAATCATCCGCACCTGGCAGTTCAAAGGAAACCGCTACCTCTCGGAAAGCAATTAATGCAACAACTGCAAAGCCTGAGAAATCACCTGCTGATCGCCATGCCGCAACTGGAAGATTCCTGGTTTGGCGGCACCGTCACCTATCTGTGTGAACACAGCGAAGACGGCGCCATGGGCATAGTGCTCAACAAAACCATGCCGGTGACCTTCGACGAAATCTGCGAACAGCTGGATATTCCGCGCCTGCCCGGCGTATCCCCGGAAATTCTCTCCGGTGGCCCGGTCAGTACCGAGAATGGCTTTATTCTGCACCGTCAGCAGGGCCACTGGAGCTCGACACTGAGCGTCACAGAGCAGTGCCATCTGACCACCTCAAAAGACATTCTCAAAGCCATTGCCGCCGGTGATGGCCCGCGTCATTTCCATCTGGCTCTGGGTTACGCAGGCTGGGATGCCGATCAGCTCGATGAAGAGATCCGCGACAACAGCTGGCTCACCGTCGAAGCCACCGATGACATTCTGTTCGATACCCCCATCGACGAAATCTACAGCAAAGCCCTGGCGGCACTGGGCGTCAGCGCCGAGTTCCTCAGCGGCGACGCAGGTCACGCCTGATGAGTGCAGAACAGGCACCGCCGGAGCGCTTTAAAAGCCTGATGGCGTTCGACTTCGGCACCCAGCGTATCGGCATCGCCATTGGCCAGCGCATCACCGGCAGCGCAAGCCCGCTGAATCCCATCAAAGCCCGCGATGGCGTGCCCGACTGGGACCTGCTGCAACGCGTAGTTGATGAGTGGCAGCCGGATGCTTTTGTGGTCGGTCTGCCACTGAATATGGATGGCAGCGCCAGCGACATGAGCCGCCGCGCCAACAAATTCGCCAAGCGTCTGGAAGGCCGTTATCATCGCCCCGCCTACACCCATGACGAGCGCCTCACCAGCTATGAAGCCAAAGGCATTGTCATAGAACAGGGTGGCAGCCGCGATTTTGGCGCAAACTCCGTCGACGGACTGGCCGCCCAACTGATTCTGGAAAGCTGGATGGCCGCCTGGCCACTGGCGCAATAACGCAGCCGCCAGCGCGCTGTGTACTGTGATTAAACCCCTGAGCCCTCAGGCTCAACGGAGAACGTTATGATCCTGCCGGATATTGAACAGACCTGCACCGAACTGGGTGAACGTCTGGCGACCTACCTCGAACAGAATAACCTCGATCAGCCATTATTAGTGGGCATCCGCACCGGTGGTGTCTGGGTCGCCGACCGTCTGCAACAAAAACTGCAGACCGAAGATGGCGTGGCCTCTCTGGACATCAGTTTTTACCGCGATGACTTCACCCGCCACGGCCTGCATCCCCAGGTTATGGGATCAGAATTACCGGACAGCATCGAAGACCGCCATATCGTGCTGATCGACGATGTGATTATGAGTGGCCGCACCATTCGCGCCGCCATGAACGAATTATTTGATTACGGCCGCCCGGCCAGTATCACCCTGATCAGTCTGCTCGATATCGGCCGCCGTGAATTGCCGATTCAGCCAGACCTGACCGGCGCCCGGCTGGAGCTTGAAGAAGGCCAGCTGGTCAAACTGAGTGGCCCGACCCCCATGACTCTCACTCTCGCCTGAGCGGCGATTAACCGTTATGAGCACAGCAACGATGAACACAGATCCAAGCCAGGTGCAGCTCACCGCCGACGGGCGACTGAAGCACTTCCTTACCACCGAAGGTCTGAGCCGGGAATTACTGACCGAAATCCTCGACACCGCCGATTCCTTTATCAGCACCCAGGAACGGGCCGTGAAAAAGGTCCCGCTGCTGCGCGGTAAAACCGTGGTTAACCTGTTCTTCGAAAACAGTACCCGCACGCGCTCCACCTTCGAACTGGCGGCCAAGCGTTTATCCGCGGATATCCTCAACCTGGATATCGCCCGCTCAGCGACCACCAAAGGGGAAACCCTGATGGACACGCTGTGGAATCTGGAAGCCATGTACTCGGACATGTTCGTCGTGCGCCACGCCGACTCAGGTGCCGCGCACTTTATTGCTGAGCAGGTCACGCCGAACGTTGCCATCATCAACGCCGGTGACGGTCGCCACGCGCACCCGACGCAGGCGATGCTGGATATGCTCACCATCCGCCGCCACAAAGAATCCGTCGAAGGCAAAGTTGTCGCCATCGTTGGTGACATCCTGCACTCACGGGTAGCACGCTCACAGATTTACGCCCTCAACACCTTAGGCGCTGCCGAAGTACGGGTAATCGGCCCGGGCACCTTGCTGCCACGCGACATCGAAGCGCTGGGCTGCAAAGCCTTCTACCGCATGGAAGACGGCCTCAAAGACTGCGACGTGGTCATCATGCTGCGCCTGCAGAAAGAGCGTATGCAGAATGCCCTGCTGCCATCCGAAGGCGAGTTCTTCAAACTCTACGGCTTAACCGAACAGAAGCTGGCCATCGCCAAACCGGATGCCATTGTTATGCACCCGGGCCCGATCAACCGTGGCGTGGAAATCGAATCCGCCGTGGCCGACGGCATGCAGTCGGTGATCCTCAACCAGGTGAGCTACGGTATCGCCGTGCGCATGGCGGTGATGGCCATGGCCATGAGCGGTCAGCAGCAGGAAAGAAATGAACAGACTGATGGTCAGGAGGAGGCATAAGCATGAGATACCTGCATATTGAAAACGCCCGCCTGATCGATCCGGCACAGCAACTGGATAAAGTCTGCGACATCTACGTCGCCGGCGGACGTATCGCCGCCATCGGGCACAAACCTGCCAGCGGCGAAATCGAAGAAAGCATTGATGCCAATGGTCAGTGGCTGGTGCCCGGCTTTATCGATCTGGGCGCACACCTGGCCGACCCGGGTTATCCACAGAAAGGCTCCATCGACTCCGAAACCCGCGCTGCCTGTGCCAGTGGTTTCACCCACGTGTGCTCACTGCCGGATACCAAACCGGTCGCCGACAGCTCAGCCGTGATTCAGCAGATTCTGGAAAAATCCGCCAAAGCCGGATTCGCCAGCGTGCNGCCTCTGGGCGCCGTGACTCAGGGGCTGGCCGGTGAACAGCTGGCCAACATGTACGGCCTGCACGAAGCCGGATGTGTGGCGCTGAGCAACGCCCGCACCCCGTTCAAAGACAGCTACGTACTGCGCCGCGCTATGGAATACGCCGCCACTTACGACATCCCGCTGTTCCTGCAGCCAGATGACGTATCACTGAGCGCCGGCGGCTGTATGCACGACGGTCCGGTGGCTACCCGCATGGGCCTCAGCGGTATTTCCGCTACNGCCGAAACCATCGCCCTGGCGCAGATTCTGTTAATGACNGAACAGACCGGTGCCCGCGTTCACATCAGCCAGATCAGCTGCGCACGCAGCCTGAAAATGCTGGGCAACGCCAAAGACAACGGCATTAACGTCACCGCCGATACGCCACTGGCCAATCTGGTGTACACCGAAGAATCCGTGCAGGGATTCAACAGCCTGTTTAACGTGCAGCCACCACTGCGCAGNGAAGCCGACCGTCAGGCNCTGCTGGCCGCAGTAAACGCCGGNGAACTGGCCATCAGCTCCAACCACCGTCCGCATGAAATTGCTGCGAAGAAAGCCCCGTTTGCNGATGCCGAAGCCGGNATGAGCATGTTCGACAGCTTCCTGCCGCTGGCACTGCAACTGGTNGAAAAAGGTGANCTGAGCCTGTCAGCCCTGATCAATGCCGTCAGCAACCGNCCGGCAGCGATTCTCGGTATGGAACAGTCACTGAAAGAAGAGAGCTGGTTTAATGCCGCACTGATCGACCCACAGGCCGTGCGCAGTGTGAGCAAATCATCCCTGTATTCCAAAGGCAAAAACTCGCCATTGAATAATCAGGATGTGAAAGGCTCAGTCAGTGCAGTGTTCGTTGACGGACGTCGTGTGTTTTAACTGTGGTTGAATAAACAGTGTTAAAACTCATAAAAAAGCCGGATATATTCCGGCTTTTTTATGCTGAATTTTCACCCGTTTTTTTACCTAAATCCTTTAAACAAACCTTTTAACCAAAACCCAGGCTACGCCACAGATACGAAAACGGCACCACCAGCAATAACGCCGGTAAAAAATTAATCACGGCGAAATTCATAATTCCCGCCATACGCATCCCTACCGCCACCATAATCAGACCGCCCACTGCCGAGAAATCAGCAAAGGCAACATCATCCATATAAGGCATAATCATTTTTGCCAGCAGAAACAGACTGGATTGCACCGCCAGCTGGGCGATAAAAATCAGCGCAATACTCGGCCCGAGGCTGATACCAAAAATCATCGCGGTGAGAAAATCCATCATGCTTTTCACCAGCAACAGCTGATAATCACCATTCAGACCTTCAGTAATGGAGCCAAGAATCCCCAGCCCGCTGGCGCAGAAAATTACGATCAGAGAGTTGTACTGCGTGCTGAACTCTTCGCCGCTGAGATGCGACTTCATCGGAAAGACTTTCTGCATAAGTCCCTGAGCAGCAGCCGCTGCACGGGTAACGCCTTTTTCCAGATACAACAGTTCACCCAGGGCCGTACCAAGAATAAAGGCCATCACAACAACCGCCAGATAATGGATATTGCCCAGCATATGAATGCCAATCGCCACCGCGCACAAGGCAAACGTCGGCATCAGTCCGGCGCGCATGCGCTCGGGTAAATGGTTCGCTAACAGCACACCAAACAGGGTGCCNCCAACAATGGCAGCACTGTTAATCAACGGGCCGATCATAGAATAATCCCTGAAGAGGTTGAGTCAGCAATCACTGAGATGACTGACAATACGCGGGATTATAATGTGACTGCTGTTTATTTATTAACCCGCTTGCTGGAACTGTGCGGACCAGCTCAGATAACTGCGGCCACAGAGCCGGACGCCATGCGCTAACCACGACGTATCTGCTAACCGCAACTTATCTCACAACCAGAGTTTACCCACCGGCGTCTTCGCACCGTAATGGGTAATCAGCTGGGCCTGCAGCAGCTCAGCACAGGCCAGCGCATCGGTCAGGGCATGATGCGGATGATAGAAAGGCAGACCGTAGCGGCGGCGGGTGTCTGCCAGGCGCAGNGANCGTCGCTGATAACCGCTGAGTTTTTGCCAGAAGGTTAAACGGGTAATGTCTGCCTCCAGCGCCATGGTATCAATCACCGGAAAGGTAATGCCCTCACCTAAGCGACGCAACAGTGCGCGGTGCAGAAAGCCACGCTCCATTTTGCGGTAGTGCGCCACCACCACATGGCCGGCCATACGTTCCAGTAACGGCTGCAGATAGCGGTTAAGGTCCGGAGACTGTGCCACATCACTGTGGGTAATGCCGTGAATTACCACCGAGTCACCGGGTAAATGAGCCCGTGGACGTACAACCCAATGACAGGCCTGGCTGTTGTAGATGCGCTCCATCTTCATCGGCACCAGTCCGATACTGACGATATCGCCTTTTTCCGGGTCCATACCGGTAGTTTCAAAATCCATCGCCAGCAAAGGCACATCACAGATAGGCGTATCCGCAGCCGGCAGTCCGGCCGCATAAAATTTACGCAGCAACNGTGACGATGATTTCTGCGCCAGCTCGGCATACAGTTCAGGCCAGTCGCCGACATGCATGTCATCACTGACGTTATCAGGTTCGTTACTGACCTGCCCCGGTCTTAAATAGAACATCAGTTGGTCCGTCCCGGCTGATAGCGATATTTAAGGTATTTTTGTGCGTTCGACACAATCAGAAAGGCATCACGCAGGTTTTTACGTTCAAAGTCAGAAAGATTTTCCGGCTCAATATTATTGTCCGGTACCCGTCCGGCTTCGAGATCCAGCGCCTGGTGACGGATACGCACCATCGCAATCAGTTCCAGCGCATCACGCAGGTCAGGGCCACTACCCGGAGACAGAATTTTTGCATCAATAATATCCTGCAGACGCTCAAACGAATTGCGCGCGCGTGATCCGATCGACAGCGCATGCACACGGATCAGGTCTGCCAGCGGCGCGGTACCACGACGCTTCATATTGATCGACTTATTGTGATCACCATCCGCTTCCATCACAAAGTTTTTAAAGAAACCCAGCGGTGGTGTACGCATCAGCGCGTTACGCGCCATGCAGGACAGGAAGCGGTTATTCTTCTGTGCTTTGGTGCGGATCAGTTTATTCAGTCGCGCCGCCCAGCGGTTTTCCCCCCAGACACCTTCCAGATCAAAAAAGATGGAGCTGTTAAGCAGGAATTCCGGCGTTGGCTGTTCAATCCATTCGGTAAAATAACCTTCCCAGACTTTTAATGGCTGCCGCCNTTTTTTGTTGGTCGCCATAATATGGCCGGTACAGTATTTATAACCACAGGCATCCAGACCATCACTGACGAATTTCGCCAGCTCGACAAAATACGCATCGTGTTTNGCCGGATCAAAACTGTTATCNAGAATAATCGCNTTATCCTGATCNGTAACAATCAGCTGCTCTTCACGNGCCATNGANCCNAGTGCCAGAAAACAATAAGGCACAGGCGGCGGGCCTAATTTCTCTTCCGCCAGNTCCAGNAAACGCTGTTTAAAACTGCGGCCAATTACCGCCATGGAACTGCCGATCATGCGTGAGTTGGCATCTTCAGCAATCAGACGGCTGAAGCAGGCCTGCACATCCGCCTGCAGCGNCATTAATTCTTCGACTGTCTGGGCGCTGAAAATACTGCGCACCACAAACAGGCTGTTCTGTGATTCGTAACGGATAACATCCGGCAGGGTGATAACGCCTAATGGCTGCCCCTGNCGNAGCACAGGTAAATGGTGCACNTTATCGCGCAGCATTTTCAGCATGGCTTCAAACACCAGCTGATTGTGTTCAACCGTGACCNCTTTTTTACTCATGATATCGGTCACCGGCGTTTCATACGGCAAACCAGGAGCTACCAGACGATCGGTAATATCACGGTCGGTCACAATACCGCGCAGAGAGTCTTCCGGGTCTGCGGTTTCATCGGTAATCAACAGCGCCGAGACGTTTTCTTCCATCATCTGCTTGGCCGCTTCACGGGCACTGGCGGTGTGGTGCAGCAGCACAGGCTCTCTGGCAATCAGAGTTTCAATACGTGCCGTCATCAGCTCATTGGCATCTTCCTGACGGGCAACCGCCTGACGCAGGCGGGTACGGTCTTCCACTTCCACCTGATCAGCAAATTCTACGTATTCTTCAAAAATAGAAATAAACAGTTCCGCCGGCACCAGATACACCAGCGTATCTTCCAGAGCGGTAACAGGGAAACGCGCACGACGGTTACGCAATAATCCAAATTCGGCAAAAAAACCGCCCTGAGTTAAACGGTTATAAAGATCACCGTTACGACGGTAAACCTCCACCGAACCACTGCGGATCAGAAACCAGTCACTGAGTTCAGTACCAAATTCGAGAATACGGGTACCGGCTTTGTAATAAGCAATATCCACCGACTGAGCAACTTTGTTCAGCACCTCATCCGGCAGCACCGACATCGGCTGATGCTGGCGCAGAAATTCAAGTATTTCGATCTGTTCTGCCTGCATAAATGCAGCTCTCCTGAATTTGCTTAAATACAAAAAAGGCCCGGGTACACACCGGGCCTTTTTTACGACTGAATAAAATCAGCCTTTTCGTGGTTCGGACATCAGGCCCTTAATCATTGAGAACATGGCCACCAGCAACACCACAGTAAATGGCAGACCGGTAGATACCGCCATTGCCTGCAACGCAACCAGACCACCGCCCAGAATCAGAGCGATAGCAACCAGTCCTTCAAAAGTACACCAGAAAACACGCTGTGGTGTTGGTGCATCTACTTTACCGCCAGCGGAAATTACATCAATCACCAGTGAGCCGGAATCTGAAGACGTCACGAAGAAGACGATCACCAGAATGATGGCAATGAAAGAAGTAATCTGTGCCATTGGCAGTGCATCCAGCATAGCAAACAACTGCAGTGGCAGGTCTGCTTCCGCAGCAGCTTTGTAGCCATCCTGTACGTACTGATCAATCGCAGTACCACCGAATACGGTCATCCACAGTACACAGGCAGCGGATGGTACCAGCAGCACAGAGACGATGAACTCACGTACGGTACGGCCACGGGATACGCGGGCGATAAACATACCAACGAATGGTGACCAGGAGATCCACCATGCCCAGTAGAAGGCGGTCCAGCCAGACGCAAAGTTAGCGTCTTCACGACCAACCGGGTTGGCCAGTGCCGGCAGATTTACCATATATGTCCACAGGTTTTCGAAGAAACCGGTAAAGATCGCCAGAGTCGGACCAACAACGATCACGAACAGCATCAGCAGGCCAGCCAGTACCATGTTGATTTCAGACAGACGCTTAACACCAGCATCCAGACCAGCAACCACAGACACCATCGCAATGGCACTGATACCGATCACCAGCAGAATCTGCGTGGTCTCACCCATTGGGATACCGAACAGATAATTCAGACCGGATGCAGCCTGAGACGCGCCCAGACCCAGCGAAGTAGCCAGACCAAACAGCGTCGCCAGTACCGCCAGAATATCAATGACATGCCCGGTCCAGCCCCATACACGCTCACCTAACAGCGGGTAGAACACGGAACGGATAGTCAGCGGCAGACCTTTGTTAAAAGAGAACAACGCCAGACCCAGCGCCAGAACAGCGTAGATGGCCCATGGGTGCAGAGCCCAGTGGTAGATAGTGGCAGCCATACCCAGCGCATGAGCCGCGTCGGCATCACCGGCCGCACCACCTAATGGTGCCCAGTCGGTACGCACACCATCTTCGCCAACGGAAATACCGCCCATGGATGTACCGAAGTGCGCCAGAGGTTCAGACACACCGTAGAACATCAGGCCGATGCCCATACCGGCAGCGAACAGCATGGCAAACCAGCCAGTGTAAGTGTAATCAGGTGTTGCTTCGGTGCCCCCTAAGCGAACTTTACCCAGCGGTGTGAAAATCAGCACCAGACAGACAATAACAAAAATATTACCGGCCGCTAAAAAGAACCAGTCGAGGTTGGTGGTAATCCAGTTACGGATACTGCCGAAGAAAGGACCGGCCTGTTCATGGAATGCCAGCGTGAACGCGACAAACAGAATCACAGCCAGACCGGATATCGCAAATACCCGGTTGTGAATGTCGAGACCGAACGGACCGACGTTAACTACAATGTTGTCTTGCCCGACCTGGTAGTCGGTATCAATCGGATTCACCTCACCATCGGGAATCATCGGATCGTTGTTATCAGCCATTGCGGCTAGCCTCCCTTATATTGTTTTTTCAGGGGTTACTGAAATCTGCACAGCAGATCAAAAATGCATCCGTAAAATCACGGAATTAAGCAATCTGTCATGAATCTTCCCAGACAGATTAAAGACACAGGTTATACTGAAATCAGCACAAACAGTGAGCAAGCTTAACATATTTTGTACAACTTCTCCCTTTATAGCCTACACAAGTTGCCAATCCCGGATAAAGCCGACATCAAATGTTCTGATAACGACATGCTTGCTTAAAAGCGCAAATAAAAAGCCCCGCAATTGCGGGGCTTTTTATTCATTTTTATTGATTCCGATATTAATCAAACGGTGTTGGCACTGGGGTTTTATCCGTCGACGGTGGTAACAGTGGTAAATTAAATAGCGGCTGATCGCCTGTCAGTGTTTTCAGAAATGCAACGATCTGCGCATTCTCTTTATCGCTGAATTTACGACCCAGCTGTAAGCGACCCATAATATCCACCGCTTCTGTCAGTGTCTGAGCTTCACCATCGTGAAAATACGGATAAGTGAGTTCCACGTTGCGCAGCGTCGGTACTTTGAATTTCATCCGGTCCGCATCTTTACCGGTAATTCCGGCCAGCCCCTGAGCGGCATTCTTTGTCTGATACGCTTCGATCAGGCCCATTTTCTGAAATGACGAGCCGCCAACAGCAGCACCATTGTGGCAGGCAACGCAGCCGGAATTTTTAAATAATTCATAACCGGCTTTTTCCTGCGCAGTAATCGCATCTGCATCACCCAGCAACCACTGATCAAAGCGCGCCCCTGGAGTGACCAGCGTTTTTTCAAACTCAGCAATCGCAGACGTTACCTGATCGATATTAATTTCATCAGTACCAAACACGAGACGGAATTCCTGCACATAACCGGGAATGGATTTCAGCACATCCACGGCCAGCACATGGGTGAAGGCCATTTCCCCCGGATTAGCAATCGGACCACCGGCCTGCTCTTTCAGATCCGCCGCACGACCATCCCAAAACTGTGCCACATTTAATGACGAATTCAGTACCGTTGGCGCATTGATCGGTCCCTGACTCCAGTTATGACCAATCGATGTTTTCAGATTATCCGTCCCGCCCATGCTGAGGTTGTGGCATGAGTTACAGGAAATAAATCCTGACTTCGACAAACGCGGATCAAAATAGAGTTTCTTACCCAGCTCAGATTCTGCCAGATTCACTTCTTTTACCGGCTCAACCGGCGCAATCGGTTCCGCCGCCCATGACAGTTGGGCAGCAGCAGAAAGTCCCAGCACCGCCGCAGCGGATATAACATTTGACCATCTCATCGCTCTCTCCTTATGAGAATCCTGTATTGCCGGCACCACCGGCTGAACAGCAGGTGGACTGCGGCCCTGTCAGCTAACAATAGGAATATCAATATAAAATTGAGGGAAATCACGAACCCGCCCGATGCCAGCGTAACCCGACACAACCTGACCTTTCCTTACATTCGGACGGACCCCGGTGGCTGGGGTATACTGCGGTTTCTACCAATCAGCCGGATGTTGTATGCCACACAGATCGCACCTGTTTTCCCTGCGTATCGGCCATGCCCTGCGCGAGTCTCTGCAACAGCCTTATGGCCGCAAGCAATTCTCAGGCGATCTGATTGCCGGCCTCACCGTCGGTGTGATTGCCATCCCGCTGTCCATGGCTCTGGCCATTGCCAGCGGCGTCGCGCCGCAATACGGCCTCTACACCGCCATGATCGCCGGCTTCCTGATTGCCCTTACCGGTGGCTCACGCTTCAGCATCTCCGGCCCCACCGCCGCGTTTGTGGTGATCCTCTACCCCATCGCCGAGAAGTTCGGCCTCGGTGGCCTGCTGCTGGCTACCCTGCTGTCCGGCGTCATTCTGATCGCCATGGCCTTTGCCCGCCTTGGGCGCTTTATCGAATACATACCGGAATCCGTCACGCTCGGCTTTACCTCAGGCATTGCCGTGGTGATCGCCACCCTGCAGCTGAAGGATTTCTTTGGTCTCGATTTTGAATTCCCGGAAACCTACACAGAGAAAGTCAGCGCCCTGTGGCAGCATTTGCCGGCGTTCGACAGCGCCGCCCTGATCGTCGGAGCAGGCACACTGGCGACGCTGATCATCCTCAAAAAACTGAGCCGCTTTCCGCCCCATATTCCGGCGCTGATCGTTGGTGTTGTGATTGCCTGGCTGCTCGGGCTGCAGGGAATGGAAACCGAAACCATCGGTACCCGTTTTCACTATCTGCTGGCGGACGGTAGCAGTGGCATGGGCATTCCGCCGGTTCTGCCGGAATTTGTCTGGCCGTGGAATCAGCCTGGTGCGGATGGCCAGCCCATCGGCTTATCGCTGACGTTATTAGAGCTGCTGTTACCGGCGGCCTTCTCGATTGCCATGCTCGGCGCCATCGAATCCCTGCTGTGCGCCGTCGTGCTGGATGGCATGCCCCGCCCCCGCCACAGTGCCAACAGCGAACTGCTCGGTCAGGGCATCGGCAATATCGTCGCTCCGTTCTTTGGTGGCATCACCGCCACCGCCGCCATTGCCCGCTCTGCGGCCAATGTACGCTCCGGTGATTTTACCCCGCTTGCCGCCATGATTCACGCCGCCGTGGTTATGGCTGGCCTGCTGGTCCTGGCACCTCTGCTGGCGCATCTGCCCATGGCGTCCATGGCCGCACTGCTGCTGTTAGTTGCCTGGAACATTGCCGAAG